>VSNT01000040.1 GCA_009774465.1 Lachnospiraceae bacterium
TCCTCCCACTGCCTGCACTTTGGATATCCCTGATTTTATCTGTTCCCTGGAAAGCCCCATGCATCTTCCCACTGCCGCTGCCGCCAGTGCATTATATACCATATGCTCGCCGGGAAGCGGAATTTTTACGGGAAAGACACAAAGCCCCATGTGGATTACCGCCTCGGAACCAAGTAATCCCCTGTTCATCACATTAGAAGCAAACACCTGATTTCCCATGCCAAGACCAAAATGCACCACTTCATGATCCCGCGCTGCCTGTACCCTGACCAGCATATCATCATCGCCATTTACAAAAACATACCCGTCAGGATTCATGAAATCAAATATTTCCGTCTTTGCCTTTAAAATCCCTTCTCTTGTCCCAAGATTCTCCAGATGGCACTGTCCGATATTTGTTATGACACAAATGTCAGGTTTCCCAATTCTGCTTAGTCTGTGCATCTCTCCAAAGTCACTGATTCCCATTTCCAAAACTGCTGCCTGATGCTCCTGTCTGATCTGTAAAACTGTAAGAGGCAGTCCCACTTCATTGTTAAAGTTTCCTTCTGTTTTTAACACGCAAAACTTTTCCGACAAAACTGATGCAATCATTTCCTTGGTGCTGGTTTTTCCTACGCTTCCCGTAATTCCCACCACAGGAATGTTTAGCTGGCTTCTGTAAAATTCAGCAATATCTTTAAGCGCCCTGAAAGAATCCTGAACAAGAATATAAGGTACCTGACAGCCCACGGGCTCTCTTTCACACACAACAGCCAACGCGCCCTTATCCCTCATCTGAGGAATAAAATCATGTCCGTCCACGCGTTCGCCCTTTGTGGCGATAAACACGCCGCCCTCTGCCATCTTTCTGGAGTCAATCACCACACAGGATGCTTCCCGGCTGCTTTCTCCACCGCCAAAAAGCTTTCCGCCGCAGGCTTTTGCAATATTGCCTACTGTCATATTTTTCATAAGTCATACCTCACATTCCTGCAATTCATCTATTTTACTGCTGCCTCTATGATTTTTTCACACAGTTCTTCAAATGAAATCCCTATGGCTTCCGCCTCCTGGGGAAGCAGGGAGGTAGGCGTCATGCCAGGCAGTGTATTTGCCTCCAGGCAATAAATTTCCCCTGTCTCGCTCATCATAAAATCCATTCTGGCATAATTTTTTAGCCGCAGTACACGAAAAGCCTCTTCTGCATAGGCCTGCATTTCTTTCGTCTTCTCCTCTGAAAGCTCTGCGGGGCAAGTCTCAATGGCAGAGCCTGCCTGATATTTGTTTTTATAGTCATAAAATCCCTGCAATGGGGCAATTTCAATAACAGGCAGCGCTTTCCCTTCCATAACACCCACAGAAAATTCCCGCCCTTTTATGTATTGTTCCACAATCACTTCATTGTCATAGCGAAAGGCCTCTTTAAGAGCCTGTTCATACTCTTCTTCCTTCCAGGCAATACCTACGCCTACGCTGGAACCGCCACAGCAGGCCTTTACCATACAGGGAAAAGGAACCTTTTCTTTGGGCGTTTCCCCTTTTTTCAGGCGGATCCCTGCCGGGGAAGGTATTCCATAACAGGCAAAAATGTCTTTAGTGATTCCCTTATCCATGCAGATGGCCGAGCTCACATAATCGGTTCCTGTATAAGTAATCCCCATAAGATCAAAACATGCCTGAATTTTTCCGTTTTCTCCATTTTCCCCATGAAGGGCCATGAAAACCACATCTGCTATCTGACAGATAGCAATAACATTGGGCCCGAAAAAGTTTTTATCCCCGTCAGGGCGCATTGCCTTTACCTGTTCAATATCAGGATTCTTATCACTGATACCGCCTGTTTCCTTATCCCATTTTTCATCCTTTTCAAAAACATCCTCAGCGTCCTGCCCCGTATACCCTAAATATACATCCAAAAGGATCGCCTTATGTCCCTTCTTTTTTAATGCTTTATATATCATAACTCCCGAACTTAAGGAAACATCCCTTTCCGTACTGATTCCTCCTGCCAAAACTACAATTTTCATTGTTATCACCACGCCTTCCTTAATCATTTCGCGCCTGTGCTTATGTACAGGCTGCCACTTTAACCATTTTATTCCTGTTTCCATTACTGATAAAGAGAATAATCTGCCTACACTATTGCAAAATATGCTGCTTATCCAGCCGATCTGTATATCACCTCACTGAGCATGAAAACAAGCTTACTGTCCGTGTCAAATTGTTTCATAATTCCAATACCTTCTTCTCCCCTTCCATAGCTGTTTTCTCCAAAACCGTCAACATAACTGACAGCCATGTCATTTCTTCCAAACAGATAATGAAGATGATTTTCTATGACTGCTTTGTATTCATAATTGGCAATAATATGATTCACTACCATCAGATACATTATATTAGTTAACAATTGGCGGCTATTATCCTGTCCGCTATTTACAGATGCAAGATAAGGGCTGCTGAGCGCATCCTCAGAAATCATCTCCGCCTGCTGCATCAGCATTTTCATAATTCTGTCACACAGAGTAAGTTCAACCTTCTGTTTGGTAGAAATATAAGTAACGCAGCCCATTAAAATAACTTCATCCTGCTCATAAAAATTCTTCTCGCTGCTTAAAAATTCTTCAATATATTTATGGCAGCTTCTCTGGCCTGCCGCACGATAGAGTTCTGCCGCCGCCGCAAATTTCCATTTATTTGTTCCACTTTCATCAGATGACTCCAGCTCTGCATGCTTCCAGGCTCTGTCCGCTGCCTGAAGGCAGTAAGTGGCATATTCCGTATCATAATTTTGATACAAATAGCTGAACTTGGCCAGCGCCATAGCAAATGCTCTTTCTGCCTCTACTGATGAAGGTTCCAGATAGATATCTGCCGATTTGCCGGAAGCATCATTATTTGATCCGTAAACAGACACACCTGCATAAACTTCTCCTGTCTGTTTATCCTGCATTTTCAGCATCCATTCAACCTCATACTTCACTTCATCCAGAATATCAGGTATGCCATTTCCGCTTTCCGGAATTCCATAATCATCTGTGAATGCCTCTTCATACAGTTCATAGGCCAGAAGCATCACTGACATGGCCTGTGCTGCCGTTATCACATCCTTCTGCCCCTTTTCATCCTGATGCCATCCCCCTGAAACATCAAGACTGATGGAAGTGTCTTCCTTAAGCATTACCTTGCCGATATGGCAAGCGTTACGTGCATTCTCACCAGCATATTCTGTTGTCAGTGTTATTCCGCAGCGATTATAATAATACTGCCTGCATGCCTCTTTAAATGTATCCATATAAAGATCCTCTCCAATGGAAAAGGAATACGATCTTCCAAGTACAGGTGCTTCTATGTAATAATTTCCCGGTGTCTGTAATTCGGAAAAGTCTCCATAGCTATTATATTCTTCCAATTCCTGATTATATCCCTGCTCTTCCAAAAATCCGGTATATACAGCATTTTGACTCTCCATATCAATCACATAAAAAAAAGCCGGCAGCTCATCCCCCTGAAAGACAGCCACTTTTTTGTCTTCAGGCATATATCCTAATTGATTGATCAAAATGCCGGGAGTACTTACCGGAACTTCATAGGAAAGATCCGGTGTTTCCTCCATACTGACAAAATTGTCATCTCCGGATGGGATTGGTATATATTTATCCAAAGGTATCTGCTGGCATCCTGCAAACAAAACAGCACATGCAAGCACAATTACCATCATTTGTTTTCTCAACCTTATTCCTCCTTCAAAGCCCCAACACCCTGCCTTCGATTATAACTGTTTTTCATCATGAGGTAAAGAAAATGATTGATCTGCGTATGCAATTTCGCCATCAATCAGGGTACACATTACTTTTGTTGCCACTTCCAGAGGACTTCCATTAAAAATAACAATATCTGCATCCTTCCCTTTCTCAAGGCTTCCTATGCGGTGATCCACGCCGCAGATCTGGGCCGGATATATGGTAATGGATTTTAAAGCTTCCATTTCCTCCATTCCTGCCTTTGCCGCCATTCCGGCACAAATAGGCAGCGACTGTATCAGGCTTACAGGATGATCCGTAGTAATGGCGGTTTTCACTCCTTGTTTATTTAAAATACCTACTGTTTTAAATGCCATATTCTGAACCTCTATTTTATTTCTGCTGGCAAGATCCGGCCCTACGATTGCCGGAAATCCGGACTCCTTCACCTCCTGGGCAATCAAATGCCCTTCACTGCAATGGTCAAGCGTCATTTTCAGATGGTATTCTCTGGCGATTCTGATTGCTGTTAATATATCATCCGCCCTGTGCACATGGGCCTTTAAAGGAATCTCTCCTTCTAACACCGGCAGCCAGCATTCATATTTAAAATCAGGTTCTTCCAAATCTCCCTTTTTCTTCTTTTCCCTGTATTGGAATGCTTTAAACAATTCTTCTCTTAACATGGCGGCAATTGCCATACGGGTTGCAGGTGATTTCCCCTGACCACTGTAATTAACCTTGGGATTTTCCCCAAAAGCCACCTTCATGGCAGCCGGACTTTTTATTACCAGCCTGTCAATATTCCTTCCATGTGTTTTGACAAATGCAAAGCTGCCTCCCACTACATTTGCACTTCCCGGTCCAATCATTGCTCCGGTTATCCCTGCACGAACTGCATCATCAAAAGCTGCATCCATAGGATTAATGGCATCAATGGCACGAAGATAAGGAGTAATGGGATCTACTGTCTCATTACAGTCATCTCCCTCCATTCCCTTTTTTTCCTCAGTAATTCCCATATGACAATGCGCCTCTATTAATCCGGGCATTACAATGCAGCCGGATGCATTAATCACCTGCATTCCATTACCGGACTGCAAAGGAAATGGGGCGCCATTTTTCATAGCCCCCAGCTCCTTTATTTTTCCTTCTTCAATGCATATATATCCTTTTTCCCATTTCTCTCCCGACATAGTTAAAACCCTGCCGCCGATTATATACAACATTTCCGTATTCTTACCTTTCCTATATAAAGTAAAGCAGTTGAAACAAATTTTAAAAGGTTAATTCAGCTTCGATAAGGGATTTACAGGTTCTCCGTCCTTAGTCAGCTTAAAATAAACGTTAGTCCCTTCCACACTGTAGTACTTGGTGGGAGCTGCAACCTCGGCTATAATATCTCCTGCTGCCACATAGCTGCCTTCAGATACCAGTATATTTTGAAGCTGGCCATAGGTTACTTCATATCCGCCTCCTAATTCCACTACGATTCCGTTTCCTATTCGGCGGTCGGAAAATACGGAAATTACTTTACCTGCAGATGATGCCGTAATCAGATCACCCTCATTTGCCTGAATAATTACTGCCGGGTTATACCTGTATTGCTGCAATGTGGGGAAAAACACAGTTTTGTCCATACTGTAATTGATCAGTATATTCCCTACTATCGGCCAAATGAGCGTATCAGAATCGCTGAATGTAAGCGCCGGCTGCATGGCAGTAGATAATGCAGGTGTATTTTCTTCTTCCTCCTGCTCTTCCTGCTTCACACTCTGCGGCTTTTCGTCGGTGCTGTTTTCCTTACTTGTCTTTACCTCTTCCTCCTGGGAGGTATCCGACATGCTGCTGCTTTCTGATTCGTCAGGGTTTTCCACTCTCTGTGAGTTTGTTTCCTGAAAATAGGGATCATAATCAAGGTCGTCTGTAGACGCTCCCTGCGTCACACTTTCTGCAAGGGTTAAATTGTTTTCTTCGGCCAATCCTGCTGCTGCACTATTTTCAATGGAGCTTAAATCTACCACATATCCTTCATCCTGACTGCTGCTGTCTCTCCCCAGCCATATTCCTGTAGCGGTTAAAGATGCTAAAACCAGCAATGACGATGCAATCATAATCAGCCGTTCTTTGGCAAGGCCTCTTCTTCTACTTCTTCTCATCTTTATTCCTCATTTCTGCGCCGCTTTCTGCACATGACGAAAAGCTTGCATCATCCGGCGCCAAGACGCAATTATTCAGGTAAACTGCCATGCACATGATTATTCTTTATGGATAGTTTTGCCCCTTTTTTCTACTTTATTCAATTTTTGTAATTGTTACCTGATCAAAAAAATAATTCAGGATATCTACATAATCCTCCTCTTCTTTTGCCATTTCATTTGCAGCAAACTGGCTCATTCCTAGCCCATGTCCTGATCCCTTTACGGAAAAAATAATAAGCGTCCCTTCCTTTTCCATATGAAAGCTGGAGGAGGAAAGCATAAACGCTTCTCTAAAGCCTTCCCCTGATACCAGTTTTCCCTCCCACTCAAGATAAAGCACGTACCCGGTGCTGTCTCTGTAAACCTTTATTCCATCTAATTCTTCCTGAAACATGAGTCCTTCTGTGCCTTCTTCCGGCAGATATGTTCCCGGCATCTGTTCCCATATTTTTTTAAACTCGCTTTCTTCAAAACTGGCAGAGCTCATAAAATCTTTAGATAAAAAGTCTCTGCTGCAGACCACGCTCTTTAAATAAGGATATTCCATAAGCAGCAACTCTTCCCCATTTCTTGTGGTACCGTTGCTCACTGCAAAGTACGGGGCGCTTACAGGTTTATCCTGCCACATAATACAGACGCCGGCGCTTTCTGAAACCGCCTGCCATATCTGTTCCGGTATCAGCACATTTCCATATTCTTCATCTTCCACGCAGATTTCCTTTCCGCTTCCGGCGCTTTCTGAAACTGCCAAAAGTCCCGACCTGATCAAAACAGCCTGCGCCTTTATGGCCTCCATTTCATAAGTGCTGTCAATGCTTCTTGCAAGCTTATCTGCAACATAAATTTCAAGAGGTATTGTTTCATTTCCCAATGAAGTTATATTTTTTACATAAATATTTCTCTCAAAATTTTCATTTTCTGCAGCCACGGTTTCTAATGCTCTGCCAGAACTGCCTTCTTCCAGATTTCCAAACAAAAAGGTAATTAAATATGGAATAACCAGCAAAAGTAAAAGAATCGTACCCAGATTTCGTAAAGGAAATCCGGATGCGATTCTTTTATTTTCGACAGTTTGAAAGACTCTAAGTTTTTTCATAGGACACCTCCAGACTATTTTATGAAGGATGCCCAAAATATATTACATTGCCATAGCATACAGCCATTGCGCATATTTATTTTGATTTTTTCTGGCCTCTTCCTGCTTCTTTTGTTCATGAAGCGCTAAGTCAACATGCTGCACAGTTCCCACGTTTCCATTTTCATACAGGAATACTCCGGTACTGCGAATCATTCCCTTGGCCTGATTATTTTCATCGGTAATTGCAAAATTGGTTGCATTATTTTGAAGGCATATGGCTCCCACGCCTTTTTCCGCCAGAGAATAAAGCTGCTGGTTTCCATTTTCATCCATCACCCAGATTTTCAGCTTATCCCAGATCTCATCTCCTTCATCAATAAAGCCATTATGATCCGTATCGTAAGCTGCCAGATCTGCAAACCCGTTTCCGGATTTGGTTCCGAAAAGCTCCGAACCATCATTAATCATCCCGTCTCCATTTTTATCCAGTGCAAGAAAACCGCTTCCGGCTGCCAGACGATTGATTTCATCCTCCTGACCATCTCCATCAATGTCAAATAAAAATGTCTGATCGGAAAGATCTGCTATGTTCCCGTTTAAATTAATTACAAGGGGATCGCACATGGAAGTCTGTGTAAAATTAACATTTTCTTCATAATACTCCTGAAAACTCCTGCTCATTTCCAGATTTAAATTAAAATTAATTTCTCTTCCATCTGCACATTTTACGGTTCCCTGTGTGGTAAAGCTGGTATTTTCCGTTTCCTCATAATAATACTGAGAGCTGTAAGAAAAAGTTTTAGTTCCCATACCAACCACAGAAACTATGCTGTCCTGCGTTGAAGTGCTCTGATTTGTTTCCTGTGAGGAAGTCATTTCACTCCAGTCCATTTCTCTTTTTTCGGGAAAGAAAATTTTCATCAGATAATTCAGGCATTGCTGTCTGATTTCCAATAGCTGTTCCTGTACCGCACGCAGGTCGGTACTGTTAACCCTGCTTAAGCCGGTATTACCTGCTTTCGCACGCATTTCCTCCAAAGTACTCTGCAGCGAATTACCCTTATTTTCCCTGGTCTGCTTTTCCTGACCGTTTACATCACCCTCCGACTTATCTTTCAGCAGACTTCCGGTTCCATCCTTTAAGCTCTGCCTTCCGGTGGTGATCATAAGCTTACTGACTCTTCCTGAAAAAGTCGTATGCTTTCTGGCGGACTCCATTCCTATTGTGCTGGAATCAATTCGCATTCTACCTCCTTCTTCAAGTCCCTTGCCCAAATCTCCCCTCCCTGGTTGAAAAAAGCAAAAATGATACACAAAAGGGCTGTCCGTTTCCCTAAAGCATACCATCCGTGGCGACTTATACAATATGATTTTGTAGATGTTCTGGCCATAAACATCTGCAATATATTTATCGGCCAATCGTTCAATAAATTTAGACATACAAAAACTTTCCCAAATTCCCATGTAATGAAACAACCCCTTTTTGCCATAAGCTATATTAACAGCTCAGCCTCCAACCAAAAAGGAGTCAACTCTATGACTATAAAAAAAGAAAAATCATCCTTCTCTGCACTCCTGAAAATCCCATTCCATATTCTGCAGGGAGCGCTGGTGGGGCTTGGCGCTGTGCTTCCCGGTATCAGCGGCGGTGTTTTAAGCGTTATATTCGGTATTTACAAGCCTCTTATGGAACTATTGGCAAATCCGGTTCGCAATTTCAAAACCCATGTTCCAAGACTGCTCCCTTACATTTTAGGTTATGTCATCGGGTTTGTGGAAATCGCACACCTGCTTTCCTTTGTTCTGAAAAAATATCCTGATCCATCCATCTGTCTTTTTATCGGGCTGATCGCAGGAATGCTTCCTTCTTTATGGAAGGAATCCGGTCTTCATGGCCGGACCAAAAGATCCTTTGTTTCCATGTTTACCGCCATGATAATTGTTTTTTCTCTTTTAATCAGTCTTAATGCCTTAAGCGTAACGATCAGGCCAGGATTTGTCTGGTATGTGTTCTGCGGCTTCTGCCTTGCCTTAAGTATTATTGCACCGGGAATGAGCTTTTCCACTCTGCTTATGCCTTTAGGCCTGTACACGCCTTTTGTGGAAGGCATTGGCAGCTTATCACCGGAGGTGTTAATTCCCGGTGGAATTGGCGGCGTTGCTACCATTATTTTCCTGTCAAGAGCGGTAAATTCCTTATTTGATACCTGTTATTCCGAAGCCTTTCATGGAATTGTAGGCATTATTATTGCCGCTACTATTATGATTACCCCCTTTGATGCGCTCACTGTTTTTACAAATAGCGGGCTTATCAATATTTTCTTTTTAGCAGCAGGCGTCTTTACTGCCGGGTTGATGGATAAACTTACATAACGGTAAACTTACCAATAGTCCATACATCTTTATAAAAAATAATTGACTTTCCTGCAACCTGTGCATATAATAAATTCAAATCACGATTTAGTAAATTACGATTTGAAATATATGAGGTTATTATGTTTATTGGCAGAGAAAAGGAACTGGAATTTTTAGAAAACAGATATCATTCAAGTAAAGGACAATTAATTGTCCTTTATGGCAGAAGGCGCATTGGAAAAACGGAAACTCTCAGAAAATTCTGTGAGGGAAAACCCCATGTTTTCTTCGTATGCCGGGAATGCACAGACAAATTACAGCTAAAATCTTTTTCTGAAAAAATGTTTAAGGAAAACCTTCCCTCAAAACAGTATATCAATCAATTTGCAGACTGGGAAAAGGCCTTTCGGTCTATCCTGGAATTACCTTATGAAAACAGGAAAAAATTACTGGTAATTGATGAATTTCCCTATATGTGCAAGGGATGCCCCGAAATCCCTTCTATCCTTCAAAATCTTTGGGACGAGGTGTTAAAGGATTCTAATATTATGCTTATTCTTTGCGGAAGCGCCATGAGTTTTATTGAAAAGGAACTGCTTGCTGAAAAGAATCCACTTTATGGCAGGGCTACCGGAATTTATAAAATGAATGAGATGAGTTTTTATGATGCTATTCAATTCCTGCCTGACTATTCTAATTATGACAAAGTACTTGCCTATTCTATTCTGGGGGGAATTCCTCATTATTTAAGACAATTTGATCCGAATTTATCTCTATCAGACAATATAAAGCAGAATATTCTTACTAAGGGGTGCGTTTTATACAGTGAAATAGACTTCCTGCTACGACAGGAGTTCAGGGAAACTTCCGTATATAATTCGCTCATTGAAGCTGTGGCCTTAGGTAGCACACGCTTAAATGACATCAGTCAAAAGTCGCTTGTGGAAGACACTTCTAAAACAAGTGTATATCTTCGCAATTTAATAGAATTAGGTCTTGTAAAACGGGAATTTTCTGTTGATGCCGCTACAAAAGAGCGGGCAAATGCCAACCGCGGAATCTATAAACTGACGGATAATTACTTTCGATTCTGGTACTCTTTTGTCTTTACAAATATTTCTGATTTAGAAGCAGGAGATGTAGATGGTGTATTTGAATATGCAATTGCTCCTCTTCTTCATGAGTTTGCAGCTTTCACTTTCGAAGATGTCTGCACCCAATATGTTCAGGAACTGCAAAAGGCAAATGCTCTGCCCTTCCGCTATAGACGAATAGGTCGTTGGTTTGGAAAAACAACTGTAAGGGATTTATCACAAAAAGACGGGCTTCGAACTGCCGAAACCGAAATTGATATTGTTGCCATATCTCAGCAAATGGATCAATACTTAATTGGCGAATGCAAATTTAAAGGAAAAC
The DNA here is from genome assembly GCA_009774465.1 of Lachnospiraceae bacterium. Lineage (GTDB taxonomy): Bacteria > Bacillota > Clostridia > Lachnospirales > Lachnospiraceae > Suilimivivens. The sequence continues at coordinate 10,773 of VSNT01000040.1, forward strand.
CCTTTACTTATTCCGAATACCTGGACACATTGGCAAAATTAGCTCCAACAAAGGCAAATGCTGTATTTTATTATGCGCTGTTTTCCGAATCTGGTTTTGATGAAAAAATTTATGAAGCAGCAAAAGAGAGCAAACAGCTGCTGCTGTTTGCTCTTGATGCAATCGTTAACTGTAAAAAAGAAAATTTTACACTCTATTATAGTTAATCAAACATCCCTTAAGGATAATCTGCCTCTCCTCATCTGTCAATTCGCCAAGCCTTAAGGTAAATTCCGTAAGTTCCTCTTCGCCTACCCGGTATGCCTTAATTTCATCACTTTTATCTTCCACTGCCTTTCTAATTCCCGGGAAGAACAGATAATCCTTATTCTTAAAGGGAAGTTCCCCTTCCTCAATCAAAAATGGCAGCATACCCCAGTTAATCAAATTAGAGCGGTATCTCTTAGTTGCATATTCATTTGCAATATTGCCCCAGCCGCCAAGCACCTTCTGGCAGGATGCAGCCTGTTCTCTGGCGGAACCGTCCCCAGGCTTTACTGCAAAAATAGTGGAACCAAATCCAATATTTCCCCTGCCTGCTTCAGGGAAGGATTTCTGTATCACTTCCATTACAGGCTTAAGCTCCGGTACTTCTTCTATCGGACATTTGTCTGCCATCACAGCTTTTTGCGCCACCTGAATTTCCTTGGCAAGTCCTACATAAGCAGGATCTTTTCTTGACAAAGTAAATTCCGCAAGCCCCAGAGGATTGGAGCGGTAAGAAGATGTTTCTCCGGAAGGAATCAATTCATCCGTAGTGGTAACCGGATCATGAATTTCAGATACCACCTTAAGAACCAGATTTTCAGGAAGCTCTGTCATGGCCGGCCAGTCTTTAATATTAGGGCCAAACTGAATCTCAACGGAAGGATCAGCTTTTCCTTTAGAATCAAAGACTCTGTTTGCATAAATATTTGCATCAAAATGATACTGGTATTTGTTGATGGGGCCATCAAAATCTGTAGCTGCTGTAAGCACACCTTTGTTTGCCGCTGTTGCAGCAATCGATCTTGCATCCATAAGAGCCACAGAAGAAATCTGCCCATTCTGCAGCTTGGAGCCTTCCCGGTTGGGGAAGTTTCTGGTAGAATGGCGGATACTGAACGCGTTGTTTGCGGGGGTATCGCCTGCGCCAAAGCAGGGACCGCAGAATGCAGTTTTCATAACCGCACCGGTTTCAAGCAGTGTCGCTGCACATCCGTTTTTAATCAGCTCCATATATACAGGCATAGATGCCGGATACACGCTTAAGGTAAAGCCATCGGAACCAATATAGGTATCTTTCATAATATCTGCCGCAGCGCAGATATTTTCAAATCCGCCCCCTGCACAGCCTGCAATGATTCCCTGATCTACCAAAAGCTTTCCATTTTTTACTTTATTTTTAAGCGTAAACTCTACTGCCCCGTCTAAAGAAACTGCCGCTTTCTTCTCCACATCATCTAAAATATCCATAAGATTTGCATTCAATTCCTCAATGGTATAGGTATTGCTGGGATGAAAAGGCATTGCAATCATTGGCTTAATGGTGCTTAAGTCAATGGAAATCATACCATCATAATAAGTAACCTCACCCGGATTTAATTCTTTATAATCTTCACTTCTTCCATGAATTTCATAAAATTCTTTAATCACATCATCTGTCTGCCAGATGGAGGATAAACAGGTGGTTTCCGTGGTCATTACATCAATGCCAATTCTGAAATCCGCACTTAAGGATGCCACGCCGGGCCCTACAAATTCCATTACTTTATTCTTCACATAACCGCTGGCAAACACTTCACCGATAATCGCCAGCGCTACGTCCTGAGGCCCAACGCCCTTTACCGGTTCTCCGGTAAGGTACACGCCTACCACTCCCGGCATATTAATATCATATGTCTGGTTTAAAAGCTGTTTTACCAGTTCGGGGCCGCCTTCGCCCATTGCCATTGTTCCAAGAGCGCCATAACGGGTGTGGGAATCCGATCCCAGGATCATCTTTCCTCCCCCTGCAAGCATTTCTCTTGCAAACTGATGAATAACCGCCTGATGAGGAGGCACATAAACACCGCCATATTTCTTTGCGCAGGTAAGACCAAACATGTGGTCATCCTCGTTGATAGTTCCGCCCACCGCACACAGAGAATTGTGGCAGTTAGTCAGTACATATGGTACCGGAAACTTTTCAAGTCCCGACGCTCTGGCTGTCTGAATAATTCCCACAAAAGTAATGTCATGAGAGGTCAGCTTGTCAAACTTGATTTTCAGCTTGTCCATATTCCCGGACGTATTATGTTCCTCCAAAATATGGTACGCAATGGTCTGCTGCCTTGATACTTCCTTTGTGGTTTCCTTTCCTGTTTTTGCTTTCACCTGGGACAGGGCCTGCGCCCCGTCAGGAATCACCTCTGTCCCATTTATTAAATAGGCACCGCCTTCAAATACTGATATCATTCTTTTTCCTCCTGGTATCCTTTCCTGTGTCTAAACTACTTTTACTTTCGAGGAATATTATAAAATAAAATGAAAGAGTTTGCAATTATTCTCTATAGGACATCACAAAAACCACAAAAATAACGGTACAGTTCCAGGTATAGGAACTGTACCGCCTTAATCAAAAATAATTATTTCTTCTTAACAGGAATCCATATTTCCGTATAATAATTTTCATCATTTGTTCCACCTGGATACTTATCCGGCGCGTCATACATTTCCACACAATATCCTGCTGCAAACTCATAATCCTGCAATGCCGGAAGCCACTCTGAAAAAATCTTTGTATTTACATCCTCCAAGGAATCAGGAAGTGCCCCCCGGCAGGGAAAAACCGCCCAGGTTAATGCCGGAATTGTCTTTACGATAAGTCCTTCCGGAATGTCTAACGCCGGATTATAAATATCTGCAATCAGATACTCAAAGGTTTCATTGCCCATCTGCGGATCAATGTTGATGCCAAACATTCCTCCCACATAGTTTCCTCTTCCTGACGAATAATGTTCCTGCCAAAAGAGCGGTACTTCCTGTTTCGCGTTTTCATAACTGAATTCTTTTGAGGCGCCTAAAACAGTAAAAGCTTCCTTTTTGATAATTTTGTAATCCATACGATAACCACCTTTCAATGAAATTGTCAGTTTCAGCGGTGCGAAAGTTTTAATCATTGATTTATTTTTGCGCACCGCTAAAGGTGTAGATCCGTGAAAGCGGGAAAAGGCTTTGGTAAAGCTGTCAGGAGAATCATATCCATACTTCATCGCCAGTTCCATGACTGTAACATTGCTGGTAATCAGTTCTTCCCCTGCAAGCGCCATCCTGCGGTTTCTAATATATTCTGCTATGGAATATCCGCACAATATGCTAAAGCCTTTTTGAAAATAAAAAGGGGAAATATTTACCTGTTTGGCCACTTCATACATTGTAATATTTTCTGTAATATGACTCTCCATAAATTTAACTGCTTCACCGATTGCCTCTGCCCATTCCATGACCATCAACCTCCTGTTGTGGCTTAAGTATATCCTTAATTATCTGTTCTGTCCCGGCATTTCCTGGTTTCTTTTGTCCGAAACTTTTCTCTGCCTGAAAATATCTCAGTCCTACAGCATTCCTTCTTTCAGTATATCATGATCACGCAATACTTTTTCAACTACCGTTCCTTTTATAAAGTGAAGCAAAGGTTTTTTCAATGCATTCAGCGGTCCGGGCAGTTCGATCTCTAAAGGAGACTTCCCATCCATAAGCTTTACACTGCTGTCTAACAGCTCACGGATATCGTAAACGCTGCCCCAAACCTCCGGCACGCCGCGATCCACACCCAAAAGGCCATACACAGCTTCCATAGCAGTTCTTACCGAATATTCCGTAGTAAAAACAGTGTCCCTTGGAGTATCTGCAAATTGTCCTAAAAAGGCAAAGTTCACACAGCCATCCGGAATGACATCAGGCCGGTCTCCTTTGGTTCTGGGCATAAAGAATGCAGTGATATAAGGCATCATGGTAGGTACGCAGACTGCGCTGTTTTCTGCCAGTTCGTCAATTTCTTCTACGGGAACACCCAGGTGGTACAACCACTCCTGAGTGATTTCCTTTCCGGTGCATTCTCTCATGGGTTTCTTAATATAATCACCGGGAACATCCGTAAACAAACCGTATACCCATACACAGACTTTATCTTTATCCTGTTCCTTAAACTGTCCCTGTCTGTTGATGGTCCAGCTTAAAAGCCAACTGGAATCCATGCAGCTTACGATACCGCCTGTTACCACCTTTCCACTCCTGGGATCACGTTTGCAAATATCAGTAATATAAGGAATAATCTTGTCATCCAAAGTAGTGATTGTTGCAGATTCCCAATTAGTCTTTGCCACATCCGAGCAGAACTTTTCAGGACGTCCAAAGGATGCATCCTGCTTTGCAATGTTTTTCCAAAGGCTCCAGCATCCGCTGGTTCTTACCTCTGCATCTCCGTTAGGCGCATGATTTTGATCTCCGTATATGGTTCCTTCCGTACAGCTTCCGTTGGTAACAAATACAAGGTCATTTTCTGTAAGCATAATTCCTTTTTCCACGCCTTTTACCTTGCATTCAATCGCCTTGGCAGTCTTTTTTCCGCCTTCAAATTCAAAAATTACATTGGTCACTTCCGTATTAAACTGGAAGTCAACTCCGGCATCCTCCAGATATTTCTGCATGGGCAGTATCAAAGATTCGTACTGGTTATACTTGGTAAATTTCAGGGCGCTGAAATCAGGAAGTCCCGCAATATGATGAATGAAACGTTGGAAATACAGCTTCATTTCCAGGGCGCTGTGCCAGTTTTCAAAGGCAAACATGGTTCTCCAGTACAGCCAGAAGGTTGAGCCAAATACCTCCTCATCAAAGACATCCTCAATGGTCTTATCATACAAATCTTCATCCTTTGTCATAAACAGCTTCATAATTTCCATACAGCCTTTTTGACTTAAATTAAATTTTCCATCCGTATGTGCATCCTCGCCACAGTTTACGGTTGCCCTGCATAAAGAATAGTTGGGATCTTCTTTATTCAGCCAGTAATATTCATCCAGCACAGATACCCCTGGTGTTTCAATGGAAGGAATGCTTCTGAATAAATCCCACAGACATTCAAAATGATTTTCCATTTCACGTCCGCCACGCATAATGTAACCTCTTGTGGCATCATAAATTCCGTCGCAGGCGCCTCCTGCAATATCCATTGCCTCCAGAATATGAATATGGTCCCCCGGCATTTGTCCGTCGCGTACCAAAAAGCAGGCTGCCGCTAAAGATGCCAATCCACTTCCTACGATATACGCATTTTTCTCCTCTACCCCTTCCGGTTTTTTCGGTCTGGCAAATGCTTCATAGTTTCCGTTTGTATAATAAATACCCTTACTGTTCTTTTCCCCTTTGCCTCTTTCCGTATTGCGGTACTCCTCTTTTTCAGAAGAAGCGGCAGCTTTTGCGGCTGATTTCTTTTCCGCATTTTTATGATTTTTTACCGCTATAACTGCTCCTGCACCTGCTGCAATGGCTGCAACGCCAAGTCCGACTTTCTTTTTACCTGCCATAATAATTTCCACCTTTCTTTTTCTGTTTGTTTCTGTAAGTATTAAGTCAAGGGGATGCAAAACATCCATTTGACTTCCCTGTATGTTTCACATCATACCCGGTTAAACCGGTTATTTCCATTTACAAAACAGGGGGAATGATAAGTTTTTTATCATTCCCCCTGTTTTGATAAGTAAAATTCAGTTCTTTTTTATCTTTACAAAATTAATAATTGAATTAGCAACCGTTCCATGTAGTGTAATGCTCATTTTCTCCACAATCTTTTTATAATCGTCCTTCATTCCCCGGTCAATCCAGTCCAGCATAACCCCCACAAAACCATACTTGTAGAATCCAGCTATAAATTCTTTATCTTCCCTGGCCAGATCAGTGTCTTTACTTTTTTCTTCTACCACACCTTCTATCAGCTCATAGGTAAGCTTATGCAGATAGTTTTCGATTTTTTCCCTGCTTACATTCCGATATACATTGAGGATAAAAGGCCTGTTTTCCATCACTGCTTCAAAAATTTGAAGCAGGCCTTCCTGCCAGGTATCATAGGTTTTTTTATCCTGCAATGCTCTTTTTCCATCCTCCACGCACACCCATTCTACCAGATCATAAAGGTCTTTAAAGTGGTAATAAAAAGCCATGCGGCTGATACCGCAGTCAGAGGTTAAATCATTAATTGTAATTTTATCAATGGGTTTATGAAGCAGAAGCTTCTTAAGCGATGCCTCAAGGGCCAGCTTCGTAGTGTTTGCCATAACACAACCTCCTAAAGACCTTTGTTTTTATCTATCCGATATTTTACCACACTACAATCACCGCTAACAAGAGCTTCCCATATAATGGCGCCCAGTGCAGTGGCACAGAAATTTTCATTCGTCTTCCCAGCGCACAGCTTCCCCTTTTTTTATTTCTTTCGTAGCAGATAAAATAATTCTGCTTTCCTTATCTACTGCTCCTTCCTCTATTGCCACCCAGTTATCATTTTTATCTGTTACCCTTACATTTATTTCATCCACATAGTATTCCTGTCCCAGAATTCCTTCCCGCTCTTTCAGTACATAAACATAATTTCTGTTATTTTCTGAATGTACCGCAGCAGCAGGAAGACAGAGACTGTATTTTTCCCCGCTCTCAGACCGGGAAATTGTTCCGGATAATCCAGGTATTCCAGTTCCTTCTGGAAGAGTGATAAAAGCCTCATACTTTTCAGGATTACCTTCGCTCTCAGCCAGATAATCTATTTTTTCCTCCAGCTCTTTATTTTTTCCTTCCAGTCTTATCAGAACCTGATCGCCTAAACTGATATACTTTTTCTGCTCTTTATCAAGCAGGATTTTTAACTGGCAGGGAAGGCTTTCATCAGATAAAAGTAAAACCGCCGTATCCGGAATCCGATCCCCTGCTCCAACTGCCACTTTAGTGACAACGCCGCTAAAAGGCGCCCTCACTACTCCCTGATTATCCAAAACTTTTTGATATTCCTGTAATTTTTCGGAAAGTAATGCCTGCTCCAGTCTGGCAGTTTCAAGTTCTGTTGTAATCTCCTCCGGCAGGAGAAGATCTTCCACCCGCCTCTGGGCCTGTTTTACCGCTTCGTCCCGGGCAGCTTTGGCGTCCGCCTCTCCATATGCGGCGCTTTGGAGCGCATCTTTTAATTCTTCCCCTCCTCCGCTTTCTTCCAGATCATTTTCTGCCTGAACATAACTTTCCATTGCCCGTCCCACCTGGGTATCCTGCAGACGCGACGTGGTGTCATAATCCTCCCTTGCCCGGGCAAGCTCCAATTCTTTCTTTTGTTCTTCAATGGCCTGATTTTCCAGGGTTGCATTGATTTGAAGAGATAACTTGGAAATTTCACTCTGCTTTTCTTCCATCAACTCCTTTAAATCTTCCAAATCTATCTGAAACAGAGCATCTCCTTCCTCAACTTTCTCTCCAACCTGAACCAGAACCGAATCAATCCGCAGCCCCGGCAGATAAGTAACCGTCTTTTCTCCTCCTGCCGCTACGATTCCCTGCGCTTCCACCTTATGTTCTATGTATTTAGATTCCGGCCGGCAGACGCTTACTATAGGAAGCCTGTATGCATATACACTTTTGGAAATCAAAGTGCAGATAACCATAAACCCCAGAAACGCTGCAAATCCAACGATAACCTTTTTCATTCCACCATCCCTCTTCTTTCCTGCTTTTTATATACCGGCGCCTATGCTTTCAATCCGGAATAAATAATCCCCTGCTCTAAGTAATCCTGCCCTAAGACAAACACAAACACTGCAGGAATCAGCGTGATTACACTGGCGCAAAATGCATATCCGGCAGCTCCCCAGGTAATTTCCGGCAGATATAAAGACAAAGGCCAGAGAGCTTTTTCCTCCAAAAATGCCATAGGCTGTTCCATCATGTTCCAATATTCCAAAAAGCCCAGCACCATAGCCGAAAGCAGTCCGCTCCTCCCAAGGGGAAGCCCCAGCCTTACAAATATGGTAAACTCCCCTGCCCCGTCTATTCTTGCCGCCTCCAGCATTTGAGGCGGTATCCCCCTAAATCCTCCGTAGGATACAAATACTGGAAAAGTAGAAAACACTGCCGGCAGAATAATTGCCTGATGGGTATTTAAAAGCGACAACTGACTCAGCACAAGATAACTTGAAAGCATCGTTACCTGAAAGGGCAGAAGCATCAGAACCACATAGAATGCAAAAATAAAGCTGCTCCCTTTTACCGGATACAGGGCAAATCCCCAGGCTGAGGGAACTGCCACAAGAAGCTGCCCTAATAAAATACAGACTGTCAGCTTCATGGAGTTCCAAAACAGGACAAAAAACTGAGGCGTTTCGAACAACAGCTTTTTATAGTTTGCAAAGGAAGGATAATCAGGCATCAGCTTCCAACGGATAAACTCTGTTCCTTCCGTAAACACGGTGCCTATGTATTTTCCCATCTCCCACCTGTCCATAAGAGAACCGGACAGCAAAAGAAATATGGGTGCAATTACCAGCACAGCCGGGAAAATCAGCAGAAACGCCGCCACGCCTTTTTCAAGTCCTTTTCCAACCGGCCCCAGAAATTCCATTATTTTATTTTCATCCGCCTTCACGCTACACCTCCTGCTTATCCCATAATTTCTGCAAAAGAAGAATTGCTGCCATTAAAATACCGCCTGTGCACACTGCCGCTGCCGCCATTTTATCCAGCTCTAGATTTACAAACCAGTTATTAAAAAGATGCTGCAAAAGATAAATGCTTTTATCCGGATAAGCGCCTGCTGTCAAATAGGCCTCCCGATAAATTTTAAAGGAATTTAAAAAGGATAAAACCACTATGGTATAAAGACTTCCCTTTAAATTTGGCAGAATCATATACCACAGCCGCTGCCATTTTCCTGCGCCATCCACCTTTGCCGCCTCCAAAAGTTCCACAGGAATTCCGCCAAGTCCTGCCAGCCACAAAATTACCGTATAGCCTGTGTTTTTCCAGATATAACTTCCCACTAAAACCCAGAAGGCGGCGCCTGAGCCGAGATAGTCCTTATGAATTTCTCCCCACAAGCCGGTTATTTCCCCCAGACGGGAAAGAAATAAATTGAAAAAACCCTGCCCGTAAAACACCATCTTCCACACCAGAACAATCGTAGCAGTAGGCATGGCAAGGGGAAAAAGGAATATGGATTTCATCCACTTTCTGCTTTTTAGCCCGTTTAGCAAAAGGGCAATGGAAAACCCGGTAAAAACCAGGAGAGGAATACAGATAATCGTAAACCTGAACGTATTTTTTACTGCCAGTACAAATGCCTGATTATGAAAAATTGTTTCGTAATTTTTCAGGCCATTCCACTGCCCTGTCACTGCTGTGGTAAAGGATCTCTTCACCACATCCGCAAAGGGCAGCAGTACAAAAAGCAGAATTCCAATCAGCCCCGGAAATACAAACAAACAGAAAAACTTTCTTTTCTTTTTTGCCACAAATCCATCTCCCTTCCGCCATAGCGACATCTTTCACTCCGACATATAAATGGCAAGCTGATTCCTGATCTCCTTAATCGTCTCTTCAATGCTTTGACTTCCCTGAATATATTTGGCCCCTTCTTCAAATATGGTCTGTTCAAAAACCGTATCTGCCATGTAAGGCGTATCTGCCGATTCCATCCAGTTTTTCAATACATTCAGTTCTTCTTCCTCCGGATAATATACGTCTAAAGATACTTCCACTCCATCTTCATCAATCATTGCCATAGCGCCATACAGATTATTTTCTCCAAGCTCTTTTTTATCTACTGTGATCATTTCTTCAAAAGCCGCCCTGTTTACCCCAAAGCCTCCTAATGATACCTGAACCTCTTTACCAAGAAATTCTCTTAAAAAGTCCTCTGCCAGCTCTTTTTTGGCAGATGCCGCGTTGATTCCCAAAATAGTATCCGGCGCAAAAACATTGCTGCACTGCCCTGCCATAGGCACCAGAATTGTATCTTCAAATCCCTTTGTCTTTGCTGCGGAAGTAATATCATAATAGCCATAAGGATAAGTAGTCATTCCTGCCATAAACCGGGCGTATTCTCCTACATAATCCAGGGTATTGACTCCATAAAGTCCAAGATTATATTCCCAGTTTTCTCCAAGTTCTTCTGCGTACCAGTCGCTGGTTGACAAAAACCTGTCCACCTGCTTTTGGCCGATTCCATCCATTTGGGCCTCATAAATTCTTTTCATCTGTGTCAAAAATTCAGCTACCGCATCCTCGTTAATTTCTCCATTTTCTTTTTTCCATGCAGGCGCGCTGGAAACTGAAAAAATCTTCATAAGCATTTTCTCCGAGCATATGCCTAAAATATCTTTTTCCGGGTAGTCCTTACGTATTTTTTCCATTTCATCCGCCACAGATGCAAGATCCTTCATTTCAGAAACATAACCCTCTCTTCCTAACATAACAGGAAAACCGGCCTGCATTGGAATCATGTAAATGCTCCCCTCATATGCAAACGCCCTGATCAGATTTTCGTATAAATCTTCTTCTTTGAAAGCCTCTTCCAAAAACTCATTTAAATCAAGGAGCAGCCCCTTTTCCATGTAAGAATCCACAGGCAGTCCATCCATCATCAGAACGTCCGGCCCTTCTCCGGCCATAATCTGGGTATTTAATTTCTTTAGTGCATCCTCTCTGGTCACCCCATTATCTTCCCCTCTGCCTATCTCATATTCCACACGTACGTTCGGTTTTGCTATCTGATACATAGCAATTGCTGTTCGTATTCCATAACTGTCCTCAAGACTGTACACCTTAAGACATTCCTCCGGCATGGATGGCATATTGGGATCATAAGTAAACCTTACAATCTTTCCACTGTTAAAAACAGCCAGAAACGCTTCATCCTCCAGCATAACCATACCTTTTATCCCATAAAGAGGGCTTCCTAAACGAGATAACTTTCCATCAATTAACTGCTCCATTCCTTCCTGTCCTGTTTCATGACAATACAGCCCCTTTTCGCCTGCCAGATACAGCTTTCCGTCTTCTCCAAAAAAGTAGTAGAGGTCATACCAGCTTCCACCGTTAAACTGCCTGTTGCTCCCGTTATCCTTTACAAAGTCCGAAAGTACCTTATCTTCCACATACTCCTTTTTTTCCATATCATAAAGAAGCGGCGCCTCAAAGTCGTATCCGTCTATCAGCATGATATTTTCCCAAAACTGTATCAGCATCGGCCTGCCTTCCGTGGTAAGATATTCCTCACTGCTGCCATCCTCTTTTATCTCATAAATAATATTTCCAAGGGTAGTTACAAAAACTCTCCCCTCTTTTGTCATCCAGATTCTGTTGGGATACATCTCATCCTCTGTTAAAGAAAGGGTAAAAGGAACTACTGTGCCATCTGTCCTGACCAGTGCGCATTCCGGCGACAGGTCAAATGCAGAACCGGCTTCCTCTGAAGATTTTTCTGAATTTTCATCTTCTCCGTCTTCTGGCAGTTCTTCCCCGTCCTCTTCCCCTTTTGCAAACGTCTCCTCCTCATAATCATCATAAATAATACCCAGGGTACCATCTTCTCCCACCCTGACATCCATGATGTAAGCATTTGCCAGTTTTTCCTCCAGATACTTAGTATTTTCATTTTGCCACGAGATTCCATTGTCATCTGACACCCATATTCCTGAAAATACATCAGTAATCATAAGCTTTCCATCAGAAAGTTTTTTCAGTTCTCTGACATTTGTAAAGTTTTCTGAAAAATCAATTTCTTCCTCCGCAAAACGCCCCATAGCAATATCCAAATCGACGCTTCCATTTTCTTCCTTCCTTTCATTTTCCACAGAAGGGAGATTTCCTCCATTTGAATTTCCACAACCTGCAGTAAACAAAATTACTGCTGCTAAAGCCAGACCTGTTAACCTTTTTATTATTTTTTGTACCATTTTTCCCTCCATGCCTTCTTATGTTAAAAAAACATGACTACTGTAATAGTCTTTTAATTAGACTATCACAGTAGTCAGATTGTGTCAATCCATATTTTACAAAACAAATTACCAATAAGAATGGCTATAAACCTTAGAATCCTTTTCGGAAAGCTGCACCAGCCCAATGATCACCCCTTCATCATTATATTTAGTAATCACTCCCGTATTGCCATTTGCTGCGCTTGCAACTTTTGCAAACACTCTTCCTGAAAATCCGTCTCCATTCCAGTTCTGATTATCAGCGAAAAAGTAAACAGGCTCTCCATTATAATAAAGCTGATAATCGTCGCCTTTTACTTCCCCGCTTAGCCCATACACCTCAAATTCATTTATCAATCCATATATTGTTTCTTCCATGCCCTCATCCAGCCCTGTTCCCTCATAGACTGTGTCTTCCACAACTTCTGCTGATACTGCTTCCTGTTCCTGCACTACAGAATCAGACAATTCCACTGTGGAGACAGTTGTTGCATAAACTGCTCCTTCTGACTGCATTGCATCACTTGAATATTCCCTTGTTTCCAAAGTGGAGGATTGCTCTGCCGCATCTGCAGATGTTCCTTCCCAGGTCACGCTCACCCATTCAGGGGTATCTGATACAACATATGTTCCAGCAGCGGTTGTCTCTACCCCATCCCGGGGTTCAGAAACGGTATTGGTAACAAACACGGTCAATGCGCTTGTCAAAGCTATGATAGCTGCCAATATGCCGACAAATGTGGTCTTTTTTATTGTCATCACTGCCACAATTCTTTCTTTTACCGCATTTTTTCCAAATCCCAGCCCTGTCTGAAATCCCATATTCCTGCATTCAGCCATTGATAATAATGTAAGCGCATATTCCTGTCTGCATCCGCCGCTTCCTGCACTACCGTCTCATCACACAAAAGCTCCATATCCCGGTTAAACAGAACGTACAATACCCACACAAGGGGATTAAACCAGTGAATACAAAGGGCCAAATGGGCTGCCAGCTTTTTTAAATTGTCATGATTTTTAATATGTATCAGCTCATGCTGCAGGCAGAAGCGTACTTCTTTTGCTTCTTTTAAATACTGCCCTTTTGGAAAAACCACTGCAGGTCGAAGCAAACCATAAGTTACAGGTGTTGCAGTCCGGTCAGAAATCTGAAACCTTACTCTTCCCAAACATTTTAAATCTTTTTCCTTTACTCCCGCCATTGCAAGCAATCTTGCCCGCTCCTGTTCCGGCATGGGCAGCCCTTCCCGAAACAGGCGGCTGTCTCTGGTATAAAGAAAAAGTGAACCTGCCATCAAAATAACAGTTACAGTCAGGTAAATCACTGCTGCCGCTTTCCTCCAATCAACTTGCGGTTTTTCACCAATATAAAAGGCGGCTGAATTTTCCTGAGTAATCGTTTCGTCTCCTGTCGCAACTGAAATATCATACATTTCCGTTTTGCTCTCCTTAGACATTTCACTCACGATAAGGCTCCTGATTTCCGCCAAAGGCTCTGGAATCGGCAAAGAAACAGAAAAAGGAATCAGCAGACGTAAAATTGCAATTTCCCAGAGCAGTATCATCACTTTCTTGGGCAGTCGGTGTATCAATAAAGAACGAAACAAAACAATGCCCAAAATCAAAATACCTGCTGCGGCACTCATCTGTATCAAGTTCATTTCGGTCTCCTTTCCTAACTTAAATCATCAATCAGTTTCTTTAATGAATCAACCTCCTGCTTTGACAGTTCCTTCCCGTCTAAAAAAGCTGCAAAAAACTTTTCCTTAGAACCGTCGAACATTTTATCAATCAATTCCTCTGTTTCAAAGTCCTGTACTTCCTGCCTGGAAATTAAAGGCCTGCAGATAAAGCCTGGTTCCTCTCTTTTGACCGCGCCCTTGTCCACACATTTTTTAATTACCGTATAGGTGGTATTTCTGTTCCACCCTGTCTCTTCCTTTAAAATCTTTACCACCTGCCCGGCAGAAATTTCCCCTTCCCGCCAAAGTACCTCCATTACTTTTCGTTCTGAATCAAATAGTTTCATCTCTTCCTCCATCCATACCGCAGGCAATGCCTATAAATATGACATCTTTATATTAAAATGACTACTGCAATAGTCCTGTCATTTAAAGACTATCACAGCAGTCATATCATGTCAATTATTTTTGTCCTTATTTCTCCAGAAGCCATTCTGCGATATTCCAAACTTCGATGCCCTCATATGTGTATTTTGGATGTTTTGTTCTGGCAATTAATTTTTTCGGGTAAGCATCCCGTATGCTTAAAAGCGGTGCAGCCTCCCTTTTAAACGTCTCCTCACTGTCAATATTATCACTGACCTGGATATATATTTTTTCACTTCCACACTGTGCCACAAAATCAATTTCCTTTTGGTACAGTTTTCCTACATAGACATCAAATCCCCTTCTTAGAAGCTCCATACAGACAATATTTTCATATACCCGTCCATAATCCATATTCCTGCTGCCCAAAACTGCATAACGGATGCCCGTATCGCACAGATAAAATTTATCCAGAGATTCCAGGTACTTCTTTCCCCGGATATCGTATCTCTTAATGTCATAAAAGACGAAAGCGTTGCACAGATATTTGATATACTTTCCAATTGTTATATGGTTGGTGGCAATCCTGTTTTCGGAGAGAATATTGCTTACCTTATTAGGTGAAGTCAAATTGCTGACATTGTCCATCAAAAATTCACTGAGACGCTGCAATACCATAGTATCGGGAAGATGATACTTTTGTACAAGATCTCTGGTTACAATTGTTTCATAAACTTCTTTTATATAATTTGTTCTGTCCTTTTCGGTCCGATATACATAAGAACCTGCCAGCCCGCCTTTTACAGAATAATCTTCGAAAAGCTGCTCTTTATCCCTGGTGCCATCATAATATTCACAATATTCCTCAAAGCTAAACGGAAATACAGGAATCTCAATATATCTTCCAGTAAAAAGCGTCGCCAGATCCGCACTTAATAAAAATGCATTTGAACCGGTAAGATAAATATCATACTTTCTTTTTGCATACAGACTGTTAATGGCCAATTCAAATCCGGGACACATTTGCACCTCATCTACAAAGACATAGTTTAATTTTCCTGCCTGATACCGCTCATTCACATAATTATGAAGTGCATGGTATTCTTTGATTTCCTCAAATGCCAAATCCATATAATCTATATAAATAATATTGACGTTATCAAAATTATTCTGCAAATATTCTACATATGCCTGCATCAATTGAGATTTCCCGGAACGCCTGATTCCTGTAATGATTTTTATGTCCGGGGTATCCTTCAAATCAATCATTCTGTCCAAATACTTTTTTCTCAAAATTGTTTTCATAAATTTATTCGCTTTCAAAAAATTAAATTTTTTACACTTTTGAAAGTAGTATATCATGTATTCTTAAAATTATGCAACAGGTCTACTTTCAAAACTTTAATTATTTTCATTTTTTGAAAGAGGTCATAAATCCAAATAATAAAGCTTTAGCCGATACATTCCTCTAAAACGGTTCCAATATCCCCATTTATGCATATAGACCGCTTTTCAATTTCCCTGGGGCAGACTGCCTCCCCATAATTTACACATACATACCCCCAGATTCTCCGACGTCATCTGCCAGAATGGATACTTAATAATCC
>VSNT01000041.1 GCA_009774465.1 Lachnospiraceae bacterium
CCGTATATATTTTCGTAAATATAGGAGAAATTTTATTAATTGTCAGGCTTGAGATTAGTAATAAGGAGTATCTGTTTTTGCTGGCAGATGCAGTTTTTATGATTTTTATTAATCTGTATTTATTTTACTTATTAGACACATTTGCGGAAAACAGAGATTTAAAATTTAAACTTGATTTGTATGAAAGACAGGCCAAAAGTAATTATGAGTATTATGTGAAGCAGATAGAAAGCCACAGAACGGCGCTGCGGGTTATCCATGATATCAGAAAACATATAGGCGTTTTAGAAGAACTTAAACAAATCAACGCACCTTCGGAGGTACAGAGCTATGCAGATTCATTTGAGGATATGGTGGCACCGCTTTTGATAAAGCAGTATTGTGAGAATGCAATTTTAAATATTATTCTTAATGATAAGATAAATTATTGTGAAAAGAACGATATTCAGTTTGATATTGATATACAAGAAATCAGCATTGAGTTTATGAAGCCAATAGATATCACTACTTTATTCGGAAATTTGCTGGACAATGCGGTGGAGGCTTGTGAAAGGGCGCAGGAAAAGAGAATTTCCCTAAAAGTACATCCCTTCAATGGATTTACTTATATACAGATATCCAACACTTTTTCCGGAGAGATCAAACGGGATGTAAATGGCAGGCTCATATCGAATAAGGGGCGTCATCATGGAATCGGCCTGGAAAATGTGGAGAAAGTTTTAAAACAATATAATGGCAGCATAGAGTTTTTGATAGAAAATAAAACATTTATGGCCGAAGCTATGTTTAGTTGAATTAAAAGAATAAAAGGATTAAAAAGTCAGCATGTAAGATGTCAATTGTGACACTTGTATGCTGTTTTTTTAATAAGGGGATTCATGAAGGGTGATATTTCCTATTGTCGATTAGGTTCGAAATTTGTCGATTATGTAAATTGCATTGTGAAAAGTTTTCTTTTTGATAACATTAAAAACAAAAAGGAGTGTATTTAAGTTATGAAGACAACAAAAGAAATGGTGTTAAGCAGGATTGCAAAGAGTGCATACAATACCGCTAAAAAGGAAGCTGATTCAGCATGTTTTTGTTTTTGCTATCAGCCCGTAATGCCCAAAAAAGTAAAAGACATGAAAAAGAAAAAATGATGTGCAGTCAGGTGCGAAGCTATGACAGATAGAATAATAAACCAACTGATTCAGATGAATATGATTGATCGTGAAGATGAGGAAATTTACCGTTTTGGTTTGGAGGGGCTTTTTCTTAAGCTGATTCATTATACCAGCTATCTGCTCATAGCTCTTTTTACCCATGAGCTGGCAGGGTTTCTGATTTTTTTTGCAGCATTTCTGGTTCTGCGAAAAAGTGCCGGCGGATACCATGCAAAAACAAGAGGCGGATGCTACATCAGTTCATGTCTTATTGTTTTTTGCATGGTAACCTGCATCAAAATAATTTCTGATTGGAATTATATTGCACCTGTCGGATGTACTTTACTGTTGCTTTCAGATATCTGTATATTTGGATTTGCACCATTGGGAAACAGGAACAGGGAATATGACGCAGAAGAAGCACTGCTTTTCAGAAAGCGGGTAGTAGAGTTTTTGATTTTGGAAAATGCACTTGTGGTAATATTGTGGCTTGTTGGAAAAGTAAATTATGCTGTGCCGATAGTAATGGCAGTAGGAGTTGAAGCCGGATTATTACTTTTAGAGAAAATACGAACAAAGAAGGTAAGTGGAAACGGAATTTAAGATATGAAAAGAAAAATCACATATATGATGGCAATGTTTTTGTTGCTGTTTTCATTTGTTGAGATACATGCAGCTGCGCAGGGAAAAGTAACCACAAGTGAAGAACTTTATATTGTATTTGTAGTAGATCACAGTGGATCTATGAACAGCAGAGATGGAGAGAAATTGATTTCCGAAGGACTAAAGGCTTTTGTAGATACCATGCAGAATGAAAAGGTACAAATTGGCTATGTGGCTTACAATGACAAAATCATTATCAGTCAGAGCCCGGTATCAGTGCAGATCGGGGAGCAGTGTACAAGATTAAAAGAGTTGATAGACAGTTCTCCAAACGGGGGCGAGACTGATATTGGCCTGGGAATAAGCGAAGCCTGCCGGATGCTTGAAGGAGTTCAGGGAAAAAGAATGATTGTACTTATATCAGATGGCGAGACAGACCTTGAAAATTCCACTACAGGCAGAACAAAAGAAGATTCGGACAAAGATATACAAAAGACCATACAAAAATGTGTAGAAGAAGATATTCAAATTTCTACAATTGCCTTTGGGGAAGAATACGGAGCAGATGCAGAGGAACTTTATGACCTTTCTCTGAAAACAAATGGAAAAAATTTTTTACTGCAGGAGCCAGATGGGCTGTTACGTATTTTATGCGATTTATTTTACAGTGGGGCATCTTACAGCGTGTATGAGGCGGGAAACAGTATTTATGATAAAGGCAGCCAGAAAATCAGTTATGAATCCGCGGACTGTTTTGATGAGCTGAGTATCCTTTTTTTATCAAATAAAGAAATTGAAAATATTGATATTTTGTGGGATGGCAGAACGGAAAATATGAAACAGACGGAGCAGATAAAGCCCATTATAGAAGGAAAATATGCCATAGCCGGATTTAGAAACGTAAACGGAAATTTCAGTATTAATTTTGATACGGAACAAAAACAGAAAATGATGGTATTTGTGATCGGCAGGCGCAGCATTTTGCCGGTGATAGAGTGGAAGGAAGAGCCAGACAAAAACAGATTAATTGAGTTTCAAATAACATTTGAATATGAAAATGGAGATGCTGCTGAAAGCCTGAACTATGATTCAAATACATGGGAAGCAGCATTTGAGAATGTGCAGACCGGTGAAATCGTGCAGCCTGAAATAACAGAAAATGCACAGGGCCTGTCAGGTACAGTAAATTTTGAAAGTTCAGGAGAATATATTTTATATCTTAAGTCTCAGGACATTTTACATAGTATTTATACAATTTCAGGAATCAATATATTGAATACGCTTCCGGCAAGTACTTCATCAAAGGAAATTGAACTTTTAACAGTTTCAGGTGAGCAGGCCGTTGATTTAAATGAATATTTTGCAGATGCGGATGGGGATGCGCTCAGCTATGAGCTGCAGGAAGCGCCGGAAGAAATAGTGAAAGCGGAATTAAAAGAAACTACCCTTTTGCTGGAACCGAAAGGAAGAGGAAGAGGGGAAATTAAACTTTTGATCTCTGATGGAGAGGGCAGCCTTATCGGTACAATTCCGGTAAGAACAAAATATTTTCTGGAGGCTTATTGGCAGATCGTAGTTGGAATTGTGTGTGTACTGGTTTTCTGCATCATTAAGTTTTACAGAAGAAAACGGGAGATTCCTGTTCCGGAAAAGCTGGAAGCAAAAACGGAATACTCCTTTACAGGAAAGCTGAATGCTTATTTTACTGTTTTACCGGATGGGTTTGATGAAATACCGCCGCTTACCTTTGCCCTGCATCCTGTCAGGGAAAAGAAAATTGCACTGTCGAGTATGTTTTCAGCTTACCCCAATATGATAGATTTGCTTATGCTTGATAACGTATATTTGTTTCCGGCAGAAAACAGAAAAATCATCTTATATCAGGACAGTGATGCCGCTGTTATGATTGGAAATTCCATTGTCTGCCGCAGAATGCAGTACATTGTCAGTTACGGGAATGTAATATATATAACTTCCAAAGATGGAAGCTGTGAATTGGAAGTACATTATATATCCATGATTTAAAAAGGAAGAGAGGTATAAGTAATGGATGTAATAACCCAAACAAACAGGACGCTTTTGTTTGAAGAAATCAATCCGGAAAAGAAAGACCTTTTAACGTTGATCGGGGACGTGAAAGGAAAGAACAGTCTGGATGATGACAAAGTCAAGGAAATCAATGAAGAACTGCTTGTTGGCAGCTTTGATGAATTCCTTGAAAAGTTTGCACCGGTGGTATATTCCTTCTTTAATGCAAATAACCAGAAGGTGATGTACAGCTTAAAGAAGCCGGAAAATATACCGGACAACTGCATAACGGAAATTCCCCTTAATATGGAAAATGATTTTCTGAAAATGCTTCTTACATTAATCGAAACAAAAGGAGCTATGGGAATTGCAAATGTAGATTTTAAATTTGAAAAAATATTGGATATGATTTCGCCTAAGAAAATCATGGATGATATCAGGCAGTCCAGAAAAGAAATCCAGTATGTATATGGGCAGTACGAAGCGCTGGATGAGGGCGATCCCAAAAAGCTGGATATGGGCGACAAGCTGAATTACATGTTTGAACAGGCGAGCCAGAATTATAACAATGTTATGGCTATGCTGCCACTGGCAATTGAGGATATTAAAACAAGACTTCTGCTTGGGAATACAGACAGAGAGGAGAGCGGACAGACCTTCAAGGCAGGCCTCCTTAGCATGGGGGATGATGGCGAGCTGAAAATTCTGGAAGCAAGTAAAGAAGAAAACACACAGCTTGCAATTGTGGATGACAGTGCAAATACAGGATTGATTGAAGCCTTTAAAGAAGACTATGATGCGTTAAATGATAATCAGTCTGATTATGTGAGAGAACTGGTAGTCCGTACCTTTTGTCCCCTTACTTCCACCCTTGAAAGTGAAGTAAATGTTGAACAGGAAATTACAAATTATAATAATTATCTTGATTTTTATAAGCAGACCAAGGATGACTTTGTCAAAGTTGTAAAGCCGCTGATAGAGAAGATGCTTGGGGTTAAGACCTTTTTCGACCAGTACAGGGTAAAGGAAAACGGAATGAAGCCAACGCTTCTTGTCACAAATAATAAACTGGAGCAGCAGGTAAAAGCCCATAATCTTCCGCGCCTTGTTACCTATCTGAACACGGTAAATGATAAAAATGAATTTGATCATACCATTTGGTTTGCCATTGTGCCCAATGTGGAACTGGAACAAAGCAAAGGAGTAAAACTGCAGAGAATTCGTTTTGCCGGAAATGAAAAGGTGGAAAAAGAAGACCAGAATACAATGGAGAGCCTGGCAAATCTGATGAACGCCATATATCCCTATAAAATCACCACATTTTTCAGCTTTCAGCCTGGCGAGGAAACTACATTCAGCGCTATGGCATCTTCCGGTGTTGAGAAGTACAAGGAGAAATGCGGACTTTTAATGAAACGGGAGTACAGTGAGTTTTTAGTACCCTGTATTCCAAACATCACTGTGATACCAAAAGATAAATCAGGATTGATCCTTGATAAAAAAATGATATTAAGCGAGGAAGGCGGAGCAGTGCTGTCCAAAGAAAAAGAAGATATTATGAAGCTTTGGATAGAGGGCGTATATATTGGGGCTTCCTATGTGGCGGCAGGTCTGGTGGCAGCATGGCAGTGTCCGGGATACTTGAAGGAGCGTTTCCCCAAAACTTCAAGAAACTATCCGGGAGTACGTTTTGACATAGAGGCAGGCGACCATGCACTTTGCGCAACTACGACTATGACCAAGGAAATATCAGGCTTTACCAATACCATCAAAAATGACATAAACGTAAATGGCTTTGGCTTTGTATTTTCTTCTGAAAATGCCAAATACAAGGGGAAAGACATCAGAAGCATTATGGTTTATAAGGCAAGGAATCTCCAGGTAAATGAAAATGAGTTTGAGCCAATTTACAAGACGCTGGTAAGTACTTATGTGGAACGTATTTTACGTTTTTACAGTAACGATTTTAAGAAGGATAACATCCTTAAATTTTTCAGCAATAATCCGGACAGCCAGAAGAGCAGGTGGGGAGTGGACAGAGAATTTGTCAATTCCATTCTGCAGGAGGGAGACGAACTCTCCTATGAGATTGATGATACTGCCGGAATCTGCAATATACTCATTTCCTTTAACAACAATACCAAGAATTTAAAGGTAGAAATGAGTAAGAAAACAAGTTAATTAAGTATTACCCAATAAACAATAAGGAGGAAAAAGCAAATGGGACTACGACTGAAAATTGAAGGAAACGAGACAATCCAGTTAAATGAAACGATTGTCACAGGAGTAAAGTATGGAGCGGATATTCCAAAGGACTCCAATGCACGCTCCACAGATCTTGGCGCTACCATCATGATTACCGGAAAAATTCTGGCAGCGGTAGGCGGAGAAGCAGCTGATGACACAATGAAAATCGCAAAGTGGGCGCTGGTTCCTGCTGAAAATGCAGACTGCTACAGGAGACTGGAAATTGATGTAATTTCAGCATCACAGGTGGTAAGGCAAACCAATCTGCCGAATGCCTTTGTAATTGGCTATGAAGAGAATTTTGCAGATGAGTCCGGAGTAGGCGTATTCACACTTTTAGTAAAGCAGAAAAAGGATAAGATGAGCAATCTTTCATTTGAAGGCGGATTTGCCGGTGAATAAGATTGAAATTCCCAGAAAATTAAAATTAAAAAAAGAAAGAGAGGAATAGAAAGATGGGATTTAGATTAAAGGTTGAGGGCGGCGCAGCAATTGAATTAAATGAGCAGAGCATCATTTCTGTAAAGTTCAGAACGGATATCCCGAAGGATTCCAATGCAAGGTCAACAGATCTTGGCTCAACTGTAGAGATTACCGGAAAAATTTTGACTGCAGTTGACGGAGAGCCTTTTGATGCAACGAAGGAATTGGGAAAATGGGCATTGGTTCCTGCTGAAAGGGCGGATTGTTACAGAAAAGTTACCATTGATGTGATTGCAGCATCTCAGGAAGTTAGAAAATACACTTATCCCAATGCGTTTGTAGTGGATTACACGGAAAACTACGGGGATGAAGCAGGTGTAGGTACTTTCTACCTGATGATCAAACAGAAAAAAGACAAGATGGCAAATATTGCAGTTGAGGGTGGTTATGCTGTATAAATTCAGCCACTGGTCTGTTGACGGAAGGCTGCCAAAAGGCAGCCTTCCTGTTAAAAATAGAATGAAAACATAAGTGAAAAATGGGATTTAACCGTGAATTATTATAAGATTTTACAGATAGAGAAGACTGCCTCCAGTGAGGAAATAAAAAAAGCATATTGAACGCTGTCACGCAGGTATCATCCGGATAATGCGGGGGAAGAAGGGAGAAATCTCTTTGATCAGGTACAGGAGGCATATGCCGTACTTGGGGATGAGGAAAAGAAAGCTGTTTATGACCGGCAGCTGGCAGGAAAGGGAATCAATGAGCAGTCTGAAAATAGAAAGAAAGATGCAAAACAGCAAAAGGAAAATAATTACAGAGATATGGCGGCTTTTTTTGGCGGAAAGTATCAGAACAGCTTTGAACAGTTCTTCGGCTTTCGGCCGGAGGGCGGACAAAAAAAGCAAAGCAGTGCAGCCGGTCCTGTAAATACAGATAAACTCTTTGAGTCATTTTTTAAGGTGAAATGAGCAGGATGGCAGTGAAAACGGATTGTTTATGCCGCCAAAGGCGGCATGACGGGAAGGCTGAAAATGGGAAAGAAGATAACGGATGCGTGCATTATGTTGTGCATGGCAGCTCTTGCAGTGTATACAGCACTCTGGAAGGTGGATGCCTGGTGGAAATGGCTGCTTTTTATTCTGCTTATGGCAGGAGCGATAGCAGCGCTTAATAATCTGATCGACCAGTTTACCCCGCGGAGCAGAGAAAAGAAATATGGGACCAGTGATGAGCAGGATTATGGAATCAGAGAGCTGATTCTTCTGGATGAAAATGAAAAACCGGTTAAGGCATGGGATCTTTCAGGCAGGGTTTCTTTTTTGATTGGCAGGGATAATCCAGATGAACCGGTGGACGCAGATTTGGAAGAATGTGAATACGGTGCACTGATTGATTATCAGCATGCGGTGCTTAATTATTGCCTGAATGCATGGTTTATAGAGGATTTAAATTCTCATAATGGAGTGCGGATACGCAAAATAGATGATGGCGTGTGTTATAAGGTTATGAAAAACAGGCCCTGCAGGCTGATGCCGGGGGATATGATTTATATAGCCAATACAAAACTGTTAATTACGTGAAAGGAAGGTTACCAATGAGTTTAACGAGATGTCCCAATGGCCATATGTTCAGTACTAGAAAGTATGGCACTACATGCCCCTATTGCAACATGGAAAGCACTGCGCTGGAAGATCCCAAAGCACCGGCAGGGTTTGAGACGCCGGTGGAACTGATAGAGGAAGAAGTTTTGCCAGTCTGCGGATGGCTGGTGTGCATTGAAGGCGCAAGAGTGGGAAAGGATTACAAAATTAAAAATGGTAAAAATTTTGTGGGCAGAGGAGATGATATGGATATTCAAATTCTCGGAGATAATGAAATATCCAGAAGAAACCATACCATCATTGTATATGACGCCAAAAAGAAAAATACAGTAATTCTTCCGGGAGATGCGGCAGGCATTGCCTATCTGAATCAGGAGGCGGTGTACGTACCCACGGAGCTTATGCCATATGACACGATAGAATTGGGAAAAAGCAAATTTGTATTTGTTCCCTTTTGTGGGGAACATTTTGAATGGAATGATGTTAAGAAATGATTCTGCAGATAATCATATTTTTACTGATAATAAGCATAATTGCCAGAGGGATTTTTCAGCTCCTTGGAGATAAAGTGACTTATGATGCTTCTGATGGAACAGGACAGACTACAGGCAATAAGGAAATACAGGCGGATGCTGTGGATATCACCATCACATCAGCCGGGAAACTGGCAGTCATGGCTGACGGAATCGGGAAAGAAAATACCGGAAAGGTATGTGCCGCTTTAGCGGTTAAAGAATTTAAAGAAGCCTTTTCCTTTTATAAGACACTTCAAAAACCGGAGTATTTTTTTGAGCGCACCATGTACAGCCTGCACAGGAATATGCAGAAGGTTCTGGAGGAACGTCATGGAGGCGCCAGTGTGGGAATTGTTTTTCTTACGGAAGGCAGACTTTACTATGCGATGGCAGGGCTTATAAGGATTGCACTTTTAAGAAACGGGGAACTGATTCCCTTAAGTGAAGGACAAACCGTAGGCGTGCTTGCCCAAAGAGCATATCAAAATGGAAAAATCAGCAGACAAAAAACCCTGTGGTCTATGGAGGATTCGGAAGTCTGGAATTATGTAGGCAAGGATGGATTTCATCAAATGGAGGTCTGCGAAATGCCTATTGAGCTGAAAAAAGGCGACCTGGCAGTGATGATGAGCAAAGGAATCTTTGAGGAAGTCTCCTATGCGGAACTGGAAAAAATTTTAATTAATCCAGCACTGACAGCCCAGGAAAAGGCGGACAGAGTAATCCGGCAGGCGGAATTGTCAGACGCACAGGATAAAGAAAATGGAAGTATCATGGTACTACTGACTGATGGAGCTATGAAATGAGAAAAGAAAATGCAGGCTTTCGCACAGCTTTTTTATCGGAAGAAGGCTCAAAACTACTAAACAGAGATTATTTTGCATTTGTAGAACTGGATAAGTTTGCCTGCTATGTGGCAGCGGACAGCCTGGATGATGAGAAAACCCAAAACAGTGCAGAAATTGTGGTGAAATGCATTCTCAGGGAGTTCTCCGAGCATCCGGCCATGTCCGTCATGTCCATAAAGAGAAATTTAAGGAAAGCTCATAAGGAGCTGCTATCAGATAAAACAGGAATGCGCCTTAGGGCAAGCGTTTCCCTGATTGTCACCGATTACGTGAAATTCCGGTATGTCAATGTGGGAAACAGCAGAGCTTTGCTGATCAGAAATGACCGTATTTTGTACGAGAGCAAAGACCAGTCACTGACAGAAAATATGGTGGAAGCTGAATTACTGCCTAAGGATAAGGCGGCAGCCCATGAGGAAAGAAATAACCTGTATTCCTACTTAGGACAGATAGACAAAAAGCCCCAATATCAAATATCCCGAAAGAAAAAGCTGGCAAATGGAGATATTCTGATTTTAGCCACCAGAGGAATCTGGGAGAACTTAAGTAATGCACAGTTATTAGAATGTGCAAAGGAAGTAAGCGCACCCCTGGATTTGGCGGACAATGTGGAAGAGCTGATTTTAGGCAGGCTGGAGCCTGAAATTGACAACTATACCATTGCAGTTACCTTTGTGGATAAGATTTATTTAAATCCCAAAAAGCGGTGGAGTTTAAAGAAAATTCTTGCCATTGTGATTCCCATTACAGTGATTTTGCTGATCCTTTTTATTGGATTTTATGTGCGGTACCGTATTCGTGAGGGAAAGCGCTCTGACATGGAGCAGTATCTGGAAAGCGGGGAAGAATATGTCACCTATAACAACTATGAAAAGGCAGCGGAGGATTACCGGGCGGCCCAGGAACTGGCCAAATCCCTGAAAGCAAAGGACGATCAGGAAAGAATTGGAACCAGTATTCTTCTTTTGGAACAGATTATGCAGGCGGATAGAGCCATGTCAGATAAGGATTATGAAAAGGCGCTTGCGCTTTATGAAAGCGCCGAAAAGCTTGCAGGGGAAACAGGCGGCACAGGAGCGGAATATATCAAAGGGCAGAAAGAAAAGATCGGGGATTACCTGGAATTACTTGAGCTGTTAGAGTCTGCGGAGCTGAAAGAAGATTATGGGGATTATGCAGGCGCAATAGAGCTTTATAAAAAGGCAAAAACGCTGGCCTCTTCTCTCTACGATAAGGAAAGCAGAAGCGAAGCAGTTGAAAAACAGCGGGCAGCGGAAGAAACTTTGGAGAGCCTGCGGCAGGAGGAATTAAAGGCTTTAGAGGAACGGATACAAAAAGCAATTGAGGATGAGCAGGTTGCACAGGAACTGGAAAATCAAAACCTGATGAATGATAAGAAAAATGCGATGGAGCTGGAAAGTAAAGGGAATGACCTGATGAAAAGCGAGGATTATCTAAGTGCCATCACTTACTTTGAAACTGCTATGGCAATGTATGAAGAGTTGGGGATGGCGGAACGGGTGGAAACCCTTGTCTCGCAAATTGAATCTTGCAGAAAGCTGGAGGAAGAAGCAAAGAAAAAAGCAGCCGAAGAGGCGGAAAAGCAGTCTCA
This sequence comes from Lachnospiraceae bacterium, assembly GCA_009774465.1. Classification (GTDB taxonomy): domain Bacteria; phylum Bacillota; class Clostridia; order Lachnospirales; family Lachnospiraceae; genus Suilimivivens. The sequence continues at coordinate 11,026 of VSNT01000041.1, forward strand.
GGAAGCAGCTGCCGCACAGGAGGCCAATCAGGCAGCCGAGGCAGCAAGACAGGCGGTACAGGATTTAAAGGAAGCCCAGACCAATCAGGCATTGGAAGATGCAAAAAAGGCAGCAGAGGAAGCAAAAAAGGCGGCGGAAGAGGCCAAAAAAGCAGCAGAAGAAAATAAGAAGCCGGAGGAATCTGAGGACAAAGATGATGCAGAAAATAAACCAGATGGCGCCGGTGAAGATAAAGACAGTGCAGGTGGAGGGGATGGTAGTTAGGCTATGGGGCAGTACACATACAAATTATCCAGAGAAAATGTGGAAAAAGCAGCGGCAAAAGCGGTATATCGTTTCGAAGAACTGCAGGGAATGACTACCTATCAGTTAAAGGAAATTTGTCAGAGAGAGCGGCTGGTAGTGCCTATGGGCGCCAGACTGGAGCGGGAAGAACTGATCCGTTTTATCATGCGCTATCGGGGAATCAGAGAATACCGTCAGATTAAAGAGTTTGCCGAAGGCGGCATGGAAGCCCTGCAGGAGCTACTTGACAAAATAGAGCTGAAACCGGATGCATCATCAGAAATTGCATTTCCCGCCCATCTTGTTTTGTACGAGGGAGAGGGAATTGAGCTGACAGATCACTATGAGATCAGCAGCGATTTGAATCTGTACGAGGGAAATGTGCTTCTGGTAGACGAAAAATATCAGGTTTCTACCTGCTTTTACTTAAAAAGAGTGGAAGATAAGGGATTTTTCCTGTTGAAAGGAAAAAATGTTCCTATTTTGAAAACTGACGGACACCGGTATTTTCTCCTTTATTTTAAGCGTGAAGAAGTCTCGGAGGTTTTTTACGACAGATATTACGGGAAGGAAATCAGCATTCCAAGGCAGGCAGTCTGCATTCTTACACCACTCCTGGCAGTGGACATCAGACAGGCGGAAGAAACAGAACTTCCCCTTATTATAGACTTTGGCAGTGCCAACACCACCCTTGGCATTTACTCTCCGGATGGAAGAACTCAGATTGTCAGGACTGCTGATCTGGGGAACGGACACTATAAGGAAAGCGAAATGATTCCCAGTATTATCGGAATAAAAGGGGTAGAAAATGATAAACCGCTCTACTGCTTCGGCCATGAGGCAAAAGAGCTTGCAGGCCATTCTTATCAGGATGAGGACAGCCCTTTATTTTATGATATCAAACGCTGGGTAAGCGCGCCGGAGAGAATCCAGCAGGTGATCACTCCGGACGGAATGAAGTTACAGCTGAAAAGAACCGAAATGCTGGCGGCCTTTATGCAGTATTTGATAGATACCGCACAGCAGCAACTAAAATGTAAATTTAAAAATATTCAGCTTCTGGCACCGGTCAGGCAGACAGAGCGCTTTGCCGGAATGTTCAGGGAGCTTTTGCCGGATTTCAATGTGGAATGCACTCTGGATGAAGGAATGGCGGTTTTGTTCCACAGCATTAACGAACTGATTCGTTCCGGCAGATATACGGATGGTGTCTGGTATCAGGCCCTTATTATGGACTGCGGCGGGGGAACAACCGATCTGACATCAGGGAGGTTTCGAATCCGCAATAACAGAGTGTCCTATGAGGTGGATTTGGAAACCGGATATGAAAACGGAAACACAAACTTTGGCGGCAATAATCTGACCTTTCGGATTTTACAGCTTTTTAAGATAAGATTTCTTGAAGCATTGGGATATCAGCAGTTTCACTTTGATCTGGAATCCTATACCGGGGGAAAAAGCCGGCTCTATGAAAGTATCGGCCAGCTTTACGAGGAAGCTGAAAGACTCTTTCCCACACGCTTTTCTGAATATGAGGCAAAGAGCAGGGAAGAATATTTCAGAGTAAAAAACAATTATTACTACCTGTTCCGCACTGCAGAAGCCATCAAGGAAAGCTTCTTCCAGAAATCCTTTCAATATGAACTGCAGATTGGCACGGAAGGAGCGCAAAAAAGCAAAAACGGAATTTTACTGGATAAATGGAGATTGTCTGTGCGCAGCAGTGGCGACAGAATCGAACCCTTGCGGAAAGAAATGTCTTTTACCTTATATCTTTATGAAATTGAAAATCTGTTAAGGCCCGACATATATGAACTGATGAACCGTTTTCTGGAGCGGCTTTTTACAGAAGGGGAGTTGTCAGATTACAATATGCTGAAATTAACGGGGCAATCCTGTAAGTCCAGTTTATTTACAGAGGCCTTGAAGGAATTTGTGCCGGGAAGACTGATCAGAAATGAGCGGGAAGGGGACAGCGGAAGCCAGCTTAAAATGTGCTGTCTGGAAGGAGCGGTCAGCTACTTTAAGAATTGCAAGCTGGGCTATATGAAGGTGAATCATGTTTACAAAGTAAATGCCCTTCCTTACGAGATTATGGCCTATACCCATGAAAACAGGGAAAAAATACTGATCCACAGCCTGCAAAAAGAGCAGGACATTGGTTATATATCAAGATTTAAAATTGGTGAGCAGTTGGATTTGTACCTGCATGATGAAAAGGGGAACCGGCTGACGGTATATCATTTTAACTACAATGTAGCCGGATTCAGGCAGGTAACCCAGGAAGATATCAATGAGAAATATTCCGGCACGGTCATTCAGGAAGAAACCGACGTTATCGTGGAGGGCGAAATCAAGTTCTTTGTATGGCCCTCAAAAGAAAAATGGGGATTTTTAGTCCTTCCCGTACTACGGGAAAACGACCTGCTAAGACAGGGGGAGGAGACCTTTTTTGCATTTGAGGATGACACCTGGGAAGAGAACTTTTTTGATGGAAGGAAGTAACCTATGCCTGATATGGAGGAAATGATAAAAAAAGAAATCGGCCAGATTGGAAACTTAAGCGAGAGAGTGGTGTTTAAGGATATTCTGGAACAGGTTTTTCTCTCCCTGTATGAGACCAATCAGGAAATGTACAGCGCTTTGGAGCACCGCATCATGGATGACCTCTCCTTTGACATGAACCGCTACCGAATCTGCACCGGTATTGTGGAAAAGGAGTATCTGGACAGAACCCACCATTTGCTCTCACCCATGCTGGAAAGTGACCTTACAGACAGCTCTTATGAGCTGGATATGATAGAAGAGCAGCTTGAGGAAAAAGGAAGCTGTTACATAAAAACATTATTTATGGAGTGCGATTTTCTCCAGATTCAAAGGCTTTTGCAGAAGGAAAAATTAAGCGGCTGCATCAGAACCAGTAAAGACAGCTATCCGGCGGAATTTGTGCTGAAGAAAAATGAATCTTACTTAAAGGAAATCGCTCATTTGTATGAGGTGTTTACCAGCAATGGAATTGCCTGGCAGACGGTAAACGCCCCGTATCTGTATAAATTTGTGGATGTTTATTTAACAGGCCATGCCTGCAGGCTTTCCCGGGAAGAAGAAATTACGTCAATTGAGCCTGAACTTGAGGAATATGGAGAGTGGGCCCATGAGAATTTTATCCCTCTTTGGAATATCAAAAAGCTTACCCTTAACAGTGTGGGCTTTCCGGTTCCATGCGAGGATCATAAAAGCTTTGAGCATGTGATATCCATTCGGGAATATGGAAATGAACATGTCTATCTGATTGATGACAGCGCCCATATTTTAAATGTGCGCCAGAGTAAAAACCGCCTTCTGGTTATGGGAAATACGCCGGAAGCCAGAAAATGGCAGGTATATATGATACGCAACGGCCAGAGCAGAAAGTTTGAGAGATTTACTTATCCGGTAATGACAAACCAGAGAAAAGATGAATTTGTAGAACGCTTTTTCAAAAGACAGGGGGTAAGCGTCAGGACAGCCTCTGAGCTTCGAAGATTTCTTGAAGGGTTTGGCCTTTCAGAATATGTGGAATTTGACAGCTATGAACTGACCGACCAGAAAAGGGAAGTTCCGGAAACCTACTCCATGAACAGCTTTATTATAGATGAACTGCGGGATAACGAATACAGAAAATGCCTGCTTCTTAAATTTAAGGGAAAAGGAAAAAACAGTTTTCTGTTAAGGGACCTGATCAGCTTTCTTGTATCAGAGGTCCAGATGCTGTATCCGGAGTACTTATGTGAAGGAGAATTAATTTGAATTATCTGTGGGAAATCATGCTTCAGGCAAAAGAACAGGGCATTGAGGCAGAAAAAATTCATTTTAAAGCAGCCCGCAAATACAGTCCCTATATGGAATTGTCTGAGGAATTTTTAAATGTAACCCAAATTGAAGAGCCCTACACGGTGGAAATCAATCCTTATTACCGATTTCAACAGATTTTTAAGGATATGTTTCATCCTGACCTGTCAGATTATCCTTCTCTAAGGAACGGGCTTTTTCAGCTTTTAATCCACCAGCTTTCCGAAAACGACCTGAAAATGGGAATGACCAGAGAAGAATATTACAAAAAACTGCTGGGAAGGGCAATTCTGGATGGAATCTATGGAAAGGAAGCGGCGGATGCCTTTCTCCTCTTTGAACAGAAGGAGAAAGAAATTCTTTTGCAGGGGATGTTGATACTGTACCGGGCAGGAGAGAGCATTGCCCTGTTTCGGCAGGTGATCTGCGCATTAATTGCCAACTGTATTGTCTATAACAGCAATGAAAATCCTTACGAAATCCTTCTGTACATAGGAAAGAAGGAAACGGAAAGCTTAAAGCGGAAGGTGGCATTTATTATCAATCAATTTGCAGGTATCAGATATCATATAGACATTTATTATGAATATCATTTTGGAATTATCGGGATTGAAGAGACCATGGGGATCGGAGAAATTGCAATCTGTTAGGAGGAAAATCAGATGTTCAAATTTGAGGCTCCCGTGTTTGTACATAAAAATATCTTAAAAAAGGACATGCTGGAAGAACTGCGGGATTATCCACTTATGATCAGCAGGATGATGTTTGCAGACTGCGGCAGCGGTATTTTAAAGGGAACTGACATTACATGGGAAGACGATATTCTTAAGGTGCATCCCGGATTGATTCTGCACGGAGGCAATATTTACAGGATGGAGGAGGCCTGCAGCCTGCGCTGTCCTCCGGTGGACCAGCTTACCTACGTGAAAGTCCGTTTCGTCACGATGGATTTTGAAAAGGACCGGATGGGCGGATTCGGAGACGTTTATCTTGACGACAGAAGTCCAGAAAGCGGAGAAATTGAGCTTGGGAGATTCCGCCTGCAGGAAGGGGCGCGCCTTCGATGTAAATATGAAAGCTTCGAGGATTACCAGACAGAGTTTGATACGGTGAACCGGATTCACATGCCCTATGTCTGTCCCGGCGGCGTCAGTTTATGGCCACAGCTTTTGATGGCATTTGCTCTGGAGCTTTTAAAAACAGGGACGATAGACGCCTGTGATATTTCCTTTTCCATGCAGATTCTTGGAAATAAGGGACAGATTGCACAGGAGCTGGTGAGCTTTTATGTGGAAAAAAATATGGGAAAGAAAATGACGGAGTATTCGAATCAGTTACTTTTTGAAAAGCTGCTGCACATTTTGAGAGAGCGGAAGGCTGGAAGCGGCACAGGAAAAGGATTGCAGAACAATACAAGACAAATGCTGCTTTTATAAATCAGGCAGGAGGTATGGACATGGAATTTGTGGACGAGCGGATTGCAATGCTGGAGAGGGAACACAGAAGACAAAAAAGAGAAGAAGCCAGGGCGGAGGAAAAAAAGCTTTTTGATGCAAAAGAAGAAAAAGAAAACATCATACCGAAAATGACACTGGAGGAAATGCTGGAAGCTGTACGGGAAGGAAGTGTGACATTTCCAACCGGCCAAACCCATACATTTGAGAACAGAATTTATTTTGAAGACAGGATACCAATGGTTCTCATACACAATTTTTATACTGGTGTGAAAGAGGATACAGGAGTTGCCATATTTGTAAACCATGACCAGAATGCAAGCCAGGTACTGACTGTGTCGGATAAGAAACTGGAAAACATAAGCATTGGAAAGTGGAAAAAACAGTTGATAAATGGCATGAAAATTTCAGGAACCTATGCCCAGGTCATCAAAGAAATTGTTTTAGAGAATCTTGACTATCTGATTTATCGTACACCTACCGGAAAGGGATGGACCTATAACCTGATCTTCCGTATCCGCTATGGCAGTAACCGGGTGGTAGGAAATTACAACTGTTTTGAAAAAGACAAGGATACCTACGGGTTATTACTGGAAGCACTGGTGCTCAGGTTAAATGAACTTTTGTCAGAACCTGTAAGGGAAGCTGAGAAAGGAGAGTAGCACAGGATGAAAAATGCAATTACCTATAAAGACATATATCTGTCTTTGGGAGAAGTGATTTCCATTGATGAGCTGGAAGTTTGTCAAAGCCCCAATCATCATGGAGAACTCCGTCTTTCGGCAGTGCTTGATAATCATCCGGAAGAGATGGCCTTTTATGAGCTGCCGGAAACAGTGATAGTAAATTATATGGAAGATGGCAGGGAAAAGATTCTTTTTAAGGGAGTAATCGTTGACAGCAGCATGAAGCGGGTGGGAAATCACAGGAAAGTAAAGCTGAAAGCATATGATGCAACTTATCAGATGGACCTTACGCGCAGAACCAGATCCTTTCAAAATACAGCAAGAACGAACCATTCTGTCATTTCAGAGATTATGGAGAGCTATCCGGGATGTATCTGTACAAAAAATATTCCAGAGGAGCCGATTGGACAAATCTGGTATCAATATGAGGAAACAGACTGGGAATTTCTATGTCGTTTTGTCAGCAGGTATTCTGACAGCCTGTATGCAGATGCAACCTATGAAAGCGCACGTTTTCAGGCAGGACTGTCCTCCCAAAATGTTGATACTGACTGGGAAAAGAGTCCCTATCGGATGGGAAAAGATTTAGAGCGTTATGATGCCCTGTCCCAGAACGGATTTTCAGATTTGGAACCGGCAGAGTTTGTGGAATACTTTATTGACAGCTATGAGATGCACACGTTGGGAAGCCGGGTTTCCTTTAAGGGAAAACAGTGGTATATCAGCAGTTTGAAAAGGAAATTAGTGGAAGGACTTCTGGTGTGCACCTATGAACTCAGACTTAAGGGAGCAATGCTTACCACACGAAAATACAACGAACGCATTACCGGAATATCGGTAGATGGGAAAATTGCAGCAGTAAACAGGGATAAGGTGCAGGTCACTTTGAATAAAGATACTACCCGCGAGCAGGGAACTTACTGGTTTCCCTTTTCTACAGTGGCGGCGTCCTCTGATGGAAGCGGATGGTACAGTATGCCTGAAAAGGGGGACAGCATCCGCGTATATTTTCCTACCAGGGATGAAAAGGAAGCCTATGTAATTACCAAGCATGACAGCCACATGCCGGCATCACCACCTTCCGGCAGCAGTGCCTTAGGAGGCGGCGGAAGTACATCTGGCAGCAGTGGCAGTTCCTCGGGAGGCGGTGGAAGTTCATCCGGCGGTGGAGGAGGAAGCTCGTCTGGAGGAGGTTACTCAGGCGGCGGAGGCAGCTCGTCCGGTGGCAGTGGGGGATACGCAGGCGGTGCCGGAAGTATCGGAGCAGGAGCCGGAGGCGCCGCTGCAATGGCGGCAGCAGATGGGGCAGCCGAAAAGAAGGAAGATCCTATGGATGATCCCTCCAAAAGAAATATCTTTACCAAGGATGGAAATATACTTCAAATGGTGCCCGACGGAGTCTTAATGACAGCAGGGAAATCCAGTATTGCCATGTTTAAAACCGGAAATATCAACTTCATAGCACCGGCAGGCATCACAATCAGCGCCGGAAAGCAGATCAGCGTCAGCGGCAAAAATGTCACCCTTGAGGCGGGAACCATGATAATGCTGAAAGATGATGCAGGTGCATCGGTAGGAGTATATAAAAAGGCAATCAATTTAAAGGCAAAAGAAATTTATGAAAACTAATTGGGAGTTGTAGCGCACGAGGAGGAACAAAAAGTATGGCATATGGTCTTCATGATTTGGAGCTTACAGGTTTACAGATCAAAACAATTCTTTCAGTGCACATTCTGCATAAACCGGGGGAGCATGGGGTGATGGAGCTTACCGCTGACCTTGGAGAGGAAAACGGAGATTTCCCCATTCATGAAACGGGAAGCGGTCAGAAAATTACTCTTTTTGAAAAACGGGATGGAAAGAGAAATCCGCTGTTTTGTGGCGTGATTGCCGGGCTTGAGGTTCAAAGCGTTGGAAAGAGCTATCATGTAAATGTGAAAGCATATACCTACAGCTATCTGCTGGATATTAAGAGAAAGTCCCGTTCTTTTCAGGATACATCCATGACTATGGGAGCACTGATAAGCGGAATCACAGGAGAATATGGCGGGGAAGCCCAAATACTGTTTCCTGACCGGGCGATTGGAGAAATTGCAGTGCAGTATGACGAAACTGACTGGCAGTTTTTGAAAAGAATGCTGTCTGCATGGCATATACCCGTAGTGTGCAGCGAGGTAAGAGAGGGGATATGTCTCTATCTGGGAGTGGCACAGATACCGGCAAGGCAGGACATATCTTCTGTGGAAAAGATCTGGAAAGACATGGATGAACTTTCCTACTGGCAGGAAGCAGGAGAAGGAGCGGCGGACGAGGCATTTATTGCCTACAACATAAAGCTGGATAACCATATTCCACTTTATGCATCTGTTGATTACAGAGGAAGAAGCCTGACGCTGGCAGAGCTTGCATATCAGACCATAGGAAGCACTGTATATGAGTTTGTCACATTAAAGAAAAAAGAAGGAATTCTGCAAAAGACAATTTATCCCATGAAGCTGGTAGGCAGCGCCTTAGAGGGAACAATCCTTAATATTAAAGGGGAAAAAGTGCAGATTCATTTAAAAATAGATGATGCTTATCCGGGAAATGACTGTTACTGGTTTCCTTTTTCAACGCCTTCTGCATCCTCTGATGGGAGCGGCTGGTACTGTATGCCTGAAAAGGGAGATCAGGTAAGAATCTATTTCCCTTCCAAAAAGACGGGAGAAGTCATTGCCATCAGTGCAGTCAGTACCTATGAGTCTCCCACAAAAGCAGCAGGAGGAAGTCAGGGAAATGTTAAAGCTCCAGGCGGTGGAGATGGCGGCGGGAATTCCTCCGGCAGAAGCGGAGGTTCAGGCGGCAGTTCCGGCAGCAGTGGAGGCTCAGGTGGCGGCAGTTCCGGCGGCGGAGGAGGTTCTGGTGCAGGCAGCTTTGGCGGCGGAGCGGGTGCAGGAGTTCCTGCAGGCGCTGCGGCAGGTGCAGCGGCCCCTTCAGCGGCAGGAGCAGATGCGGCGGAGGATGCAGGAAAGGACAAGATGGGCGATCCGGCCACGAAATATCTGCGGGTGCCAAGCGGGCAGCAGATTAAGCTTGCGCCGGATGGAATTAAAATATTATGCAGCGGTGGAAGCGTGAAGATAGAAGTCTTAAAAAGCGGAAGAATCAACATATCGGCTAATGAAAATATTCAAATCTCCGCCCAGAGTGATATTACCTTAAGAGCCAAATATTCCATGAAGGTACAGTGTAAGGAAACAGCATATCTGGCATCCCAAATGGGGGGAAGCATTTATATGAACGACGAAGGGAAGCTGATTATTCAGGGGACGGAGGTTCACGTAAATTAGAAATAAACATGCCGGAAAAACAGCATGGAGGAAAGGATTAAAGATGACAAGAGCGGAAGCGTGGGAAAAATTTCAGGCGGATCATCAAAAGAAGCGGGAAGAGATGCGGCAGATTTTCTGGGACAACCTGCAGGAAAGACTTGGTGAGCTTATGGGGTGTATTTATGCAGCCTTTGAGGAAATCGGAAAGCAGGCAAAGGAGCAGAAGAAAGAAGACTGCATGTATTTCCTTTATTCCCTGCAAAGATGCGACCTTTTAAGGAAAAAAGCAGTTGTCAGGCTGGACGTTTCAAACATGGAATGGTATCTGGATGAGGCGCCGGTGTCTGCTTCCTTTGACATCACCTTTCTTTTTAAAGAGTACTTTGAATGGCAGGAAGCGCTTCTTTTAGATATGCGAGAGTACATGGGAAAGGTAAATAAATATGATATTGATGCGCTGATGCAGGATGAGATCATGCTGTGCAGCCAGCTGATTACCCATGTTCTTCGTTTTGCCTTTCGAAATCTGGAGCAGCAGGAGGTTTTTGCCAGCATTAAAAAGCTCCCCTTCTGGATCATCCGCTGGGGGGAATACAAGGATTACAGCGAGATCGTCATGCAGGTAAAAAGAGACACAAGAGGGCAGGAGGTATGGGAGGACAGGCTGAAGCAGTATGAAGAAAGCCCCGAGATACTCACCTCAGATTACTGGTACAGGGAAAATCTGACCAGAGGGGACTGTCAGGGGAAAAACATGTTCTTCATTGTCTTTGAAGAGTGCACATTAAAAGAAATTGATTTTCAGAAGGCGGACCTTTCCGGAGCCAGATTTATCAGGTGCCGGCTGGAGGACTGTAACTTTGCGCAGGCGGACCTTCATCAGGCGGATTTTGAGGATTGTATATTTGGAAAAAATGATTTCAGCGGTGCGAACCTGAATCAGGCCACCTTTTCTCTGGAAGGATTTCAGCCGGAGCTGTTTGATGAAAGGCAGCATAATGAACTGCTGCTTGTGGAAAATCTGGAAAAGGAGGAGGAAAAAACACAATGAGCAGGTATTTTTTCATGGAACAGGATAACACCCTGATGGATGTAATCGGCCTTCGGGATTTTGATATCTATGGAAGCCGCCATATCTTTACCTGGGAAGACGCGGAAAAGATGAATGACATCACTCCTCTTTATCTGGATGAGACCAAAGGTGAGTGTGCCCCTGACTTTATCAAAAGTCCGGTGTATATGGTGTCGGAAATGGCAAAAAAAGTGATTGATATGTATGAGGATGATCTGATATTTAAAAAGATTGTGCTGATTCATAAGGAGGAATCAAAACAGCTTGTCTATTTCCATCTGCTGTTAAAGGAAGTTGAGGCAGTGGATAAGGACACGGAATATTACCCCAACGGAATGGAAAAGCGGCTGATCTTAAGCAGGGAAAAGATTGGCGACCACAGGGCTTTCCTGCTTGCAGACAGCAGGGTAAAGCTTCCGGTAATCAGCCTTGAAGTGGTGGAAAGCCTGTTAAGGCGCCATGTGATGGGAGTTACGTTTAAGGAAATCGAGGTGAGATAAATGGCAGGAATTGATGATACCTATATTGTCCATTGCGCACAGACTGCCTGTGACTTTGGAATGCGTGCAAGTATGCTGGTTTTGGAGGAAAGCCACGGAGTATTTTTGAAAAATCGTGCACAGATAACAATCAAAGACTGTAAAGCGGAAAATGTAATCTGCTTTGGAGGATGTATGAGTCCGGAGAATCCCAGCACAATAGAGGCGGCAAAAGAAATTGCAAGGGATGTGGCAGAGCAGACGCAGATGGATTTTGAAGATCAGGTTTCGGATATTTTCACTCAGGAATCAGAAGATGGCAAAAAGTTTATGGCCTGCTACGGGGAATGTGAGCCTGAGATTGTATCTGTAGAATGGGATAAGGAGAAGGAAGATGTCTATGTGGAGCCGGGAAAAAAGGCGCTGATCGGGTAGGCAACCCTGACCTGCAAATATGGCGGGATCATCAAGATTATCTCTACAGGACAGCCGGAGGAAGGATAACTTTCATATAAAGGAAACGAAGGAGGAGGCGTCAGATCATGATGTTAACATACCATAACCTGAATATCGAAATACAGATGGAAGGAATCATCAGCATTGCTTCCCTTCATATCATGCAGAGGCTGAATGAGCATGGAAAGGCCATGATCAGGGCGCTTGTAGAGGAAGAGAAGGCACCGGAAATGGTGGAGCAGGCTGCAGGCAGCCTGTCCGTGCGCATCAGCCGCAGGGATGAAAAAAAGCAGACTGTTTTCTGTGGAAAGATCGAGGAGATCCGGACAGAAAAGGAAAACGGGCTGTTCTATCTGTATATGGATTTCAGCGGATATACCAGGGAATGGGATCTGACGGATAAGAGCCAGAGCTACTGCAAGGGAAACGACACCTATGAGCAGGTTTTAAATAAGGCCCTGTCAGAGTATGGAAAGGCACAAATCAGGGATGAAGCTACAGGCGGAGCCAGGATTCCGGGCATCCTGATGCAGTACGAGGAAACAGACTGGACGTTTTTAAAAAGGCTTGCCAGCCATTTTTCTACCTTTGTGCTTGCAGACAATACAGCGGAATACGGAAAGGCTTATTTCGGAATTCCCCATATGGATCATGGCACGGTGCTTGAGGAGGAAGAGTACACCCTGCTTAAGGGGAAAGAGCGGTATGAAAAGCTGGAGGATGCCGGTGACCTTATGCCTCAGGAGATGATGAGCTGGCGGCTTAGAAGTCTTAAGCATATGCAGTTTGGCGAGCAGGTTATGCTGGGGCATATAGAGACAGTGGTGACAGCAGTGGATATCAGGACCAGGCAGGAAGACCTTGTCTATGAATATGAGCTGTCAAGAAGAAAGGGAATCCTTACCTCCAGAAAGACCAATCCCAGAATTTACGGTATGAGCATACCGGCTACCGTTAAGGAAAGGAAGGGAAATCAGGTCAGGGTACATCTGGATATTGATCCCTCCTATGAGCCTTCCGGCGACCTTAAGTGGTTTACCTATGCCATAGAAACCAGCAACTTTTACTGTATGCCGGAGGAAGGGAGCAGGGTGCATATCTACTTTCCCAGCCATGAGGAGCAGAGTGCTATGGCAGTCCATGCGCTGAGAATGGGCGGCAGCTCCGGTTCCGGTGCAGGGGCAGGTAGTGGAGGCGCCTCCGGTGGCAGCCATGTCCCATCCGGCAGCAGCCAGTCAGGGGGCGGAGGAAGTTCCTACAGCGGTTCAGGAAGTACGGGAAGCAGCGGTTCATCAGGAGGCGGTGCAGGCAGCGGCACAAGTGCGCCCACAGGAGGCGGTACGGGCGGAGGAAGTATGCCCGCAGGCGGCGCAGCAATGGCGGCTGCTGCGGCGGAAAAGGAAGAACAGCAGGAAGAGGAAAAAGATCCTGATTACAAAGTATTTTCCGATCCCAGCGGCTCCTATCTGGAACTGGCTCCCTATGGAATCACTTTTTCACCGGGAAACGGTTCCACAGCCATGATGCTGCAGAAGACAGGCTCATTATCCCTGTCAGGCCTTTTTATCAACTTTTTCAGTGACAAGGGCAACATCCTTGTGGGAACAGGAAAAAAGGGAAATGTAGAGACGGTTTATGTGGAAGCGGAAGAGAGCATCCAGATGTCCTTAAAGGGCGGCGACAGTCAGATCACCATGAATGAGGAGACCAACATAATCGCCACCTTTGTGCGGAAAGATGCGGAATTAAAGAATCCGGCACAGCCTCTTGCAAGTGAGGTGAGAAGCAGCCTGACTGCGACAGATGCCCAGGACCGTGCAGATGCCAACGCCAAGTCGAAAGAAGGGCTGATGGAACAGGCTGAAAAAATGAAGGAGGAACTTCTTGCAGAGAAGGAGAAAGAGGCCCAGTCCAAGATACGCAGCGGCATTTTAAGTATACTTACGGTGGTTGCTACTGTAGCAGTAGTTGTGGCAACCGGAGGAGCCGCCCTGCCCCTTGCCGTTGCAATAGGTGCGACAGCTACGTTCAAGACGGCTTCGGCAGTGGCAGATATTGCAGAGGGCGTCAGTGACCTGAATAAAGTTAAAAATGGAGATATCTCCCAGTCCTACAACTTTATGAGGGACGGACTTTTTGGAGGAAATGAATCGCTGTATGAAGGAGCCAAGGCAATTAATGACATGGTCTTCGGATTCGTCACAGGAAAGGCCATAGCGGGAAATCTGGCGCAGATTGAAAACGCCAATAAGGTAGTCAAAACAGTAAATGCTGCAAATAAGTTTTTGGAAAATAATAAAGGATATAAGTATGCCCTGAATATCGGACAGGATGTAATATCAAGCTGTATCAATGATTATGTGCAGACCGGCACCATTAATCCCTTAAATGTGGCAACAAGTGTGGTAAGTGGAACGCTTAAGGGCTTTGGCATGAGTAATCTCAGGTTTAACTGCGGAAATGAGCTGTTTAACAATAACTTTGTTAGAAAAACAGTCAATGTTGCAATGCAGACAACCTTTGCTACAGGAATAGACTATGCGGGAAGCCTGATAACAGGAGAGCCTTTTGACCTGTCGGCAAGCGTGACACAAAATATGTTTGTATCCGCCCTTGGGGAAGTATTTGCGGAGCCGGTGGACGCAGCAACAGGCGCATTTTTAATGACCAAAACAGATATGCTTCTGCCGGATGTGGCAGACTCCATCCGGTTAGAGCGCAGCTACCGTTCCACGGGACAGAGAAACGGATGGCTTGGAAGAGGCTGGCGGTTTTCTTATGAGAGCAGGATATACCGGGATAAGGACATCTTCCACGTGCAGCTGCCTATGGGATATGTGGCGGCTTTCACACAAAGCGGCGGGGAATTCATTGACACGATAGGCAGTGGAAGGTTTACCCTCAGAGTGGATACTATGGCAGGCAGATGGCATGTCACAGACCGGCACCAGCATAAGAATTACTGTTACAATGAAAAAGGCCTTTTAGAATCGGTTTCAGATAAAAACGGACAGAATCTGTACTTTACCTATCAGGGAGAGTATCCGGAAACAATGACAACATCCTTTGGGCGTGTGGTCAGTTTCATATTTGATGAGGGAAAACTGGCGCAGATAAGCGATGATACGGGACGCAGCATCGGTTACCGTTACGAAGAAGACCTTCTGACAGAAGTAATCCACATGGATGGGGGAGTAAGCCGCTATGCCTATTCAGAGGAAGGATATCTGATCCGTCCCACCGACCAGACCGGGCTTGCCTATCTTACCAACGAATATGATGAGAAGGGAAGAGTGGTCTTACAGAGGCTTGCAAACGGGGATACCTACCGGGCAGTCTACTGCGACAGGGAACGAAAAGTCCGTATGGAATACAGTGCTTATCCGGGCTGGAAGGAATACCGTTATGATGAGAGGATGGCAATATGTGAGGTCATCTATCCGGATGGAAGCAGGAAACTTTATGATTATGATGAGAAGGGGAACCGTGTCCTTGAGACAGACCAGCTGGAAAGGAACACCCGCTGGCTGTATGATGAACAGGGGCATTTAATCAAAGAGACAAAGCCGGAAGGGCTTGAAACGGAATACTTCTATGACGAGGCAGGGGATCTTGTATGCGTCCGGGACAACGGAGGCAGGGAGAAGCTCCTTACCTATGATGCCTGCCACAATCTGATTCAGAGAAAGATAAAGACAGAGGAAGGACATTTTCAGGAGCAGTCCTATGCCTATGACGCCAAAGGGCGCCTTGTTAAGGAAACAGACGGGGAAGGCCATGAAACCTGCTA
>VSNT01000042.1 GCA_009774465.1 Lachnospiraceae bacterium
GAACCATCCTGTTTACCTACTGCCCTTTTGCAAAACCGGTTAGAAATACTTTGGCCGGCAATCCTATCTTTAAAGATTTGATGGAGCGGTATGATGTGCGCCAGAAACAGCATATTCACAGAATTGATATGTTGAAAAAACGAGTGGAAAGCAGCGGCAGCGATATTCCCCAGGAATTGCAGGATGAACTGGATTACTTAAACTACTGATTATGGGAAAAGGAGCGTATCTATCTTTATGCCAAAGGATTATTTAACTGAATTTCTTCCTGATTTAGAGGAATTTAAGGAAAAAACCATGCAGTTCCACCGTGGTGAAATTACAGTTGCCGAATATAAGGCATTTTCCGGAGGCTTCGGAAGCTATGCGCAAAGAGGCGGAAAAAAGCACATGCTTCGCCTGCGTATGGCCGGCGGACGCCTCACAAAGGAACGTTTGAAATTTATTGTGGAAAACTGTGATGCATATGGCATTGACCGTTTAAAAATGACTACCTGCCAGTCCATCCAGTTACATGATCTTGAGGCTTCCGATTTATGTGAATTAATGGAAAAAGCCTGGATGGCAGGCATGATTTCAAGAGGCGGCGGCGGTGATTTCCCCCGTAATGTAATGGCTTCCCCTTTATCAGGCGTCCAGCAGGGCGAATTTTTTGATGTAATGCCCTATGCGGAAGCTGCCGGCGAATATTTAATGAATTTTATTAAAGCGGTAAAGTTCCCACGAAAGCTGAAGGTATCATTTTCCAATTCACCGGAAAATGATACCCATGCCACTTTCCGGGATATGGGATTTACCGCCAATGCCGACCATACCTTTGATGTGTATATTGCAGGCGGCCTGGGCATTAAGCCATGCCTTGGCGTTTGTGTTGATACAGGTATTTCTCCAGATAAGATTCTCTACTATCTTAAGGCTATGGTGGAAACCTTTACTTCCTATGGCAATTACGAAAACCGCGGAAAAGCAAGAACCCGTTTTATGCAGGAAACCCTTGGCACTGACGGACTTACCAGAGCATTCCATGAAAAACTTTCTGCGGTTATGAATAAAGAAGACCTGACTCTTCCGGCATCTGAAATTTTACACCCATCCCCTGCTGAAAAGGAAATGAATATTCCTGTTTCTGATAAGCGGATTATCCCTCAAAAGCAGGCCGGATTGTATTCGGTTTTTTATCAGCCTGTGGGAGGAAATTTAACGCCGGATAAAGCTGCCTGTTTATACCATTTAATTGAACCTATGGAAGATGTGGAAATACGTCTGTCTCCTGATGAAGGTCTATATGTGATTAACTGCAGCGCCCGCGAAGCAGAAAAAGTTCTTAAGGCAACTGCCGACGGTGCACAAAGTCTTTTTGAGACTTCTGTAGCCTGCATTGGCGCTTCCATCTGTCAGGTGGGCATCGGCAACTCTCCTGCCCTGCTATCTGCATGTATTGAAAAAGTACGCAGGGAAAATTTTGCTGACGGTGTGCTCCCAAAGATTCATATATCCGGCTGCCCTTCTTCCTGCGGCACTCATCAAATCGGCGCCATTGGCTTTAGAGGCGGTATCAAACAAACGAAAGAGGGACCGAAACCTGCTTTTGCCATCTTCGAGGGCGGCTGTCCACTGCAGGGACAGGAAGTGATTTCAGATATGGGTAAATCTATAGAAGCAGACAAAATTCCCGATTTTCTTGTGGAGCTGGGAAAAATGGTTTCGGCTGAAAATACTACCTATGATAAATGGATTGCCATGCATCATGACAGATTAATTGCATTAATTGAAAAATATACTGCCTAGCAGTCAAAAAAGGCTCGAGCGTTCTGTCGCCCGAGCCCTTTTATTTTACATTCTTGCTTTCAATATGCAGCTTAATAATTCATCCGCCACTTCCTCTTTGCTCATAATCGGAAGCTGTATTGTATCTTCCTTTGATATCAGAGTCACCACATTCGTATCTGTTCCAAAGCCGGCTCCCTGCTGCTTTAAATTATTCGCCACAATCAAATCCAGATTTTTTTTCTTAAGTTTTTCTCTGGAGTTTTCGATCATATGCTCTGTTTCCATAGAAAAGCCGCATAAGAACTGCCCATTTATTTTGTGTGCTCCCAGATATCCTAAAATGTCTTCCGTACGCTCAAGCTCAATACTCATGGCATCATCTTTTTTCTTTATTTTTTCATCTGCAATATTTTTAGGACGGTAATCCGCCACTGCGGCAGCCTTGATAATAATGTCCTGAGAAGGCGCATGTTCTTTTACTGCCTGCGCCATATCCGCCGCTGATAAAACGTCAATGGTCTTTACGCCCACAGGCGGCTTTAAATCTGTCTTTCCGCTGACCAGTATCACCTCAGCGCCGCGGCGCATTGCTGCTTTGGCAATTGCATAACCCATTTTCCCGGTGGAGTGATTGCTGATAAATCGGACCGGATCAATCTTTTCGATGGTTGGGCCTGCTGTCACAAGCACTTTTAGCCCTGCCATATCATCAGGTTTTAATCCTTTTAAAATATACTCAAATAAAACCTCCGGCTCCGGCATCTTTCCTTCTCCGGTGTCTCCACATGCAAGATAACCTGTCGCCGGAGTAATCACTTCCATTCCATAGTGCGCAAGGATTTTCATATTATCCTGTACCATCTGGTTCTGGAACATTCTGGTATTCATAGCCGGTGCAATGATCTTTGGACACTGACAGGCAAGCAGTGTAGTAGTCAGCATATCATCCGCCAGCCCATGCGCCGCCTTTGCGATCACATTGGCAGAAGCCGGAGCAATCAAAAACAAATCTGCCTGTTTCGCCAATGACACATGTTCCACACTATGTTGGAAATTTCTGTCAAAAGTATCCACCAGACATTTATTCCCTGTCAGGCTTTCAAAGGTAATTGGATTGATAAAATTTGTGGCATTCTGCGTCATAATCACAGTCACATCTGCCCTTTGCTTTTTCAGCATACTGGCCAGTGATGCAATTTTATAGGCCGCAATACTGCCGGTCACTCCAAGTACGATATGCTTTCCTTCTAACATTCTGCTTTCCTTTCCTGAAATCTTTCTTTAACATAACCTTGAGGGGAACATCTTACGCCTGCCGCGCAAAAATCAGGCTGACACATCTACATTTTTATGATAAATAATATTAAGTCCCTTAAGCGTCAGCTCATTATCATAAACAATCTTCTGCTTGCAATAGGGTACAATGCAGCCTGCCAGCCCTCCGGTTGCCACCACTTCCGCGTGATAGCCCAGCTCTTCCCATATCCGTTCAATCATGCCATCCATACTGGCGGCCTGCCCCATAATAATTCCACTTTTCATACAGTCAATGGTATTTTTCCCAATAATCTTTTTCGGTGCCTCCAGACTGATCCTTGGCAATTGAGATGTACGATTTACCAGCGACTCTAAAGAAACCCTTACACCGGGCAGAATCATGCCGCCAATATAATTTTTCTTTTCATCAACCACGCTGATGGTAGTGGCTGTTCCCATATCTATAATGATAATCGGAGCTCCATAGTATTTTAATCCTGCAACTGCATTTACAATCAGATCGGAACCCACCTGTGCCGGATGATCCATTAAAATATTCAATCCGGTTTTCACTCCCGGTCCCACCACCAATGGCTCATTATGCAAAAGCTTTCCCATAGCAGATTTCAGGATATTGGTAAGAGGCGGCACTACAGATGCAATAATAGAACCTGTAATTTCCTCCACCTTTATCTGATACAGATCAAGAAGCGTCTTAAATGCCACCACATATTCTAATTCTGTTTTGGCTGTATCTGTGGAAACCCGTTCTACAAAATAAACCTTTTCCATTTCAATGCATCCAATTACTATATTTGTATTTCCAATATCCACTGCTAAAATCATGATTACAGCCCCTCTTTTTTACTCCTTAAATCCTTTAATTGGTTTCACCTGCATAAGCGCCAGTCCGATGCCGGCAATCAAAATTGCAGCAACCACAGCTTCCACAATGCCATTAAAACTGATAATTCCCATGATTACATCTATCACAGCATCGCCTGCAATCCCAAGAGCATTTGCATACGCATCCTTATATAAAATGTAAATTCCGCTCATTACAAACAGCGTATTGGTAAAAGCACCAGAAAGACCTGCATAGGCAAGCGCAACACTGGAGGATGCTTTCTTGTGGGCAGTTATGGTAAGTACAATAAATAATATAATTCCCACAGCAAGACCAGTTATAGTTCCAATCAACGCCCCATTTCCACTCTCTACCAAATTACTTACAAATGCTCTGATGGAAATAAATAAGATCAAAGATACTGCCGCATTAATCACAACACGCCATACTTTCTGTTCACTCTTTAACAGATTGCGAATCAGAATATACACAAAATAAGGAATGATTCCAACCAAAATTCTGGGGACAAAGCAAATGTACATGCTCTTAAATACCCCTGATACTCCTACCACATTTGCCGCTAAAACCGGTGAAAAAACAAATGCAGAGGCGGTAACTGCCTTAAAGGTGTTGTTGATAAAGCTTGTTAATCCAAATACGAATCCTAAAAATGCACCTTTTTTCGGTCCTAAAAATAGTGCTCCAAGGATAACCGGGATATGAATAACTGTTGCATTGATTACAACAAGCGGGATATATCCCAGCGGTGTGAATGCCATTATCACAATAATGGCGGTGAACAGTGCTGTCAGCACAAGTTCATAGGTTTTTTCATTTTTCATGGTACGTTTCCTCCTGTTATTATTCTCATATGAGATACAATACGGTGTAATCATACCACATTGATAATTTTTTGACAATAAATTTTATAACAAATTCAACCAGAAAATCAATTTGAGTTAAAGTCCTCAATATGGTACACTTTAAATATATAAGGAGACAGGCCAATGATTTTAGAACAAATAGATTTTTTAAAAGAGTTAACACTTCCTTCTATCCTGCTGCGCACTTTTCTTGCCATGATGCTCAGTGGAATTTTAGGGTATGAAAGAGAAAAAAGGCACCGTCCGGCAGGCTTCCGCACTTATCTTGTGGTATGCCTCGGCTCCTGTCTGGCTATGATGATCGGTATTTATTTATCTACTACATTTGACTCTGCTGATGCGGGACGCATTCCTGCACAGGTGATCAGCGGCATTGGTTTTCTGGGTGCCGGCACCATACTTGTCACCAGACAGAATCAGGTAAGAGGCTTAACTACTGCGGCCGGATTATGGGCGGTTGCCTGTATCGGGCTTGCTTTAGGCGCCGGCTTTTACACCGGCGCGCTGGTTGTGTTCGCTGCAATATGGATTTCTTTAAGGATGCTGCGGATTGTGCATACCCACTTAAACCCTGCCTTAAAATCCATCACCCTTCACGTGGAATTTGCAAAAATCAGTGACATGAGTCAGTTTATTGCCTTTGCCAAAAACGAACATTGTATCATTGATCATCTGGAAATGACACGTCCCAGAAAGACTTCAGAAAGCACCGCAGTCTCCGCAATCATTGCCTTAAGCTTTGCGGAAGAACTTACCTACTCCCAGATTGTGGAAACCTATGGCGGTTTGGAAGGGGTTACTTATATTGATTATGCCTATAATTAAATTTCAATCAGTCTAAGTGAAAAACCTTTTATCATTCTTCTATATCCTTTCCATAAATTTCTATCTGACTTAACGCCGGAAAGGGCGACGGATCGTCTGCTTTTATCAGCTTTTCCAGTTTTACCCAGGTAATCCTTTTTGCAGGAAAAGTAATGACATGTGGAAGTCTGCTCTTTTCAAGTTCCCATTCCAGGCTGCTCCCATCAGAAAACGTCAGCGTCACCTGTCTCCACCAGTTATCGTGAGGGAAATCTGACCTGGTATACAAAACAATCTTATCTGTCTCCACCTGACGTCCAAATTCTACTGTCATTTCCGCATCATCCTGCATATTAATGCCCCAGGATTCATAAGGCCACTCTCCATGCGACCGGTTTTCACATACTCCATCAATGGCATTACGGGCGGCAAAAACTGATTCGCCTCTTGTTTCCACATTCGCCCACGCATGTGGATAGCAATGAGTGTCTCCATGCTGATCGCATACATTCAGAGCAAGATTTCTGTACCTGTAAATTTCCTCTTTTTCTGCACATCTGACATACAAATAGTGCCTGTTTCCTGAAAAAGTTTTAGGTGAATAAGAAATTCTTTTTTCACCAAAAGGAACATCATAGGAGAAATTATCCGTCAAATAGCATAAAGATGCCCCCAGCGCATCATCCACCTGAATCCACACAAAAATATTCTTTTCCGAAGCCTCCAGAACAATTCTGTCTCCTTCATGATATTCTGCTGTGCACACCAATGTAACATGGTCTTCTCCTCTGCTGACACAAATTGTCTTTCCATTTTTATCTAAAACCTTAAGTGCTAAAACTGCCATATCAATTCTCCTTCCTGTCTGTCCGCACAGCGCTTTCACCTGCCGCAGACTTTAATAATTCCAGTTATATTTGGGAAACACAATATATACCAATATCAACGAATGAATATAGGCAATGCTGCCCGCTCCAAAAAGAAGAAGGGGCCAGAAAACAAATATCCCCAATGCCAGAATACAAAGGGTTGAAACAACCATAAGAAGCAGCCATGAAAAATTTTTTACAGCCGCCATAAATGTCATTACAAACAGTCTGTTTATCCCTGCATCCAGCCTTGCCATAAGTGGAAAAATCAAAGTAAACACAAATAAATATACCAAAACAAGAACTGCCAGCCCCCAGAAAAACATGCTCTTCATTGATCCTTCCATTTGAAAAAGCATCCTGAAGCTGATCCCCAGCCCCATTCCCACAATCAGCAGAATACACCATATCCCTGTCGCCGGTTTTAAGTTATCCCAATAAGAATGCCAGAAGGATTTCCAAATATAGCCTTCCTGATTTTTAACCATTTTAAGCGCCACATAATATAGCGCTGTAGTAGATGCCCCTATTGTTATGAAAGGGATACTTCCTAAAATCCATAATAATGTAAGGAAAAACATATCCGCAATCCTTCCCATGAATCTCCATACTGGATTGTTATAATCAAAAAGCTTTGACATCTGCTGACACCTCTGTGATAATCTCATTTCTTCCTTTGTGAATCTGATAGCAAAGGGCAGGAATCCGTGTCATTGGATGAAGCAGATTGGTATTCGGATCAGCAACAATTATTTCACCTTTTCCATCCCCGCTGATAAGCGACACTCTGCACCAGCTATAATAATTCTCCGCCTGTGCAAACTTTTCTCCCCATTCCAGCTTTTCTCCCTCCACATCAATTTCTACTGCAAAACCACAGTCATATGCTTTACATTCCCGATCACTTTCAATAATATGCTTTCTGATATGACCTTTGTCACTGGGTATTATAATGGTTTCCACCCTGATTCCTTCATAAGGTATCCACTTAGAGGACACCTCTCTTTCAGATATGTGAAACTCCTCACAGATTCTGCGTACGTAGACATATCCGTTTATATAAAAGGCAAGCATACAATCCGGTGCTGCCTCGTGAACCTCCTGAGTAGATTTTGCCACATTAAAGGCAAAACCGGTATCATATACAAACTTTCCATATTTTGCAGGCGTCTGCCCGTGTCCTGCCGGACTGTATCTGCCCGGAACAAATGCCGCCACATGTCCAGGATATCTGTGAATCAGCATATCTGCATATGGTAATGCCTTCTGTTTTTCCAAAGAAGGCAGGGGCTCTGCTTTTACATGCCAGAAAGGATGCTCATCCGGCAGCATAAGAATTGCAAAAGTTTTTAATGCCCAATAAGGAGAACCGGGGCCATTGTAGCGCTCTCCCATCACAGGATTAGGGTACCCGTATCCCACCGTAAGGATATCTGTTCTGTCAAAAACAGGCCGCTTCATCCAATCGCAAAGGTGCCTTACAATCAGCCCTTTCATAACGCCCACGGAAAAAGGTTCTGCTCCGGCCATCAGGCAGGCACAAAAAAAGCTCACCTGAGAAAACCGATAGGTCAATGATCTGCCAAAAGGCAGTGCCCGTCCTGTTTCATCAAACCAGTAAATAAACTGCCTGCCAAACAGCTCCGCTCTTTCCAGATATTTTTCACATCTGGAAGGATCCTCTTTTCTCATCACCATAGCATAAAACAGACAGTAAAAGTGAATTGCAAAAGACACATAATAGTCTTTCTGTCCGGAATCCCCATCCTGATACCAGCCATCACCCAGGTAAAAAGTATCTACTCCTGCCAGATATTTTTCAAGCTTTTCCCCATCATACTCTCTTCCCAGCTTTTTCAGGGCAATATTCACCAGCACTGCAAACAAAATCCAGTTACAAATGGGAAGCTCATATTGATTAATCCCATACAGCCACTTTACCAGATTTTCTTTTGCTCTTTCGTCCAGCGGTTCCCACAGTTTATCCGGTGCAAGAATCAATCCATAAGAGATGGCAGCCATCTCTACAAATCGCTGGTCAAAGGCATGAAATCCTCCCCAGTATTCTTCTCCTTCCGGATCTGTTCCTGATGCAAGTCCTTTTTGATAAATCTGTTCAAACTCAGGACTGCTTCCGCCTCCTGCCCAGAAAGGCACCAGCCCCCAGAGAGGCCTGGAAAAAGCCTCAAGCCGGATTGCCTTCTGATCATAATTGGTGGCGTTCACTCCAAGAATCAGTTCTGCGCCGCCCTTGCTGTAGTAAGGAAGCAGCGGACGAATAATATCCATCAAAAGCTCTCTGAAATCCTCTTTTTTATTTAATTTTCCTTCCCAGTCTGTTCTCATATCCCGTTTTCCTTTTTTCCTACCAATATAAAATCCAATCCTTATGAAGCCTTGTCAGTGCTTCCATATAAAAATAATCTCCCCATGAATTACATTCATCCACTCCATAGTGATTACAGGTATTATATGGAGAATGATTGGAGTAAGTACTGTGCAGCACCAGTCCGTTAGAAGCTTTAAAATCCTTTACCGCATAATTATCATACAGGGATTTCATCAGCTTTTGTGCGTATCCTTTGTAAAGCTCCGCTTCATCTTTCTCCATATATTTGATCATTTCCAGCATACCGCAGGCTGCTATGGAAGCTGAAGAAGAATCTCTCGGCTGCTCATCCCCGTCTGTAAACTCCAGATCCCAGAAAGGAATCATGTCCTCGGGAAGATGTTCAAGAAAATACTGTGTCACATGCCGGAACAGTTCAATATATTCCTCCCGCTTCGTATATTTATAAGCAAGAGCGCATCCATAAACTCCCCATGCCTGCCCTCTCGCCCATGCAGATCCGTCGCGGTACCCCTGACAGGTAGCTCCATGATCGGGCACCCCTGTTTTCATATCGAAAAAGAAGGTATGCCAGGTTGAGTAGTCTTCCCTGATTACATTTTTAATTGCAGTGTGGATGTGCTTTTCTGCAATCTCCCGGTATTTGTCATCACCGGTTTCCTCGCTTGCCCAATAAAGCAGGGGAAGATTTAAAAGGCAGTCAATAATGAGACGGTAATTTTCAGGCGCATCCATTGCTCCCCATGCCTGTATAAATTCTCCTACCGGATGATATCTGGTAATTAACTGATCTGCAGCCATTATCGCCGCCTTTTTAGCCAGTTCATTTCCGGTCAGTTTATAGGCCGCAACACAGGAAGGGGAATA
Organism: Lachnospiraceae bacterium; assembly: GCA_009774465.1. Taxonomy (GTDB): domain Bacteria; phylum Bacillota; class Clostridia; order Lachnospirales; family Lachnospiraceae; genus Suilimivivens. The sequence continues at coordinate 9,649 of VSNT01000042.1, forward strand.
CAAAAATCCCATATCATGATGGTCAACCTCAATTTTTTGTTCTATCCTGTTAAGAAAACTTTTTACCTGAATCTCTCCTGCTGCCCGCAGAGCATCCTCATTCCCATCCTTCTTTTCGCAGGCATGTTCATAGGCAAGCCATATTTCTCCTGTCCAAAATCCTGTTGTCCAATAGTTATTTTCAATTGGATGATAAAAATTATTTTCACTGTAAGCCTTTTGAAACTTATCCGTAAACGTTGGAAGATTCCTGATTACCTGATTTTCAGAAAAATCAAGCGCCCATTCCACCTCTTCTTCTTTTATTAAAGGCTTATTTCCAAATAAAATATCCATAAAATTCCTCCAAAATAAACTGCCTTTCTTACTAGCCCTTAAGACCTGTAGAGGCAACACCTTCAACAAAATACTTCTGCAGACATAAAAATACGATAATAACCGGAATCAGAGATACCACAGATCCCGCCATAATCAGTCCGTATTCAGCAGAATACTGTCCTATAAACATTTTAAGTCCCAATTGAATTGTCTTTTTCGTTTCTGTCTTTAAATAAATCAATGGGCCTAAATAATCGTTCCAGGTATTTACAAAAGTAAAAATTGTAAGTGTTGATAAAGCCGGTTTTGATAACGGCAGCATAATCTTTGCATAGATTTTGTACTCACTCATGCCATCTATACGCGCCGCCTCACACAGTTCGCTCGGAATTCCTTCATAAAACTGTTTCATCATAAACACGCCAAAGGCTGAAAACGCCTGCAGGCAGATCATGGCCAACAGCTTATCATTAAGCCCCATGCCTCTCATCATAATAAACTGGGGTACCATATACACCTGCCAGGGCATTGCAATTGTTGCAATATATGCCAGAAACAGGGCATTTTTATGTTTGAATTCCAGCTTTGCAAAGGAATATGCTGCAAAACTGGATGTAAGAAGCTGTAAAAAGGTAACCACAATAGTAAGAAATACCGTATTTTCCACAAACTTAAGCAGCGGAATCTTCGTCCAGATTTTAACGTAATTATCCCACTTTGGGACCTCCGGTATCCATACAAAGGGATCCATCAAAAATACTTCCCTGTTTGATTTTATGGAAGCGGATAGCATCCATAAAAAAGGAACAATCATTACTGCAGTTATTACCAGTAAAACAATATACAGCATTGTTTTTCCGACAATTGCATTTCTTCTTTTTGACCTGAATTTTTTATTTTCTTTCTGCCCGCTCATCTTTGTTTCCTCCCTGTCATCTATGAATTGATTTTCTTTTCATACCGGAATTGTATCAATGTAATTACCAGTACCATAAGAAACAGTACCATAGCAATTGCACTTGAATATCCCAAATCCCAATAGTTAAATGCATTCTGATAGATATAGTAGACAAGTACGGTAGCTGATGTGCTGAGCTTTCCGTCACCGCCGCCTGCCAGCATAACTGCAATATCGTAAACTTTAAAGCAGTTAATGGTCAGCATCACTACAACAAAAAATGTAGTGGAGCGAAGCTGCGGCCATGTAATATACTTAAATTTTTGCCATGTATTTGCGCCATCCAGACTGCCTGCTTCATATAATTCTGCTGAAATTCCCTGCAGACCTGCAAGATAAATTACCATATAATACCCCATATATTTCCATACACTAAATAAAATCAGTGTCACAAGCACCAGATTACCGCTGAACCACTTGGGAAGATTTTCCTGTGCCACGCCAAAGACATTTAAAAGAATATAGTTAACCGGTCCCTTGGAAGGGTGAAAAATCATGCTCCATACAGCTGTAATCGCTACCAGTGAAGCTACATAGGGGAAAAAGGCAACTGTCCTGAAAAAACCTCTCGCCCTGATTTTCTGGTTTAACACAATTGCCAATGCCAGCGAAGCGATCATCGTAAGGGGAACTGTTCCAATTACATAAATAATGGTATTTTTAAGCGCTGCCAGAAAAAATGTGTCATCTGTTAACCTCAGAAAATTACTGATTCCGGCAAATGTAATTTCATTACTTCCATCCCATTTCATAAAAGCAAGTGCAAAGGCAAAAACAATTGGTATCAATGTAAAGACTGCAAATCCAATAAAATTTGGCGCAATAAAAGAATATGCCACCAAATCTCTTTTTTTCTCTCTGCTTATGATTCTGTTATTTCTGACTGCTGTCAGCTTTCTTTGTTTCTTTTCTCTCTCTGCGATCAGTTTCTGCTTCTTTTTAATGTTGTCTTCCTGCCTGATTTTTTCCATAAGCGTATTGGTATCTATCTCCAATTGTCTGACCAGAGCCGCCTGTTTTTCATTCATTCTGCAATCCACCCTTTCTTACATTAATCAATCATTACCTGTTTTCAGAGCCGGATTTTGCCCTTTTGATACATTGGGACTGACTTTCGTCAGCCCCAATGCAATGTTTTATGTTTATTTTTTATTGCGCTTTTATTTTTCCTACTTCCTCATTCATTGCCGCAATACCTTCATCAATTGAAATCTCTCTGTTCATGATTGACTTATGATAAGTATCAAGAATATCATTAATTGCCGATACGTTTTCTGCATAAGGTACTTCCAGATATAAATTGGATACGCTGAGCGCTTCTTTGCTTTCCGCATCTGTAGGGAACCCTTCCAGACTGGAAATAATTCCTGCAACTTCGTCATTCATAAGTGCCGGGAAGTTACCGGTTTCAGCCATAACCTTTGCGCCTTCTTCACCAGATACCCACTCAACAAAATCAAATGCAGCATCCTTTTGATCAGATACACTTGTTACTGCCAATCCTGTGATGGTACCAAGGGTTGAGCCTGCTTCCACTCCTTCTGCATGAGGATATTTAACCATTCCCCAGTTGCCGCAAAGAGATGCATCATATTCACCGCTCTGAATATTAGCGATCAATGTTGAAATGAACCAGGAACCCATATTCAGCATAGCCACATCTCCGCCTGAAAATGCTGCTGAATAATGGAGGCCTTCTGCGCTTAAATCAGCATAATTTCTGCAGACCTGATCGTCTTCCTGTCCAAGAACCAGTTCATAATAAGGTTTAAAGAAATCATAATTTCCGTCCAGAATAGAATGCTGTCCATCTAATACGCCAAAAAGCTGTACTGCACTTCTCCAGGTATGATAATGGGTACCATAAACCTGTGCGCCATATGTAGTATCTGTCACCTGTCTTGCCAGAGCATCATACTCTTCAAATGTCATATCATTGGTAGGATAAGCAACGCCTGCTGCATCAAAAATATCTTTATTATAGAAAACAACCCAAAAGTCATTTCTAAAAGGCAGTTCATATAAGCTTCCGTTTACTGTAACCTGTTTGTCAACACCGCCATACTGACTCAAATCAATTCCTGCATCTGCAATATAGCTGTCAAGAGGCTCCAATGTGTTTTTAGATACTAAAGTTGCATATCCGGGAACGTCTTTAATTGTTACTACGTCAAAGTCGGAACCGCTTCCTGATAATTCTGTTGCAAGAACTGTCATATAATCTGTAGATCCAAGGTCTGTCATCTCAATGGTAACATTCTCATGAGTTGCTTCATATTCCTCTTTCAGAGCCTGCCAATAAGGTGTAATATCCTTATCCCATATAGCCCATTTAAGTGTAATTGCTTCCCCGGAAGCTTCTGTTTGCGCTTCAGGTTCCGTTGTCTCCTCCTGAGTTTCAGCGGCAGTTGTCTGTGCTTCTTCTGCCGGTGCCTGCCCCTCCTCCTGTTTAGAACCGCAGCCGGATACCATAGCTGCCAGCATGGATGCTGTTAATAAGATACTGAGTAACTTTCTTTTCATGATTGTTCTCTCCTCCCATTATTTAAATTTCATTTATACCTATAGGTTATTGCATTTTCAGTATATCTGTTTTTTCATACTTTTTACATGGAATTTCTTTCTAAAATATTCAGAATTTATTTAACTTCATAAAAGGTCCTGATTCAAATTTGTCTTTTTTTTGATAAATATGCACTATTTTTTCCACTTTCTTTTTATGCGTGATTGTCATTTGAAATAATCCTTTCCTATGTTAGAATAATGTATATAAAAGAAGCAGGCTGTATATATATGAGGTTTAAGATTGAAAATGAAAGCTGACCGCATCAGGATAAAACTCCATAAAGCGTTTTCCACCATACGGGTTCGTATTATGCTGATAACAATTTCTGTTACACTGCTTCTCAGCGGTATTATTACGCTGATCAGTTATTATCTGGTATCAAATAATCTGCGCCAGAACCTGCTTCAAACCTCTGAAATCAGGCTGTCCTTTGTATGCTCTTCCATTGATTCCAATATTGAAAGCGTAATTAACTACATCCGTTCCTGCCAGAACAGCCGCCAGATACAGAATTTTTCATTGGAGGATGACACTTCGGATAATTACATAAAAAGAGAAGCCCATGATTTTGTCACAGACACCTATGCCTCCAATTCTTCCCTTCCTACGCATCTGGTACGGTTAGTCATTATAGGAAAGAACAGGAAGGATATAGTTCAGGTAGTGGAAGCCTCTAATTCCACCGGAAAAGTTTCCTCCTCCGGAATTCTGGCCCTTCCTTATTTTGACCAGCTTCATGAGCATTCGGGCCAGTCCCTGACGGGAATACTGCCTGATCCTTTTTATACTTCCCGTCCAATCCTTATGCTCCCTTTTATTCATTCCATACAGCACCCTTATAAAGCAGATGAAATCGGGTATATTTTCACTGAAATGTCCATCAATACCCTGACGGAACCAATTCATAATTATCTGTCTGAAACAAATGAGCAATTTTACTTTAAAATAGGAGATTACCTTTACCAATACCTGGATGACACTTTAGTTCCCTGCCATGACACCATGACAATTGCCAAAACCATCCCCTATACAACACTCCATGAAAACACCTCTATCCAAAGCATCTATAATAAGGAAACCGGAGAAAAGCACCTGATAATTGCAAAGCCGCTTATGATGGAAGACTGGACCGTTATGGTCTGTGTAGATGAAAATGCCCTGTCAAAAAACATTCTGCACAGCTTTCTGCTTATCCTGCTGATCATTATTATTACAGCAAGTTTTATTGGCTTTACGCTGTTTAAATTTTTGTCCCGGACAATCAATGTGCCGGTCAATCAACTGCAGCTAAGGATGAAGCGGATTGAAGAGGGTGATTTTTCCAGAGACAGTTCTACCGAATGGGATCATGAGCTGGGTGATATCGGCAAAACCATCAATAATTTGTCCGAAAATGTATTACAGCTTATGAATCAGCGAATTGAAGACGAAAAGCAGAAGAAAGATTACGAATATCAAATGCTTCAAAGCCAGATCAATCCACATTTTATGCATAATACATTAAATTCCATTAAATGGATGGCTACGATCCAAAATGCACCGGGGATTGCTGAAATGACTACTTCTCTGGCCCGGCTTTTAAAAAATATATCCAACGGTTCTACCATCCTGATTCCCTTAAGTCAGGAGCTGGCGCTGATACAGGATTATTTTACAATACAACAATACCGATATGGAGGTACTATTACACTGTCTGTTCAGTCAGATGATGATTCTCTGCTGTCCTGCCTTATTCTTAAATTTACTTTGCAGCCACTGATTGAAAATGCGATTTTTCATGGAATTGAGCCAAAGGGTACTGCTGGAAACATAAACATCCATATTTTCAGAGATTCCAAAGGAGATGTTCATATTGATGTGTGTGATGACGGAGTGGGAATTGAGCCTTCGCTTGCTCAAACTCTGCTTGAGCAGAATTCTGCTGCTGCCCCTTCTTCCTTTTTTAAAGAAATTGGAATCAGCAATGTTCATAAACGTCTCAAATATGAATTTGGAATGCACTATGGTTTATCCATAAACAGTATTCCAGGTACAGGAACTACCGTAACTATTTTATTACCTTTTACCAGAAGTGAGGAAAGCTATGATCAAATTACTGATTGTTGATGATGAACCTTTAGTTCAGGCAGGCATAAAATCAATGATTAACTGGGAAGAACTTGACATCACAATTGTGGGCGTTGCCTCCAACGGTCAGACCGCCTATAACATGATTTTGGAATATGACGTGGAAATTGTCATTACGGATGTAAAAATGCCTGTCATGAGCGGACTTGATCTGGCCCGCAAATGCTATGATGAAGGACGCAATCAGCCTGTATTCATTATCCTTACCGGTTATGAAGATTTTCATTTTGCAAAGGAAGCTCTTGCCTTCCAGGCAGTTGACTATCTGGTTAAATTAGAGCTTACTCCCAAATTGCTTACTGACAGCCTTCACCGCGCCATTGGCAGACTGTCAGAGCTTTCTTCCCGTACCACTAAAGCCGCTGATTTTACTTCCGGGACTATTTTTAAAGAACAGTTTTTTACACGCCTTATCTTTAATTTGTTTGAATCTGAGCATCAATTTTTGTCTCAGGCAAAAAACTTAAACATTGATTTCAACTATGATGCCTTTGCCACCGGATACATAGAAATAAACAGCAGTAAATTAAATACCATGACTCTGGATAAACAGATCAGCCTTTACGTCAGCAGCCTGCAGCTGGTAAGCGAGCTTATGTCTAAATATATCACCTGCCATACTGTTTCTCTGGACAGTCGTCATTTTTGCATTATTTTTTTCTTAAAAGCTTCTGTCCTTCCCAATTACAGAGAAACCATTAAAACTGCACTAAAGCAGGTATCTGTCATGATTTTCAATTACTATAGCGTTACCATCCGCTCCAGCATTGGTTCCGCAGTTGACAGGCCTATGCTTCTTTCCGCTTCCTATCAGGATGCAAAACAGATTTTTCCTCAGGTGACAGATGAACAGCCTGTCTTGTTTTTTGATGAAATATCCAGCAGTTTTGTCCTTAAAAATGTGTTTAATATGTCCCTTTTTAAGGAAGATATCAGGAAAGCCTATGCAGAATATGATGAGAAGGCACTCTATGATATTTTCACTTCCATCATAAATTTATTTGACGATCAGCCCACTCACTATACCCAGGCGCTGGACGCCGCCTGCAATATTCTTTATCTTTCCTTATCTCTCCTTGGCAATGGGGAACAGGTGGTATCAGAGATTTTTTCAGAAAGTCCAAATGGCTATCGCTCCATCTATGAGATGACCAGCGTTTCTCAGATTATGACTTATTTAAAAACTCTGCGGGATGGACTTTGCGCCGCCTTTTCCACCCGCACCAGAGATTATAAAAATCATATTGTTGTCAATGCAAAAAAATACATTGTTCAGCATATTGAAGAAAAGCTGACGCTAAATGATGTTGCTGAGGCGTTTTGTATCAGCCCCAATTACTTAAGTGTTCTTTTTTCAAAATATAATGATGTGGGATTCTCCGACTATGTCAATCAAAGTAAGATAGACAAAGCTAAAAAAATGATGGCGGAAGGCGACTATAAGATTTATGAAATCTCCGATATATTAGGATTTGAAAGTGCATTTTATTTTAGCAGGGTTTTTAAGAAAGTGACCGGATTGTCCCCAAGAGACTATATAAAAAATCAATTGTAAAAAAACAACGGGCGCCACGCTTCGCGAGTCGTCCTTATGTTAATAAAAAAGAAAAGTGAGAATGAATCCATGTTTTATGAACTTGCGCAAACTTATCAATTACCATTTCATACTTTTTCTCTTTATCCCCCTGCCGCCAAATGCGCGGCATGGGGAGCTTTGGATGCTGCATGGAAAGAAAGTGCTTTGAATCTTGGCACCTCTTACCTTCACTATAATTATCCCCAGCTTCTTGCATCAGATTATTCGGACTTTTCCATCACGGGAAACCGGATTCGGTACGAAGAAAAATATTTTGCCAGACGCCTCGCTTTAGACGCACTTGTTCTGGCTGAATGTGTTGAAAATAAGGGGACATTTTTAACCGATATCATTAATGGATTATTTTGTATCTGTGAAGAAAGCGGCTGGCAGCTTCCTCCCCATAATACTTATATCAGAGATACTCCACAGTTTCCCCTGCCCGATTCTACCCGTCCCGTTCTTGACCTGTTCGCCTGCGAAACCGGCAGTATTTTAGCTGCCGCAGATTATCTGCTGGGAAAGAAACTGGATGAAGTTTCGCCTTTTATCCGTAAAAGAATTTCTCATGAGCTTTCTCTGCGGATTTTCACCCCATACCTTAACGAACATTTCTGGTGGATGGGGAATGGAAATGAACCTATGAACAACTGGACCATCTGGTGTACGCAAAATGTGCTTTTAGCTGCATTTCTTGTAAGCAATGATGACAGCCTTCTGAAAAATATATTATTAAAAGCATGTAAAAGTGCAGACTACTTTCTTATGGAATATGGGGAAGACGGCTGTTGTGACGAAGGCGCCTTTTATTACCGTCATGCCGGTCTTTGTCTGTTTAATGTTTTAGAGATTTTAAATGCAGTGACAGGCGGGCATTTTTCCCATCTTTATAAAGAACCCAAAATTAGAAATATTGCCTCCTACATTATGAATGTTCACATACAGGATAAATTTTACTTAAACTTTTCAGACTGCTCTCCTGTTGCCGGCAGATGCAGCGCCAGAGAATTTCTGTTTGCCCGCCGCACGGAAAATGAAAATATGATGTGTTTTGCCGCCAGGGACTTTATGGCAGGAATGCCGGATACGCTGCTTATGTCGTCAGAAAACAATTTGTATTACAGACTGCAGAACGCTTTTACTTTAAAAGATATTTTTGAATTTCAGAAAAATGCACAGACGCCGGTCAGCTATCCGGATATCTATTATAAAAGCGCAGGCGTTTTTATCGCCAGAGATTCCATCTATTTTCTTGGCGTAAAAGCCGGCGACAATGGCGACAGCCATAACCATAACGATACGGGAAGCTTTACGATTTATAAAAAAGGACTTCCCCTTCTGATTGACGTCGGTGTGGAAACTTATACGAAAAAAACTTTTTCACCAAAGCGCTATGAAATCTGGACCATGCAGTCAACGTATCATAACCTTCCTACCATCAATGGATTTATGCAAAAAGACGGAGAAGCTTACGGAGCTGTTCATATTACCACTGCATTTTCATCCTGCCACAGTGAAATTCAAATGGATATTGCACCTGCTTATCCTTCGGAATCCGGCCTTAAATATTATGTCAGGAAAGTAATCCTCGAAAAGGAAAAAGAAATCCGGATTACCGACAGCTTTGCTTTCACCAAAGCCGGTTCCTGCCTGGAGACGCATTCTGTCATTTTAAATTTTATGACATATGAAAAGCCTGTTCTCATTCATAAGGAACATACTCTTTTATTTCAAATAGGTGAAAACAATCTGCTGGAAATATCCGGAGGTGAATTTTTGAAAACCGAAACCATTCCCATTACCGATAAAAGGCTAAAGGCTGCCTGGGAACACGAAATCTACAGAACCATGATTTCCGCTGTAAATACCACCGTAGAAATACATATTTCATAAAGCAGCGCTTATCATGTAGTCAGAACCATTCTTATGACAAAACAACGGATGATTCGCTTCGCGAGCCACCCGTTGTTTTTCTTTTATCTCTGCACACGCCCTGAGGCATCTCCCCCTGCAAGTGTTTCCACTTCTTTCCTTGACACCAGGTTGAAATCACCGGGAATTGTATGCTTAAGCGCAGATGCCGCCACGCCGAATTCCAGAGCCTGTCTGAAATCCTTTCCATCCAGCATACCGCAGATCACACCGCCGGCAAAAGAATCACCGCCACCCACACGGTCAACAATGGGGCAGATTCTGTATTCTTTTGAATGATAAAATTCTTTTGTATCTCTTTTATAAATACATGCAGACCATCCGTTATCAGACGCGGAATGGCTGACACGCAGAGAGGAAACACAATACTCAAAATTGAATTTTTCTACCATCTGTTCAAATATCGACCGGTAGCCCGCCAGATCCAGTTCGCCTCCTGTGACAGAGGTTGCGCCGGGCTTAAATCCCAGCACAAGCTCTGCATCCTCTTCATTTCCTATGCAGACATCTACGTACTGCATCAGTCCGGTCATAACTTCCTTTGCCTTTTCTGAGGACCATAATTTTTTGCGAAAATTTAAATCTACAGAAACCTTCACCCCATGTTTTTTCGCCGCAATAAGCGCTTTTTCAGTAAGCTGCGCCGCACTGTCTGAAATTGCCGGAGTAATTCCTGTAAAATGAAACCAGTCCGCATCCTTAAAAATATCCGCAAAGTCAAAATCTGCTTCTACCGCTGTCGCTATGGAAGAATGCGCCCTGTCGTATACTACTTTAGAGGGGCGCATGGCAGAGCCGGTCTCCAGAAAGTAAATACCCAGCCTTTCCCCACACCTTGCAATGTGCTTCGTTGAAACATTATATTTTCGAAGAGCGGCAACTGCACACTCTCCAATTTCATTATCCGGAACTGCTGTTACAAATTCTGCATCATGTCCATAATTGGCTAAAGATACAGCTACATTTGCCTCGCCACCGCCATAGTTAATATCAAACTCATCTGCCTGAATAAATTTTTCATTATCAGGCGTTGAAAGTCTGAGCATAATTTCACCCATTGTAACTATTTTTGCCATTATATCCTCCATTCTATTTCTGTACAAGATGTACGGCAAAACCGCCAATTTCTTCTTTTAAATAAATTGCTTTCCATTTTCCATCCTCATCCTTTTTTAGGGATGATTCGTCGAAAGCAACTCCTAATACACTTGATAAATAATTAACAGCCCTTTCTATGTAGTTGGTCCTTATTGCAATATGTCCGCATGTTCCAAGATAAGGACTCTTCATAACCTCTACCGCTGAACCGGCGAAAGCAGAACTGTTCCCATCCTTTAACTGCATTCCAAAAATAAACGCAAACCGGCGAGCTGCCTTTAAGGCTTCCTCTTCATTTTCCGCATTGATTCCCACATGTGCCAGCTCAAATCCCAGCATGGTTTGAACTGCCTGTCTCGTCAGGTTCTTAATTTCTTCCCATTTGCCGGCATGAATCAAATCACCGGGAACCATCCAGGAACCGCCGCAGGCAATCACTTTGGGGAAATCAAGATATGACGTCAGGTTTTTCGCATTGATTCCCCCTGTGGGCATAAACTTCATTTGTGTATAAGGAGCTGCCATTGCTTTAATCTTGTTTAGTCCTCCGGACTGTTCCGCCGGAAAAAATTTCACCACCTCAAGCCCTAATTCAATTGCCTGTTCAATATCAGTGGGACTGGAGGTTCCGGGCGTAATTGGAATGTCTTTTTCCGCACAGTACTTTACAGTTTTGGGATTCATACCGGGGCTTACGATAAACTTTGCTCCGGCTTCCACCGCCGCATCCACCTGATCTGCATTTAAAACTGTGCCTGCTCCCACACACATACCTGGAAAATTCTCTGTAATACTCTTAATTGCCGCTACTGCTGCCGACGTCCTGAATGTTATCTCTGCGCAGGGAAGTCCTCCTTCGCAAAGAGCACGCGCCAGAGGAAGGGCATCTTCCTCTCTGTCAATTTTTACTACCGGCACAATTCCTATTTTACTAATCTGTTCTAAAATCTCATTCATCGCTTTACCCATGCCTTTCCCCTAAAGCTTTTTTCCTATTGGGGCTGCTTGCCTATATATGCCAAAATACCGCCATCTACATAAAGTACATGTCCGTTTACAAAATCCGATGCATCCGATGCCAAAAATACCGCCGGTCCCTGCAAATCTTCCGTTTCTCCCCAACGTGCCGCCGGTGTCTTGGCAATAATAAACTGATCAAAAGGATGCCTGGAGCCATCCGGCTGGATTTCCCGAAGCGGCGCTGTCTGGGGCGTTGCAATATATCCCGGTCCGATACCGTTACACTGAATATTAAATTCACCATACTCAGAGGCAATGTTTCTTGTGAGCATTTTCAGCCCGCCTTTTGCGGCCGCATATGCGGAAACTGTTTCACGTCCCAATTCACTCATCATGGAACAGATATTGATAATTTTCCCATGTCCCTTTTTTATCATACTGGGGATGACTGCCTTGGAAACAATAAAAGGTGCGTTTAAATCAACGTCAATTACCTGCCTGAACTGGTCCGCTGTCATCTCGCACATGGGAATCCGTTTGATAATGCCTGCATTATTTACAAGAATGTCTATTACGCCTACTTCCTTCTCAATCTTTGCCACCATATCCTGTACTTGATCTTCCTTAGTCACATCGCATACATATCCGTGGGCTTTAATACCTTTTTCTTCATAAGCTGCAAGTCCTTTGTCCACCAGCTCCTGTTTGATATCGTTAAATACAATTTTTGCTCCTGCCTGGGCATAAGCAGATGCAATCGCAAAGCCAATTCCATAAGATGCTCCTGTTATCAGTGCTACTTTCCCTTCAAGGGAAAACTTTTTCATAAAATCACTCATTGTCTGTTCTCCTTTTCCATGCAGATTTTTCGGTTTTGTTACATTAAATCCTTCATTGCAACATCGTCCATATCGTTAAATGCCTGATTTTCTCCCACCATGCCCCATATAAATGTATAGGCTCCAGTACCGCATCCTGCGTGAATCGACCAACTGGGAGAAATCACAGCTTCCTCATTGCGCATTACAATATGTCTGGTTTCACTGGGTTCACCCATATAATGCATTACAATGGCGTCCTGTGGCATCTCAAAATAAAGATAAACTTCCATACGTCTGTCGTGTGTGTGGCAGGGCATGGTATTCCATACGCTTCCGGGCGCCAGTTTCGTCATGCCCATAACAAGCTGACAGCTTTCTACCTGACCGGGAAGAATATATTTGCAGATTACCCTGTGATTTGCATCCTCTAATGAGCCGAGTTCCACCTTGTTTTCATCCTTTACAATTACTACTCCCTCTTCCGGCATCCCTTCCGGTTTAATCAATACAGTGGGATAGGTCTTATGGGCCGGCGCACTGTTTATATAAAATTTAGCAGGATTCTTTTCATCTGCACTGCTGAAAACAATGTCCTTTGCCCCCATGCCAATATACATGCCTTCTTTATACCCTGTTTCATAGCTCTTTCCATCAACCATAATGGTTCCTGCGCCGCCAACATTAATGACGCCCATTTCTCTTCTTTGCAGAAAATACTCCGCCCGAAGTTCGTCTCCTGCTGTAAGCGTCAAAGGTTTTACAGGAACTGCTGCTCCTGTAATAATTCTGTCAACATGGCTGTATACCAGTTTGATTTTGCCAGGTTGAAATAAATCCTGAATCAAAAATTCTTCCCTTAGTCTTTCTGTGGTATAATGCTTCACATCTTTAGGTGAAGCGGCTGTTCTCAGTTCCATTACATCATCCATCCTTTCTACCTTGAAATAACTTCCCTTTTGTTATGAATCATTATACATAAATAAATTATCTATGTCTTTTCAAATATTTCTGCAAATATTGCAAATTATGAACTTTTCACATATAATATTTGCATAAAGGAGGGACGTTAAAATGAATGAATTATACTCCTGTCAACAATCCATTGAACAATGCGCCAAAACGCAAACCTTTTCCATTGCTCATTTATACAAAGAGGAAAAAACAATGGATATGCATATCCATAATTGTTATGAAATTTATTATTCGGTTTCCGGTGGAAAGCAGTTTCTGATCGATAACAAACTATATACGATAGAACCCGGCGATCTTTTCCTGATCAATCAGTATGAAAGTCATAAAATCACTCAGGCGGATAAAATGACGCATGAGCGTATTGTTCTTTCTATTCATCCTGAATATCCAAAGCGTCTTTCCTCCGCTGATACAAATTTGGACGCATGTTTTTCCTACCGCTTCGAAACTTTCAGTCATAAGCTTTCCCTGAATAAGGAACAACAGAAACGATTTTTATACTATATCAACAAAATCACCGGTGCAAAGGGTTATGGACATGATATTTATGAGCAAGCTGCATTTATGGAGCTGCTGGTGTTGATCAACAGACAGGCCAAATCCAGTCATATAACCGAATCCTCAGAGAACTGTATTTACAATCACCAGGTAGACGATATTTTAACCTATATTAATTTAAATATTTCTTCTCCCATTACATTAGCCCAGCTTGCTGAAAATTTTTATTTAAGCGAGTCCTATATCTGCCGAATCTTCAAATCAACCACCGGCACTACAATTAACAAATACATAACTGCCAGAAGAATCAGCATCGCCAAGTCACTTTTAAATGATGGGGCCAGTGTTATGGAAGCATACGAAAAAAGCGGTTTTACCGATTACAGTAATTTCTTTAAGGCTTTTACCAAAGCGGTTGGTATTTCTCCTAAAAAATATGCCCAGTGCAGCGTCAGTTGACGCCGCACTGGACATACATAACAGCCCTGGCTGCCTGAAAATATATAATTAAACAAGCTGATCTAAGATAAAAGGATCTTTGATTTTCTTATCCTCCGCAAGCAGTACAATCTTGGACATGATTTCTGCTGTCTTTGGATCTTCATCCACAAAGGGCAAAAACAGCTTTCCTCTTTTCTGGCTGTGTACCGGCAGAATATTCAGCATGGCGCCGCCTTCCTGATGAATCACACCGCTTCCCAAGTGGACGCTGTAATTGCCTCTGCTTCCCTCTATCAGCGCATGGCTGTCCTTTAAGGTTACATTTGTAAGCCGGAACAAAGGCAGGTTAAATGCAATGATTGCCCGCCGCATTTCAATAGTGGAATGACTGGTCTGGGGATCCACGCCTCCTGCATGAGCCACGCTCACTGCCAGATCCACGTCCCTCATTACCTCACTGTAAATCAAATCCGGCACCTGCTCAATGGTAAGCGGTTCAAAGGTTTTCCGATTGGAAAACTCCACCCATTCCAGGGTTGGCGCTTCCACATCACTTGGCGAAAACCAGTCTGCCAGCGCATAAATTCTGGCAATAATGTTTTCTTTATAATAAATCTTCTGAAGCCCTTCCTCATAGTCTGCAATCCATCTGCGGCCTTTCAGACAGCCCACTGTTTTCTGGGGCTGAATCTGATTACCGGCAAACATTCTTGATGCAGTGAGCCCTGTCTCTTCCGGCAGTTTCACATACAGCTCACGGAACACCTGCTTAAAGTGCTGACGAATCTGCCGGTCAAACAAAAGCTTCTGATACTGGTGCCATACTTTCATCCTGTAAAGATCAAGCGGGTGGGCAATGCGGACTTTCTGTTCTGCGTCTAAAGTCGTTATATTGTCATCCCATGCTTTTATGGAAATGTCATTCTTTTCCCATACAAGAAGACCTGTGTTTTCTCCGCTTATAAACACCAGCGACTGTAAAATTGCCCTGACCACAGGATTTTCCATTAATCCCGCCACTTCCAAAGCGGTAAATTCTGCACCACTTTCCATAGACTCTTCCATCAGTTTTTTCGCCCTTATATACTGTTCCTTTAACTTCTTATGGGCTTCCTTAACTTCCAACACGTGGGCTTGTTTCCCAAGCCTTGAAGGAACTGATTTCAGCATCTTTCCATCCTTCCGGCACAGGATTTCACTTTTCCCTGATTCATCCACCTTTAGGCAGACTTCAACATCTCCTGCTAAAGTCCATTCCATACAGGCTGCGAACTCCTCTGCCAGCCGGCTTTCCATCTTTAAGGTCAGTCTAGTTACATCAGAAAATCCTCCATGAACACTTAAGTTAACAAGAGCAATCTGAGCTGCCTTGGATTCGCTTGCCCGTCTCTGCGCGCCAAATGCCTTAGCCTCTTTTGCGTATTTTTGGATAAACTGATATCTGTCCAGCATATCCTTTTCCTGATCCCCCTTAAAAGGCACTAAACCATAGCTCATTAAAAGATCTTTATTTCGTTTTAATAAAATCTGCTCCTGCAGCTCTTTTAAGGTAACCTTTCCTGTTGCCGCATCCGCATATTTTCTCGCTCTGGAATGTTTTTGCCCGTCAGAAATATATTTTGCCGCCTTATAAAGCAGTTCAAAATTCTTCTCTCCAAGCATTCCATAGGCTTCCCTGAACCAGTCAATATCAAAAGCGCCCTCCTGCAGTTCTTCCCGCTCTAAGGGTGTGTACCTGGCTATCATAGCCATCTTCTGATCGTCAAACCGTTCATTCATATGAGCCATAAAATAATAGCATCCGCTCTTTAACCCCTGCCAGCCTAAATATTCCTGAATGATATCAATCCACTGCGGCGCATACATGGCTACCTCCACCAGCCGGTCCGCCTTGATACTGGTGCCCTTTAATGCCTTTTCCAGGGCCTTTCCATCATCTTCCCCGGCTGGATAACAGGCCTTAAGCAGCCTGCTGAGTACATCTTTCTTTGTATTATTTGCAGAGTAATACCAGGAATAATAAGTTTCCCGGCTTAAGGTATCCTTTCCCAATGCCATAAGAATCCGAATCAGATATGCAATCCCCTGTATATAGGTAATCCCTCCCATATCGCCGGAAAATACGGTTTCCGCTTCTCCACGCCTTAACTCCGTATCCACCATCACCGGCACAATCGCATCATACAGCTCCTGTACCAGCTTGCCGCACCAGGTATCCTTTCCAACAAGTGTTTCTCCCTGTTCTATTATACTTTGCGCCATGTTCTCACCGAAAAACTGCCGCCACAAAGCCCGGTTTGCAGGCTTTGCATATTCCCCTTTTACCAGCTGGGTAAGCGCCTTTAAATTATTTCTTCTGTTAAAGTAGTTTAAAATTGATTTCAACAAGATTTCTTTTGAAATCAATTCCATATGATATGCCTTTAAAAACCAATAAGGCG
>VSNT01000043.1 GCA_009774465.1 Lachnospiraceae bacterium
CAAATGTACCGTTTTTTTTTATTATAAATCTATATATGACTAATTATAAATCAAATGAAAAGAGGTGCTAAATGGCTGGAATCAAGAAAAAAGCAGTACTTATGAAAGCAGTTTCACAACTTAAAGCGGCTGACTACTCAAAAGAACCTGAATTAAATAATATCTATCAAAGATTATTCCATGCAAGAAAGCAATTTGCAGAAATTTTTGAAATGAATCTTAAAGCAGTCATGCAAATCAGTTCTTTGGATCTGACAATGCAGTATGAGACACAGAAAATCGTTGATATATCTCATAATGTTGCCAGAGCTGCCGAATCCATTTTTGGCTCTTCCCAAGAGGATTCTTATTTAGCTGGAAACGCCAATAATCAACATGAAGAATTAGCAGATACCATTGTTAAGGTCTCCTCTGAAACAGAGGAGGTTTATAATAAAATAGATGCTTGTCAAAATGAGCTTACTTCTATCAAAGAACTTTCCACACAAACAATTGAAAGTTCTCACAAAATGCAGGAAGATATGGACAATCTGCTTGAGGTGATCAATTATATGAATCAGGTCATCACAGGAATTGACACCATATCCATGCAGACTAATCTTTTAGCCTTAAATGCTTCTATTGAAGCTTCAAGAGCCGGCGAAGCCGGACGCGGTTTTGCCGTTGTTGCAACGGAAATCCGCAAGCTTGCAGAAGAAACCCAGCAGTTAACCGGAAATATGCGTGAATTTGTTGAAGAAATAAAAAATGCTTCTCAGCAAAGTGTTGAAAGCGCTACCGGAACCATAAATGCTCTTGGAACCATGACTGAAAAAATTGGTAATGTATGGGAATTAAACAGTGAAAATCAAATACATGTATCTAAAGTCAATGAATCCATGAGCTCTATTGCCGACGTGAGCAAAGAACTCAGCCATTCCATGAACGAAATGGAACGTCAGTTAAAAGACAGTACGGATTTTATGATGAATGTCAGTCAGGAGTTAAAAAAGGCCACAGAGCCTGTCATTGACATAGAAAAAACTCTGGATAATTCCGTGAAGCAAATGGGCTCTATGTCAGAGGATGCTTTTTTCCATTTAGAAGATTCAGAATTCTCCAAACAGGTAAAAAATGCAGTAACTGCTCATAAGTCCTGGCTTAAAAATTTAAGAAAAATGGTGGATGAGCGAAACATCATCCCATTACAGTTGGATTCATCCAAATGCGGATTTGGACATTTTTACTATTCATTAACCCCCATGAATCCTGCTGTCCGTTCCATTTGGGATACCCTTGGAAATAAACATAAACGCTTCCATAAGTTTGGCGGTGAAGTTATTTCCGCATTAAATTGCGGAGACTATGCAAAAGCAGAACAAATCTACTATAGTGCAGAAGTATATTCCAGAGAATTGATTGCAGATTTGGAAAAAATTCTACAGATCACAGAATCATAGTAAATATACGTTGTCAGGCAGCATATAAAGCAGCGGATACTACGCTCCGTGCGATATCTTCCTGTAAAATAAATAGACAGCCGAAAATCAGACCGGCTGTCTATTTAAACGAAAAGGCGCTTTCCAGGGCTGCCCATATATTTTTTACTCTCTTGAACCCGGCAGCCTGTATCTGAACAGCCTTTTGGAAAGCTGTTTCAAATTGAATGGAACCAGAGGATATATATAACTCTTTCCTGAAACTGTCCGGTTTGTTGCAATTGCCACGATCAAAAGGACGACTGCAGCAATGTATCCCCACAGTCCGAAAATTGCAGTTAAAATCAAATTAATAATACGCATGAATTTAATTGCATAACTAAGTTCATAACTTGCCTGTGTATAGTTGGCAATCGCCACGAATGCCATGTATAACATGATTTCTGCGTTAAACCATCCACTGTTTACCGAAAATTCGCCCAAAACCAGCGCTGCCATTACACTTAAGGGGGTGCTCAACATATTAGGTGTATTTACCGCCGCAAGCCGCAGCCCGTCAATCGCAAGCTCCAAAATCAGGAACTGCCAGATCAGAGGAATGTTAATGGTTTCCTTAACCATGATAAACTCAAAGCCTGATGGAATCCACTCCGGCCTCTGCATGAGAAGTAAAAAGGTAGGTGTCATAAAATAAGTCAATATTGCAATTAAA
Source organism: Lachnospiraceae bacterium (assembly GCA_009774465.1). Taxonomy (GTDB): domain Bacteria; phylum Bacillota; class Clostridia; order Lachnospirales; family Lachnospiraceae; genus Suilimivivens. Next base: position 2,131 of record VSNT01000043.1, read on the forward strand.
AATCTTGACAGACGAAGATAGGTACCTGTAATTGGTGGAAAATAATAATCATCAGCCTCCTCCACAATATCAAAAATAGAAGTGGGTGTAATCATTGCAGAGGGGGAATTGTCCACCAGGATAACAATATCACCTTCCAGAATCTGTGCAGACGCTGTATCCGGCCTTTCTGTAAATTTAAATTTGGGAAAGGGATTGTACCATTTCTTTTTATATAAACATTCTGCCAGGCTTTCCTGATTCATGGTAAGGGCATCCACCTGAATCTGTTTGATACGTTCTTTAATTTTATCTAAAAATGCATGATCCACTCTGTCATTCATATAGCAAAGCACAATATCTGTCTGGGAGCTGTTTCCTGCATGAAGCATTTCCATATGAAGCTGCGGGCTTCTGATTCTGCGTCGAATCAATGCTGTATTAAATACAATCGTTTCAACAAATCCATCTTTAGAGCCGCGAAGCACCTTATCTTTTTCAGGTTCTCCCACGCTTCTTGCCGGATAAGTTCTGGAATCAATCAAAAGGCATTTATCATAACCGTCAATAAAAAGGGCAAACACACCTGACATAATAAAGTACGCAATCTGCTCCCAGTCATCTTTAAGGTCCACTTCCACGTAAGGAAGGCTTGTCTTGGACATTTCATGGGCATCAGCAGGCATTTCCTCTTCTTTGATATCCATAAAGTATTGCAGCATTTTCTGCATCAGTTCATCCTTGCAAAATCCATCAATAAAATACATGCAGGCATTTCTTCCACCGATCTTTATAACCCGGTAAACAATATCAAAACTTTCATCCACAGAAAGATAATTATTTAAATATTTCATATTTTCAGCCAGTGAAGCACTCATTTTATTTTTATTCATAGAAAACTCCTTCCACGCACCAATGCTTTCTTTTAGCATTATGTGGCAAAAGGAGTTTTTTTATACTTATATAAAATATTTTATCACTACTGTTTTCCAGTGCTGCCAAAGCCTCCCCTGTCCATTCCCTGCAAAGCTGTTACTTCCTGAAAAACAATTTTAGGCTGATTTTCAACAATCCTGAACTGACAAATTCTGTCATTACAGGAAATATGGGTATCCCGCATGGCATAGACCGGCATAAACCACTGGTCATTATCTCCACAGTAAGAACAGTCGACTACCCCCTGGTGATTTGTCTGAATAATACCGAAGTTTTTAAAAGTAGAACTTCTTGGGACAATATGCGCCTCATAGCCAGCCGGAAGTTCCATTGCAACTCCAAGAGCAATCAGCCTGAATTCACCCTGTTTTAAATCCACATCCTCGGCGGAACGAAGGTCTATCCAGTCGGACTTTCCATCTATATAGGTGAGCTTATCTATTTTATCTGTAAAATATTTAATTTTAATTGTTTCCATAATTTAATAAACATGCCTTTCTATGCATAATCGCCGCAGTGTAAAACCGGTATGGCAGGATCTGTCTGCTTCAACGTTTTTTGGACATCAATTACCCGCTGATTGCTGCTTCCCTTCCATAAAAGCTTATTGTCCTTTTTATCAATCTGAAATTCACCATCAACCAGCACATCCACATACTGCATAATTGCATAATGCAATATATTTTCCCAGGTATCGCCTGTATACATCCAAATGGTTTTATCCGGATATTTTTGCTTGATCTCTGCCATAAAATTTCTCACATCCAAACGATTGGCAGCATGAAGCGGATCTCCTCCTGAAAAGGTTATGCCTGATATATAGCTTTTATCAAGCTGGTCAAAGATTTCCTTTTTAGCAGCATCATCAAAAAGAAGGCCTCCTGCCGGATCCCATGTAACAGGATTATGACATTCCTTACAGCAATGGGAGCATCCTGATACCCAAAGCACCACCCGAAGTCCGTCGCCGTTTAACATGTCATCTTTCGTAATATTATGATATCTCATCTGCTACATGCTCTTCCTTTCTGCAATTTCTGCCATTTTGGCTTCATTCAGCCTTGTATCTCCATGCACTCTGGAATAAGAAAGGTAACCATTCATACGTTCTATTTTTGTTAAATTTTTACTTCCACATACAGGACATACATCCATTTCAAGCTCCTGGTGGCCGCAGTCATCACAATAAGAAAGAGATAAATTGACTCCTTCATAAAATCCCATATCCATTGCTCTTCGAATCAATGTTTTGATTGCATCAATATTATAATCAATGGGATATTTTACATACTGAATCTTACCGCCATTTGAAAGCTCCCAAAAGCGGTATTCCAAATCCTGCTTTTGAATGGGTGAAATATCCTCAGACACATGGCAATGAAAACTGTTTGAAACATATTCTCTGTCAGATACCCCTTCAATAATCCCGTATTTTGCCCGGAACTGCTTTACCTGAAGTCCGCAAAGGCTTTCCGCAGGCGTACCATAAATCGCATAAAGATTTCCGTCTTCTTCCTTAAATTCATTAATTTTCTGATTAATATGCTCTAAAACCTCAAGTGCAAACTGTCCGTCCTCTACCAGTGATTTTCCGTTATACAGCTCCTGCAGTTCATTAAAGGCTGTAATGCCAAAGCTTGCAGTTGCCGACTTAAGGATAGGCTTAATCTTATCGGTGAGCTTTAAATTTCCGTTTAAAAAGCCTCCCTCGCAATAAGCAAGAGGGTTTGTGGACGCACGCATCTCTCCTAAGTATGCATAAGTTCTTATATGAAGCTGGCGGATTAAATTCAGATAATAATCCAGAACTTCATAAAAGTCACGGCTTTCCTGTTTTGACTTTGCCAAAATCATTGGCAGATGAAGGGATACTGCCCCAATGTTAAAGCGTCCCACAAATACAGGCTTGTCATTATCGTCAGCAGGATGCATTCCGCCTCTCTCATACCAGGGAGAAAGAAATGCCCGGCAGCCCATAGGAGAAATTACTCTTCCATACTGCTTGTACATGCTTGCAATGTATCCTTTTCCTGTTAAGGAAAGCCAATCCGGATACATGGTCTTTGCAGAACAATTTACGCCTGCCTCAAAAACATCCTCCAATTCCTTCCCCGGGCCATGAAGATTTTCATCATACAAAAATACAATTTTAGGAAAAAGAACCGGCTTTTTGCACTCCGCCTTTCCCTGTCCCTTTCTTCTCACATTTAAAAGAGAAATGGTTGCAAGTCTGGCAAATCTTCCCGTTCCAATTCCTGCTGTAACTGTAATAAACGGATAGTCGCCGCGGCTGGATGCCACCGTATTAAATTTATATTCCCAGCCCTGAAAGCCCTGCTCAAACTCACGTTTTACATCTGCATAGGCTTCCGCTCTGGCTGTTTCTTCGTCAATTCCAAGGTTTAAATACTTCTTACAACTCTTCTGATAGGTTTTTTCCGCATAGGGCTCTAATATTTTATCAACTTCCGGAACTGTAAAACCTCCATACTGCTGGCTTGCCGCGCTTAAGACAATATCCCCAATCACATCAAATGCAACGTCAAGGGTTTTAGGCTCATTGTACCAGATATTGCCCATTTCAAATCCGCCGGTAAGTACATTTGCCACATCAAACAGGCAACAGTTCATGGTATCTCTTCTTGCAGACATATCATGAACATAAATATATCCATCCCTGCATGCCTGAATTTCTTCGGTGGTCATAAAAAACTTCTGGTACAGCTCTTTATTAAACTGATTAAAAATAAGACTCCTTTTGGTAGAAACAAGGGCGCTGTCCGTATTTGCATTTTCTTTATCGCCAACATACATGATGGACTGGCTTTTTTTATACACATCATCCATCATACGTACAAAATCCTGCTTATAATTCCGATAATCACGATAGCTTTTGGCAACAATGGGCTTTACATCCTCAAGGGCGCTCTCCACAATATTGTGCATGATTGGAATAGGAATCCGGTCTTCCTCCAGTTCATTTACTTTTTCCACCACATACTGACAGATGTGTTCTTTCTCTTCTTCCGTAAACTTCGTCAGGGCCCTGTATGCACTTTTTCCTACAGCGTCAATTACCTTCTGTACGTCAAAAGCTTCCAGACTTCCATCCTTTTTAATTACCTTGACATTCTTGACCGGTTTAAACACTTCACCATACTTTGCAGTTTCTTCCTGCACACTACTCATTTTATATCCTCCAATCTCTCCCACACATATGCCAGACACTAAATCTTGTGATTAAAAATGGCGTTTTGAAAAATGCGGTACAATATCTAGTATAATGAAGCCCCCGTTATATGTCAACTTGAATATAAAATTAATTTAGACAAAAAGCAGATATATAATTTGGTAAAATTTTCTACTTTATCATACCTGAAGCTGCAACTGCCAAAACCGCCTGTTTGATCTCCTCCACAGGCATGGTAAGCGCAAAGCGTACATGTCCTTTTCCCAACTTGCCAAAACTGCTTCCCGGTGTACAAAGTACGCCTGATTTCTCCAAAAGCTCCATAACAAAAGCCACATCATCTGTGTACCCTTTTGGAATTTTTCCCCAGGCAAACATGGTTCCCTGACTGTCTGGCACATCCCAGCCAATTTCCCGCAGCCCCCCGCAGAGAGCGTCTCTTCTTTTCTGATATTCCGCACACCTTTCTTTTATTCCCGCATCAGATCCCTTAAGGGCTGCGATAGCGCCATATTGCACCGGCAGAAATGTTCCGTAATCAATCTGGGAGCGGAGTTTTTTGAAATTCTGCACCAGATATTCATTTCCAACTAAAAAGCCGGCCCTTGCACCTGTATAGTTATAACTTTTTGATAAAGAATAAAATTCCACACAGACTTCTTTAGCACCTGAAAACTGTAAAATAGATTTTCCCGCGTGCCCGTCATAAATAATGTCAGAATAGGCATTGTCATGTATGATAATAATATGATGTTCCTTCGCCCAGGGAATCAATTCCTCATAAAAGCGGTCCGGCGCAATTTTACAGACGGGATTCAGTGGATAAGAAACAATCATAAATTTTGTTTTCTGTAAAATTTCCTCATCCATTCCCTTTAAATCAGGCAGATAATCATTCTCTTCTTTTAATTCATAGGTTCTCACGTCAGCCATTGCCAGTGAAGGGCCTATGGAAAAAATCGGGTAGCCCGGATCGGGCACAAGTACAATATCATCAGGATTGCAAAGAGACAGTCCAATGTGCGCAATCCCCTCCTGAGAGCCATATACATCAGTAATTTCGCTTTCTTTTAATTCCACATGGTAGCGCTGTTTAAAACGCTCTATCACAGCCTGGGCAAGCTCCGGCAGCATTTTTAATGCATATTTATAATTTTCCGGTTTTTGAGCTGCTTTCACAACTGCCTCCATAATATGTGGTTCCGTGGGAAAATCAGGTGTTCCTACGGACAAGTTATATACCTTTTTGCCACTCTTTTCCACTTCTTCCTTTTTCTCATTCAGTAACTGAAAAATTCCTTCTTCGAACTCTTTCATCCTGTTTGCAACCTGTAAATTCATATTACTACCAATCCCTTTCACACTAATGCTTCTAACTACTTGTCTTGTTTATAATTTGTTATTATTTTTTCCATAAACTGAACATATTCCTTCTGAACATATTCCGGTGCAAGAATACTGACCTGACTGCCAAGACCTGTCAGCCACCCGAAAAACTGTCCGCTTAAGGCCGCTTTGACTCTTACGCTGACCATTTCATTCTCAAGCTTTCTTACATCAGTTTCCCTTCCAAAGCGGTCCAGAATAATTCCAATCATATTTTCCGGTAATCTTAAGGTTACCGTCTCCGTTTCTCCCCCAAACATGCCAAAGGTCATATTTGTATATTGTGCAATATCAAACTTCTGAAAAGCTTCCACTCCTTTTCGCTTTTCATTTGTCAGCTCTGTGATGTGGCTCATTTTATCTACCCTGTAATGCTTAATTTTTTCTTCCACATCATCATAGGCAATTAAATAATAATTTTCATCCTGCCAGGTAAGGGCCCAGGGACTGGCCTGATATTTTTTTCCTTCCCGTTTGGGCTGCAGTTCTTTTTTTATATTCCATGTGGAATAGGTAAATGTAACCGGAAAATTATTTTGTATCGCTCTGTGAATACGGTCAACATTATAGTAAATACTTTCATTTTCCGTTTTTACCCTTCCGGCAACAAACACCTGCCTCTGCAGCTGTTTTCCCTCATAAGGCCCTGCCAGCTTTTCAATTTTGGCAATTAATTCCCTTGATTTTTTCTGGGTAATAAATCGGGATGCCTGTACAGCATCCACCAAAAGCTTTAATTCCGGCAGTTCAAATTCCCTGCCTGCCAGATAATAGCCGCCTCCTTTTCGGGATTTTACATTTACAATATCATAGCCGAAACTGATCAGACATTCTATATCATCATAGATACTTTTTCTCTCCGCAGAAATTCCATAAGAGGCCAGCTGCGCTATAATCTCCTGAGAAGGCATGCAGTGCGCCTCATCTGTTTTTTCCGTAAGAATTTTTAATATGTAAAGAAGCTTCAGCTTCTGATTGGCGGATTTGGCCATTTTATTCTCCTTGCTTTTATACCACAAAATAACGGATGTCCCGCAAAGCGTGACATCCTTTCGCATACACCGGATATTTAACTTTCAGAGACTCCCTTTGCCTCCTCCATTTCAAGCTGGCTGTTTTTACGTTTGCGCAATTTAATTCCTATAAAAACTGCAATTCCACAAAGAACGACAATCACTGCCAGCAATAATGCGTAAGATAAAAAAGAATTTAAAAACAATACTAATTTTTCCATTGCTCCACTGTACCTTTCTTAATGAACTTTTTAGGCTGAATATATCTATAATCATATCATTGTGATATTTTTCAGTCAAGCATCTGCCATACACCTGTTTCCAAAAAATTACCAGCCATAGCTTCCGCCACATCAATAATTTCTGTCGAGAATCCCATAATCCCAAGCAGTTTGATTGCATTTCGCGTCTGGGCCCGTCCATTTATAATTTTATAAGTAAAGTAAATGTCATTTCCTTCAAATTCTTCTGAAAAATGATAATTTTCATATATTTGTTCCAAAAGATAAGTAAGCTCAATGTCATGAGTTGCCGCAAAGCACAGGCAGTTTCCGGCCGACATGTTTTTCAAAATCTGGGTAGAAGCAGCAATCCGCTCCACTGTATTCGTTCCCCGCAGCACCTCATCCACAAAACATAAAACAGGCTCACCTTCTTCTTTTACCATGTTCATAATGCGCTTTAATGCTCTGATTTCCACCATATAATAGCTTTCTCCGCCCTGCACATCATCCCTAAGGCTCATGGAGGAAATAATCCGAAACATGGAACCACTATAATTCTCTGCCAGACAAGTGTGAATTGTCTGAGCAAAAATACTGTTTAGCGCCACTGTTTTTAAAAAAGTAGATTTACCGGAAGCATTTGATCCTGTAATCAAAACGCTGCTTTTGGTACGCAGACTATTTTTAACCGGATTATCAAGCAGCGGATGATACATCCCCTCTGCATTGATTTCCAACTTTTTTGAAAATACCGGAACACAATAATTGTCAAGAGAAGTTCTGTAGGCTCCAACAGCAATCATTGCTTCAATTTTTCCTACTGTGGTAATCATCAGATCAATATCTGATATATGCTTTCTTACTTCTGAAAGCATTTGATTAAATTTAATCAAATCCAGGTGGAATCCCATCCGTATAAAGTCAAGCAGAATATCAATTGGATTTCCTGAACCTGACATGCGCCCGGTTGACATCAGCAGAAAGGAACCTGTCTTAAATCCATTCATAGAACTGCTGCACTTTTTTAAAAGTTTAAACTCTTCGCTTAATACCTCGCTTTTGTGCTCCTGGAGCTTTTTAACTGCCTCAAGAAGACGGAAAATATAGGCAAAGCTGGTGATGTAAGGATCTATTTCATTTTTCACTTTGAAATATGACATATTATTATAAACCATAATAATTCCAAAAGCCACCAGCCCAAATGGAATATTTACAAACATCACCCCAATACTGATAAGAAGCAATAATAAAGCAAAATAATGCTGTAAATTACTTCTGTTTCCCAGCCCGTCCAAGTAATCCAGGTAGTCATAAATAGAATATTTTCCTGTTTTTCCCAGTTTACTGTAAATCAACTGAAAAGCCACTCTCTCATCCGGATGAGAACTGATAAAATCAATAATCTTTTCCCTTTTTAAAAGCTCTGACTCTTCCATACAGGGCTTTCTTAATACGTAATACAGGTATTCTTCACCAGCCGCGGAATATGTGTAATTCATCCTTTTAAAGACTTCATCCATATCCAGATCATTCCAGGTAATATCATCAATGAAAAAGCCATCCTTATGCTTTTCAAAATAATGGGAAATGATTTCAAGCCGACCTGGTTTATATTCCCTGGGCGGTAATACACCATATTCCTTATATAACTTTTCGATGAAAATTTTTTCCGATTTTTTATAGCCGATAACCTCTTTTAACATAAGCAGCAAAACCAGACCGGCCATAGCAATCGCAAAAATAATATATTCCATACCCGCTTACTCCATAACAAACATTTTAATGCTTTCTTCCATTTCACCTGCAATTGTATTCAGCTGCTTCGCATTATTTGCTATGTCCTCAACAATCGTTCCGACCTCGGAAGCAGATGCAGACGTTTCTTCTGTGCTTGCTGCATTTTCCTGTGCAATAGCAGTTAAATTCTGAACTACATCCACCACTTTAATTCTGGCATCATCCAGCTGTTTCGTCTTATCTGTAATTTCCTGTATGTTCTTCATTGATTTATCTATACCGTCTTTTACATCCTTAAATGCATTTTCAGTATTTATTACATTTTCATTCTGCTTTTCAATTACCACCTTTACTTCTTCCATAGTGTCTACAGCTTTTTCGGAATCAGCAATCAATGAGTTAATAATATCATCAATCTGTCTGGCCGATTCATTTGACTGTTCGGCAAGCTTCTGGATCTGTGCCGCAACAACAGCAAACCCTCTTCCCTGTTCTCCGGCTCTGGCCGCTTCAATAGACGCATTCAATGATAAAAGATTTGTCTCTTCCGCAATATCTGTAATCATGTCTGTTGCTTCTTTAATTTTAAGTGCGGATTCATTGGTGGTATTTGTCTGTTCTGAAATGACAAACACTGCCTCTTTTGTCTGCCGGTTGATCTGATTCAGCTCATTTAAAATATCAATCGCCTTATCTCCTGCATTACGCATAATGCGTGCGTTTTCTCTTAAGTCCTCCACCTCTGTGGATGTCTCTTCAATCATATTTCCCATCAGAATGATATTTTCTGTTGCAGTCTGTGTATCCTGCGCCTGTGAAGTAGCCCCCTGGGCAATTTCAGAAATTGCCTTTTCCACCTGTTCTACTGATAAAGAAGCCTCCTGTGCACTGTTAGTCATAGTATTTGATGCATTATATAAACTGTCACTGTGATCTGCAATATTTTTCGTTACATCTGTAAGTGCATTTCTAAGGCTGTCAATTGCCCGTCCCATAATACCGGTTTCATCTTTCCGCTTATTAATATATGCCTGCCATTTGCTTTCAACAAAATTCAAATCTGCAAGCTGTGAAATAATACCGGTAATTCTCTCAATAGGCTTTACAATTTTGATTGCAACAAATAATCCAATTGCAGAACACAAAATCAAGATAAACAAAGAACCATAAAGACTTTTTGCTATGATCTGTTTGATACCTGCAAATACTTCATTTTCATCTGCAGTAATGACTATCACATACCCCATATTTTCCCCAATGTAATAGGAAGCATACTTGGTCACACCTTTAAATTCGTATGCAATCACATCTGTTGCCGGCCGGTTTCCTTTTGCCATTTCACTCAGCACCTGCTTTACAGCATCATTTTCAACAGGCTGTCCAATCTTATCCGCTGTGGGATGGTACAGCATGGTTCCGTCTGCACCTACCACATAAGCATAACTGGAATTCATGCCGTTAACATCAATACTTCCAACTGCATTTCCCAGCCCTTCCTGCGTCAATACCAGCTCTGCCCCCATCGCCTCAATTTCCCGGTCCAGATTAACTCCTGCAAGATTTGTCATATCCATCATGTAGTTTTTGGTAACCTCTGACAGACTTTCCTCAACCATCGGAATGATCATACTAAGGCATAAGGAAGTAGTTGCTAAAACAGCCAGTATAACAACCAATACTATTTTTGTCTTAATAGAATGAATCAATGACACTTTTACGTTCTTTTTCAAATCAATTTCCCCCTTTTAAAATATATACTGTTTATTAGTTATTTAATGATACGCTGCCTGATCTGCTCTGCATTTCGATAAATGCTTTCCGGACTGTCTGAAACATAACACGTGCCATTTTCATAAAGTATTTTTCCATTTATCATAGTCATTATTACATTCTGCTTACTTCCACTGTAAACTATATTTTTAGGAATATTGTGAACTGGCTGCATATTGGGCTGTCTTAGATCAATCATAATCAAATCTGCAAGCTTTCCCGGTGCAAGGCTATCCGCCTCCTCAAGCCCCATTGCCAGGGCCCCGTTTGTGGTGGCCATCTTAAGAACTTCAAAAGCATCCACCGCCTGCGCATCCTTTTGCCTTACTTTGGCAAGTCCTGTCACAAGAAACATTTCCCTGAACATATCAAGACAATTGTTGCTTGCAGGTCCATCTGTTCCAATCGCCACTCTGACGCCCCTTTCAAGGAATCTGCTTACAGGCGCAATGCCACTGGCAAGTTTCAGATTTGAAGCGGGATTTGTCACAGCAAACAGTCCCCGTTTTTTCATAATTTCAATATCTTCTTCCGTTACATGGACACAGTGGTAACCGCCGCCGCCATAATCAAACATTCCTATGGAATCCAGAAATGCCACAGGCGACATGCCATAGCGTTCCCTGCATCCTGCCACCTCCCCTTCCGTTTCTGCAAGATGCATAAAGACAGGGGCTTCATATTTATGGGAAAGAGCCGCAATCTGTTCAAGAAGTTTCCTTTGACAGGTGTATTCTGCATGGAACCCCAGTACATATGACTGGAGGGGACTTTTTTTGTTTAGTTTCAGATACATTTCTTCCACCATCTCAGGCGACTGGCTGAAATCATTTACACCGCCCACCTGAACACACCGCATTCCCATATCATCAAAGGCGTCTGCAATTGATTCCGGCGTCAGGTACATATCAAAAACCGCTGTAATGCCGCTGGTTAAATATTCCAGTATTGCAAGCTTTGACAAATGATAAATGTCTTCCCCGCTCATTTTTGCTTCCACCGGAAAAATCATTTGGTTCAGCCACTGATCCAAAGGCAAATCGTCCGCATAGGAACGCATCAGCGTCATTCCTGAATGGGTATGGGCGTTTTTAAACCCGGGCATTAAAAGATTTCCTTTACAGTCAATCTCTCTGTCCCAAATAATACATGCATCAGGCGACTTTTGATAAATCTGGTCTATGTCGCTTCCATCTCCCACATATAAGATACGGTCATTTTTTATCCAGATTTCTCCTTCAAAAACATCCTGTCCCTCTTTCATAGAAAGAATTTTGGCATTGTATAAACGAATATTCATAATTTCCTTCCCTATTTTAAATTTTCCGGCCCAAAGCTTTCCGGCAGTAATTCACTTAAACTAAAAATTTTATAATCACTTTCACTTTTTGCAACGATTACAGCAAACTGTTCGTCAGCAAATTCACGAAATACCTGCCTGCATACGCCGCAGGGAAACGCATATTGACTAAGGACATCTCCTTTTTTACCGCCCACAACAGCTATGGCTTTTAATTTACGCCATCCTTCACTGACTGCTTTTGCAATTGCAGTTCTTTCTGCGCAAATAGCAGGCGTATAAGATGCATTTTCTATGTTACATCCCGTATATATTCTCAGCTCATTTGTAAGAACCGCCGCGCCTACCATATAACCTGAATAAGGTGCATAGGCTTTTTTTCTTGCTTCCATTGCTGAACGGATTAGTTCCTTTACCGGAATATCCGGTAAAAAATCCGCACTTTTCAGTTTTGACTCCATTTGATTCCCCACTCCCTTTTAAACAACTGTCACACAAAAGCTGCAATTGATTCTGTAATCAATTGACGGAATAAAGGCGCTGCCTTATTAGAAGCCTCCTGCACTTCTTCATGAGTAAGAGGCTGATCTGTCATACCGGCAGCAAGATTTGCCACACAGGAAATACCGCATATTCTCATTCCCATATGGTTGGCTGCAATTGCCTCCACCACGGTACTCATCCCCACAGCATCCGCTCCCAAAGAACGAAGCATCTTAATTTCAGCAGGCGATTCAAAGGAAGGACCTGTAAGCTGTACATAAATTCCCTCATTTAAAGGAATTTTGCATTCTGCAGCCTTCTCTTTAATGATCTGTGAAAGGGAAGGATCGTAAACTTTACTCATATCAGGAAATCTGCATCCCAATTCATCAATATTGGCTCCAATTAAAGGGTTAGGCGCAAAACATGAAATATGATCTTTAATCAACATGAAACTGCCCGCTGAAAAGGAAGGATTAATACCTCCTGATGCATTGGTTAAAAACAAAATTTCAGCTCCCATCATTTTCATCAGTCTCGCAGGCAGAACCACATCCGTAATTGGATAACCCTCGTAATAATGTACACGCCCTTTCATGCAGACTACTGGTACATTCTTTACATAACCAAAAATAAATTTCCCTTCATGGCCGGGAACCGTAGAAACCGGAAAGTCTTTGATTTCACTATATGAGATTTCTCCCTTTACATCCATTGTATCTGCATAGTTTCCAAGCCCGGAGCCTAAAACAAGAGCAACTCTGGGTACGAAAGGAAGCCTGTCCTTTATGCTGTCATGGCATTTTACTACTTTTTCATATATCTGATTCATACAAAATCCTCCTGCAATTTCAAAAAAGTCTATAAAATATACTATCACAGAAGCCACTCTTAATCAATCATTTATGCAAAATGCTCATGACGCAAAACCATCATGAGCACTTTTCCAAATTATGTTTTTAAGCACTAAATAATAATACACACCATGCCGCCATTTGAGTCATTAACGATTTTCTGCATGGTTTCCTGGAGCTTTAACTGACTTTCGTCTCCAATCATGGTCAATTTACCTGTGATCCCGTCGTTTACAAGCTGTTCCACCGATTTGCCAAAAATATTGGTCTCCCAGATGCCTGCCTCGCTTTGACTGGAATCGGAAATAAAACGAATCAAATCCTGGGCCTGTTCTTCCGAGCCTACAATGGGGGAAATTTCTGTTTCAATATTTGCCCGAATCATATGAATACTGGGACTTTCCGCTTTGATTTTTACCCCAAATTTATTTCCGTGTTTGATCACTTCCGGCTTTTCCAGCCTGATTTCACTTCTTTCCGGTGTCACCACGCCATACCCTTTTTGTCTGACAGAATCAATAGCATGTAACACCTTTACATACTCTTTTTTCATCTTTGACATTTCTTTTAAGACAGAGAGCAGGTGGTATTCATTATCAATGTTTTCTCCCACCATTTCACTGAGCATTTCATAATAGTAGGCATCATCCACATCCAGCCAGACTTTAATACATCCGTCCGCCATATCAATGCTGTCCATTTTGCACTTTTTCACAAAGGGGCCATCCAGTGAAACAGGTTTATTTTTTACATCACGAATACAGTTATACTGCTTCATGATTTCTTTTACCCTGCCGATTAAATCCACCTTCATCTGATGATTGGCCGGCAGCATTTCCACCCATTTGGGCATGTAAAATTCTATCATGGTAAGTGGAAACTCATAAAGAATATTTTCCAGAATCTGATTAATGTCATCCCTCTTTAGCTGCTCACAGTTTACAGGCATAACTGACACTTCATATTTTGCTGCAATTTCATCTGCAAGCCTTGCAGTTTCTTCACTGTAAGGTTTTGCAGAATTAAGCAGCACTACAAAGGGTTTTTTCAGTTTTTTCAGTTCCTTTATGGTGCGCTCTTCCGCCGCTAAATAATTTTCTCTTGGAATATCTCCAAAACTGCCATCACAGGTAATTACAATCCCAATGGTAGAATGATCATTGATTACCTTTCTGGTTCCGATTTCCGCTGCCTGGGTAAATGGAATTTCCTCTGCGGACCAGGGGGTTTTTACCATACGCTCCATTTCATTTTCCATATGGCCGCTGGCTCCATCTACCATATAGCCTACGCAGTCGATTAGCCTTACTCTTGCCTCAATTCCGTCTCCCAAACTTAACCTGGCGGCTTCTTTGGGAATAAATTTAGGCTCTGTGGTTGTAATTGTTTTTCCTCCTGCACTTTGAGGCAATTCATCCTTTGCCCGCTCCTTCTCATAGGATTCTGTCATATTGGGCAGGACCATCAAGTCCATAAATCGCTTAATGAACGTGGATTTACCGGTTCTGACCGGCCCCACAACACCTATGTAAATTTCTCCGCCGCATCTTAATTGAATGTCATTGTATAAGTCATACTCTTTTTTGGTATTCAAGTCCATAAAATTACCCCTTCCATACTTAGTTAAATGTATGTAAAGGGGTACTCGTTTATTACTATTTTGCCAACAATTAAAAGGGATAAAGCTGTTTCCCCTTTTCTTTCAGCCATTTTTTGTACTGCCGGTATTCCGGGCACATGCTTTCCACCAGATTCCAGAAATTTACCGAATGGTCCATGTACACCAGATGGCACAGTTCATGAATAATCACATAATCACACACCGGTTCAGGGGCCATGATAATCCGCCAGTTAAAGTTTAAATTTCCTTTACTGCTGCAGCTTCCCCACCGGCTTTTCTGGTCTTTAATCCGGATAGTTTCAAAATGAACGGACAATTTTGCTGCAAACTCCTCGGCCCTTTCTTCGATAAGACTTAAAGCTTCCTTCCGATACCACTTTTCTAAACATTCCCGTTTAAAAGCATAATCAGCCTCATAAGGAACCCACATAAGAATCCGGTCCAAAACACATTTTACTTTTGCTCTGGAACGTTGTTCTCTTATCACATTTAATATCCGTTTTTCTCCCAGATAAAAAAGAATGTCTCCGTTTTCCAGTTTCACTTTAACAAAACCTTCCGGAAATTCTTCTTTCCTCTTTTTACAACAGCCCCTTCTCCGGCAAAGGTGTCCTTATCAAAAGAAGCCTTCACATCTGTAATTTTTTCATTTCCAAGCATGACGCCGCCCTGTTCGATTGCCCGTCTTCCTTCCGAACGGCTGGAAACCAGACCGGATTTACACAGGACTGAAATCATATCAATTGCTCCTTCTGTAAAATCCTCTTCCGTAAGCTCTGTGGTTGGCATGTCTGCTGCAACGCCTGCACTGAAAAGCGCTCTTGCACTTTCTTTTGCCTTCACTGCCTCTTCTTCCCCGTGAACTAAATTGGTAAGCTCATAAGCAAGAATTTCCTTTGCCTGATTTAACTGGCTGCCCTCCCAGTGATCCATCTCTTCAATCTGTTCAAGGGGAAGGAAGGTAAGCATACGCAGACACTTAAGCACGTCTGCATCCGCCACATTTCTCCAGTACTGGTAAAACTCAAAAGGCGTGGTCTTATTTGGATCAAGCCACACTGCGCCTTTCTGGGTTTTTCCCATCTTCTTTCCTTCCGAATTAAGAAGCAGGGTAATCGTCATTGCGTAAGCATCCTTACCCAGCTTTCTTCTG
Organism: Lachnospiraceae bacterium; assembly: GCA_009774465.1. Lineage (GTDB taxonomy): Bacteria > Bacillota > Clostridia > Lachnospirales > Lachnospiraceae > Suilimivivens. The sequence continues at coordinate 17,777 of VSNT01000043.1, forward strand.
ATCAGTTCCGTTCCCCCTAACATGTTGCTCCACTGGTCATCTCCGCCAAACTGCATATTACAGTTATATCTTTTAAACAACTCGTAAAAATCAAAGCTCTGCATAATCATGTAATTAAATTCAAGAAAGCTTAAGCCTTTTTCCATTCTCTGCTTATAACATTCGGCAGTGAGCATTCGGTTAACGGAAAAATGCGGCCCCACTTCACGCAGAAATTCAATATAATTAAGGTCAAGCAGCCAGTCGGCATTGTTGACCATTAAAGCCTTTCCCTCGGAAAAGTCAATAAACCGGCTCATCTGCTTTTTAAAGCATTCACAGTTATGATCGATGGTTTCCTTTGTCATCATGGAACGCATATCGCTTCTTCCTGATGGATCTCCCACCATGCCGGTTCCGCCGCCAATTAAGGCAATGGGTTTATTTCCTGCCATTTGAAGACGCTTCATAAGGCAAAGCGCCATGAAATGTCCTACATGCAGTGAATCAGCAGTGGGATCAAACCCGATATAAAAGGTTGCTTTTCCGTTATTAATTAATTCTTTTATTTCTTCTTCATCTGTAAGCTGTGCCAAAAGGCCTCTGGCCTTTAATTCGTCAAAAATAGTCATTTCTGTTTCCTTTCTGTTCCCAATATTTGTCATGTCATTTATTATTTTTTTTAGCGCTCTTCCCTGAAATAGTTTAAGCCAAGTGCCGCCGGAAGATTCATTCTTCCCGATTTACGCATAGAACTGATTACCAGTACCAGTGCAGTGATTAAAAAAGGCAGCATATCATAAAAAGCAATGGGAAAAGGCAGCACACTTTGAGGGATATAATACTTTAACACGCGAAGTGCACCAAAAATAAAAGATCCCCAGATCGCATAAGCTGGCTGCCAGTTTGCAAAAATAACCAGTGCAACTGCAATCCATCCAAGACCGCCTACATTGTCGCTGATCCACACGCCTCCATTAATAATCATTGAGCAATACACACCGCCAATGCCGCAGATTGCCCCGCCAAGAATGATATTTATATACTTAACTAAAGTCACTTTAATTCCTGCCGCATCCGCCGCACCGGGATTTTCCCCCACCGCCTTAAGACTTAAACCGGCCTTTGTATGGTTCAAATAAAAGGCGCAGGCCACTGCAATGGCAATTCCTATATAGACAAAGGGGCTGTAGGAAAATAACAGTTCTCCCACCACAGGCAGTTTGCCAAGTACCGGAATATTGCCGCCTCTCATGGCTGCGGTAATATTTTCTGGAAGCTTTAGCGTCCCTTCCGGACTTTTACTGAGTACAAAAATACCGATAAAATTGGCAAAACCAATTCCAAAAATCGTAAGGGTAAGTCCGGTTACATTCTGGTTTGCCATAAAGGTTACCGTCAAAAATGCATAAATCAGCGCACCCAGTGCGCCTGCCGCAGCACCTGCCAGTATGGCAATAAAAAAATTATCCGTATAATATCCTGCCATAAATCCGATGCATGCACCAATGGACATCATACCTTCCACACCTAAATTTAAATGTCCGGTTTTCTCTGTCAATATTTCTCCTACGGTTCCAAAAAGCAATGGAGTTCCGGCACCAACCGCCGCCACTAAAAATTTAATCAGCATACTCATTTTGCGCCCTCCCTGTCCACTTCTGTTGTTTTCTTTCTAAATAAAAACCGGTATCGTATAAAAAATTCACATCCAAGAATAAAAAACAAAATGATGCCCTGCAGCACATCCGCACAGTCCGTAGACAATCCATAATTTGACTGAACCACACTGCTTCCTTTTTCAAGCACACTGAACAGGAAAGAAACCAGTAAAATGGAAAAAGGATTAAGCTGTGCCAGCCATGCAATGATAATTGCAGTAAATCCCACGCCTCCTGCAACAGAGGTTGTCAGGGTAATATCTGATCCTGTCGCCTGCAGCATACCTGCCATACCGCAAATACCGCCACTTAAAAACATGGTACGAAGCACAATCTTTTTTACATTCATTCCCGCATACCTTGCAGTATCCTGACTTTCTCCCACAACACTGATCTCATACCCCTGCTTTGTATATTTTATGTAAACAAATATAACTACCACCAAAATAAGGGCAATCAGCCATCCAAACTGTATGCCGAATAATTTATCCAAAGATGCATTTTTATCAAATCTGGCAATCTTGGGAAATCCCTGGGAACCAGGATCCATCCAGGGACCATCCCTTAAATAGGATACTATATGAAGTGCAATATAATTCAACATTAAAGTAAACAACGTTTCATTTGTATTGTACTTCACTTTAAAAATTGCAGGCAGAAGCCCCCATAATCCGCCGCCGATAAATCCTGCCAGAAACATGATAATAATTAAAAGAACATGATTCATTCCTGAACAGAACAGGGCAAAAAAAGTTGCACAGGTTGCTCCAAATATAATCTGGCCTTCTCCTCCAATGTTCCAGAATTTCATTTTAAAAGCCAGCGTAACGCCTAAAGATGTAACCAGCAAAGGTATCATAACCTTAACGGTTCCCTGAAATGCCATAACACTGCGCACTGCTCCTGAAATGATGGTTCCATAAATCACAAAAGGATTCTGCCCTACACAGGCAATAAAAACGCCTCCGGCAATCAGGGAAAGGGCAACTGCCGCCAACCGCAAAAGCACAATCCGTCCGGTGGAAAGTTCGGCACGTTTTACAATTCTGGCAAAGGGCTCATTTTGTCTGTTTCCTGCACCATTACTCATCTTTGTGCCTCCTTTTCCTTAACTGAAATCCTGTTTTCTCCGGTCATCATCATACCGATTTCTTCCTTTGTGGTTCCCAGTGTATCCACAATTCCTGTTATTTTCCCATGACATAAAACCATAATACGGTCAGATAATTCCAGAAGTACATCCAAATCCTCTCCAATATACATCACAGCCACATTTTTCTTTTTCTGTTCATTTAAAAGATCATAAATGGTATAGGAAGAATTGATATCCAATCCCCTTACCGGATAAGCTGTGATAAGAACAGAGGGAGCAGATTCAATCTCCCGCCCAAGCAGCACCTTCTGCACATTGCCTCCGCTTAAAAGACGAACCGGCGTTTCTGTTCCGGGAGTTACAATATCAAGCTTTTCTATCAGCCCTTCCGCCATTTCTCTGGCAGGTTTTCTGTTGACGAAAGCGCCTTTTCCTTTCTGATAGGTTTTCAGCAGCATATTATCTGTCATTCCCATAGATGCAACAAGCCCCATACCAAGCCTGTCCTCCGGTACAAAGCTCATGCTGACGCCTTTTTCTATAATTTCCGAAGGTGTTTTTCCAAGAAGATTTTCCTTATGGAAAAGAATCGCGCCTTTGCTGGCCTCCATAAGCCCTGCTATGGTTTCACATAATTCCTTTTGTCCGCTTCCGGCTACACCGGCCACGCCCAAAATTTCTCCGCTGCGGATATCAAAGGAGATATCATCAATCGCCTTTGTGCCATCTGCTTTATTTACAGTAAGGTCAACCACTTTTAAAATTGTCTTACTGTCTTTTACCGGCGGGTGATTGATTTCAAGGCTGATGGGCCTTCCCACCATCAATTCCGTCAGCTTCTGCGCGTCACATGCATTCGTTTCCACCGTGTCAATACTTTTTCCTTTTCGAAGGATTGTAACCCGGTCGCTGATTTCCAATACCTCCTGAAGCTTATGGGTGATAATGATAATGGCGCATCCTTTTTCTTTCATTTTCCGAAGAATCTGAAATAATTTTTCTGTTTCCTGAGGCGTAAGAACCGCTGTAGGCTCGTCCAAAATCAATATTTCCGCCCCTTTATATAAAACCTTTAAAATCTCTACTGTCTGTTTTTCTGATACACTCATATCACAGACATATTTTTCCGGTTCGATTTCCAATCCATATGTTTGACTGATTTCTTTTATTTTTTCACTGGTCACCCTGTTCTTTTCCTTTTTTCCCTTGGTTCCCAGAATAATATTATCCATTGCCCGAAATGCCTCCACCAGTTTAAAATGCTGATGGATCATTCCAATGCCCAAATTCATGGCATCTACAGGAGAATTAATTTTCACCTCGCTGCCGCCTATAAAAATCTGACCGCTGTCAGGATGATAAATCCCCGACAACATATTCATAAGTGTTGTTTTCCCTGAACCATTTTCTCCAAGAAGTGCAAGTATCTCTCCATATTTAACATTCAAATCAATTTCATCATTGGCAAGTACCTGTCCAAAAGTCTTGGTAATTTTTCTGCATTCAATTGCATATAATGATTTTTCCCGCTCTGCCATACCCTATCTCCACCTAAGAAAAAACGGGCGGTCATTTATTATGAAAATGGCCGCCCTTATAAAATCTGCCTCTTGACTTATTTAACTACTACATTCTTGAAATACCAGTTCATGCTGCCGGTAATGTCAGCGTCGCTTAAGGTAGCTCCTTCCTCGCCAACAGTACTTCCATCATTTGTTTCAATCACGCCGTCAAATACATTGAATCCCTCATCAATGATCTGTGCTCTTGCCGCATCAACAGCTTCCTGTGTGCCATCTGCACAAAGATCAGATAAAGGAGCAATATTTACAAGGCCGTCTGCCATGCCTCCAAAATAATTTTCACCTGTCCATGTACCATCAATAATAGACTGTACTGCATAGGTATAATATACGGACCAGTCCCACATAACAGAGGTTAATACTGCCCCTGGTGCGTCCTTGGACATATCTGAATTGTAGCCAACGCCCCATACGCCATTTTGCTCGGCAACTGTCTGAGGATTGGGTGTATCGCAGTGCTGTGCAATCACATCACATCCAAGATCAACAAGGGCCTGTGCAGCCTGTGTTTCCCCTTCCGGATCAAACCAGCTGTTTGTAACCTTTACATATACTTCACAGTCAGGGTTAACTGAATAAGCGCCCATTGCAAATGCATTCACGCCTCCTGTCACCTCTGAATTTTCCTGTCCCATAGCTGCAACATAGCCAAGCTTATTACTTTCTGTCTTAAGGCCTGCTGCAACACCTGCAAGATATCTTGCCTGATAAATTCTTCCGAAATAATTGTTAAAGTTTACACCGTTGCATTTGTAACCTGTTCCATGAGAAAAGATCACATCAGGGAACTCTTCTGAAAGAGCTTCACAGGTATCCATAAATCCCCAGCTCGTAGCAAAAATAACATTACATCCCTCTTCAATACACTCTCTGATTGCATTTTCAATTGCAGTTGCATCAGAGTCATTTACATTATTCTTACGAACGATCTGTGAATCATCAAGACCAATATTACTCTGCATTCCCTGAATGCCAAGATCATGGGTATATGTATATCCACTTCCTTCTGCAGGATCAGTAATGTGAATCACACCTATTTTAATATCTTCTTTTGCAATTGCAGGCATAACGCCTGTACTTTCACCTGCTGTTTCTTCTGCTTCCGTACCTGTTTCTGCCTCTGAACTGCTTTCAGTTGTTTCAGCATTCTCCTGAGTGCTTCCTCCATTGCTGCATGCACAAAGAGAAACTACCATAGCGGATACTGCCAAAAGACTTAATAATTTTTTCATACTTTCCTCCTTAGATTTTTACGCAAAAAGGCAAAATTCAATTATTTTGCCTTTTTACATACTTTAAAGTTCAATCACTTTACTACTTTATAACAAATTTCAATAAAGTTCAACAACTATTTTGAAATTTACCTATTTATTCAGCATTAATTTCACCATCGCCTGATTTAACCCGTCCACGGTCAGTTTATACATAGGGAATAATGCCTTGATGGCTGTTTCCGCCTCCCGCCAGGGGGCATGTCCCGGCGCCATTTTAGGATTCAGCCAAACTATCTTTTTATAGTGGCGTTTAAGCAGCTGCAGCCAGTCCCAGCCTGCCAGTCCCCCATTGGGCCCTCTGTAATTTCCACTGGTAGAGTAAAGCTCCTCCGGCGCCATAGCAGCATCCCCCACAACAATCACCTTATAGTCACTGTCCAGGTTCCGGAACATCCATTCCGTATCAATCCAGTCCCCGTTTTCACATTCCGGTGTTTTATAGAGTTTGGAATAAATACAGTTATGAAAATAATAAGTTTTTACATCTTTATAATGATTGGACTTGTGCACCGCCTGAAACAGCTCGTTTAAAAGCGAGCTGAAGGGAATCATGGTGCCCCCTGAATCCATGAGAAGCAAAAGTTTTACCGCATTTTTGCGGGGCTTGTCCATGACAATCTGAAGATAACCGCCATTGTTGCAGGTTTTATCAATGGTTCCGTCTATATCCAGCTCTGTTTTCGGGATATCCAGCCTTGAGGAAAACTGACGCAGTTTTCGAAAAGCAAGCTGAAACTGACGATTATCCAGCATCCTGTCATCCCGAAAATCTCTGTACTTGCGCGCGCCGACTACCTGAAATGCACTCTGATATCCGGTCTTTCCGCCAACCCGGATTCCGCCCATAAATCCGCCCATATTGCCGAATGCAGTTTTGCCCATGCTGCCGATCCAAAAGCTTCCGCCATTGTGCTCGCTGTCCTGATCCCGCAGTCTTTCCTTAAACTTGGATTCCACCTCATCCTTGTCAATGAACTGTATCCCATCCTGCTCGTTCATGCGGTAACGCTCTTCCTCGTCAACCATATCAATCAGCTCTGACTTATCCAGCCATTTCATCATGTTTTTAGAGATTTCATTTTCAGACTGAATCCCTTTAAAGGCTTCCTCAAAAGCCATATCAAATTTGTCAAAATCTGTTTCACTTTTCACCAGAATCATTCTTGCAATATAGTAAAATTCCGTAAGGCTGCTGCTGCACAGCCCCTGATCCAGGGCTTCCTGTAAGGTAAGCCATTCACTTAAGGTTATATTTAAGCCTTTTGCTTTACAAATATAAAAGAAATTTGAGAACATATCCGCCACCCTGCAGCTGAAAAACTGCGTTATCTTTAATCCAGTTTCTGCCTTACCGTTTCCAGATCTTCATCTTTTTTCACTACCACACCGATAAAAGGAAGCTTTGCCCGTATCTGGTCTGCGCTGATGCCTCCGATCTGGAGTGCATTAATCCAGTCAATTAATTCCGAAGTGCTGGGTTTTTTGCGGATATCCCGAAGATCCCGAATCCGGTAAAATACCTCCATTGCATTTTGCAGAAGATGATCTTCCACATCCGGATAATGGGTTCTTACAATTTCCTCCATCAAAGCTTCATCCGGGAAATCAATATAATGGAAAATACATCTTCGAAGAAACGCATCCGGCAGCTCCTTTTCCGCATTGGAGGTAATGATTACAATGGGGCGCTGCTTTGCTTTAACGGTACGCTTTGTTTCATGAATATAAAATTCCATCTGGTCAAGCTCCCATAAAAGGTCATTGGGAAACTCCAAATCCGCCTTGTCAATCTCGTCAATCAACAAAACCACCTGTTCCTCAGACTCAAATGCCTCTCCCAATTTTCCCAGCTTAATATAGTGGGCAATGTCATCTACTCCCTCTTCTCCAAACTGTCCGTCGTACAGCCTCTGAATGGTATCATACATATAAAGGCCGTCCTGTGCCTTTGTTGTTGATTTAATATTCCATATAATCAGTTTCTTTCCAAGAGACCTTGCGACTGCCTCTGCAAGCATGGTTTTGCCGGTTCCCGGTTCACCTTTGATCAAAAGGGGTTTTTGAAGGGCAATCGCCACATTCACCCCTGCCATTAACTCCTCGGAAGCTACATATTCTTTTGTTCCGCTAAACTGTTGATTACTCATTTCCCTCTCCTTTTTTCATTGACGTTTTTTGCCATCTGACTTTTCTTACCAGGGTATCTCCACACTGTTTTGATATAATGTTCTTAAATCTATATTTTCCACCTTTTTATCACGAAGCATCAATTCACTGACTGCTTCCGATGCCGGCTTTCTTTCAAATAATATTCTGTTCACCTGCTCAATGATGGGCACATTCACCCCGTATTTTTGGGCCAGCGCATATCCTGCCTTAGCAGAGTAAACCCCTTCCACCACCATTTTCACTTCCTTCATTGCCTCTTCCATAGAAGCGCCTTTTCCAATTAATATACCTGCACGCCGGTTTCTGGAATGCATGGAGGCACAGGTTACAATCAAATCACCGATCCCTGTAAGTCCGTAAAAGGTTTCAATTCTTCCACCCATACTGATGCCGAGCCTTGCGATCTCTGCAATTCCTCTTGTAATAAGCGCCGCCTTGGTATTATCCCCATAGCCAAGCCCATCCGCCATACCGGCAGCTAAAGCCACCACATTTTTAAGGGCGGCTC
>VSNT01000044.1 GCA_009774465.1 Lachnospiraceae bacterium
ATTTTATTAACACATTTTATTATATTAACAATTAAAATTACAAACGGAACTATAGTTCATTTCATAAAAATTATAATTTGATATAATGAAAATAGAATTGGGATTTATAGTAGCGAACTTTCTACTGATTATCCTTTTACAAAGGAGAATTTCACATGAGGAACTCAAATAAGATACTAAACTTATTAACCGCTTTTTTAGCTGTAATTGGTATGTGTTCTGCTACTTTGGTTTGTTTTATTGTTATCTATACTGGTATAAATGGAAATTTTCCTTCAAACCAAAACAATATTTCATCAGACAACATTTTAATGGCTGAATCCAATTTATCTACTAACCCAAAAACTGATACTCCTATATCAGAAAATACTTATAACAATGAAACTATATCTTCTGATTCGCAGTATGATACGACACCAAATATCGAAAACACTGAAACTGATATTTCATATACACCGCTTTCTGCCACGTCATCTGATGTACAAAATAACAGTAATGACAACGGATGGATAAAAGAAGGAAATCAGTGGTATTATTATGAATCTACTGGTGAAATGCGTACTGAAAATTTGCAAACTGATGTCATGACATTTACTTTTAATTCTGATGGTAGTTGTTCAAATTTTTACGATAATATTACTCCATCTATACAGGCTGGTTGGTGTCCATATAGCACTACTTCTTTGGATACCTTAACCAATGATATTCTTGAAGGAAATATTGTATATTACAATGGTCAGTACTGGGCAACTCCTGACTACTATAGCCTGTTGAAAAATACTACCATAGTTTATGAACATGATATTTCAACAGATAACGGACAAAGCGCTGAACCAATTGACCGCTATTGGTCATCTAATATTGATATTTATACTTATGACAATGAATCCAGTTCATTAACAGGGTTACAAAATTCTGAGGCAACACAAACAGATTTTTATGTTCTAAATACAAACACTCAAAAAATACATTATTCAACTTGTCATGACGTAGAAAAAATAGATTTACAGAACTATGAAACTTCTGTTCTTTCCTTAGATGAATTACTAAATCAAGGCTACACAACATGTGGGCATTGTTTTCAGTAAAGAAGGATAAACCACTAGATCAAAAAAAGAATTTTCACCGGAATATATATTATCGTTAGCTACAATTGCACGGACACTTACTTTTTATAGCTTATGGGATAAGATTCCTTAAACTAATTTTTTCTGTTTACATGTAATTGACTATTTGCATAATATAAACTGTAATAAACTAACAGAAAGATGCTTCATCTTTCCAATATTGCCTATAGGGCATTAAAGAAGATATTAGTTTATTTGTGAAGGTCTCGTAATAATACGGGGCCTTTTACGTTAAATAATAAAACAAAAATATCCATCCAGTATTACTCCTTCAATATACTTTGTTATTCAAAATCCATTGACAGAACTTCCAAACCGCCTTAGTATTTTACATAAACAATATGTCTTAACCATTCCAAGGAGGAAAACCATGCAGGACAACTACTGTGCCTATCTTCGCAAAAGCCGCGCAGATCGTGACGCTGAAATGAAGGGAGAAGAGGAAACCCTTGCCCGGCATAAGCGTATTTTAACAGAACTATCCAAAAAGATGGGAAAACCTATTTCCAGATTCTATTCCGAGGTTGTATCTGGAGAAACAATCACCGCGCGTCCTGTCATGCAGGAACTTCTATCTGATGTAGAATCTGGCATGTGGAAGGGCGTTTATGTGGTGGAAGTAGAACGTCTTGCACGTGGCAACACCAAAGATCAGGGTATTGTTGCTGATGCTTTCAAATATTCTAATACTGTCATTATCACTCCGTCCAAAACCTATGATCCGAATAATGAATTTGATGAAGAATATTTTGAGTTTGGACTCTTTATGTCCAGACGCGAATATAAGACCATTAACCGTCGTCTGCAGCGTGGGCGAATTGCTTCTGTTAAAGAAGGAAACTATATTGGCGGTTCGGCTCCCTATGGGTATAAAAAGGTCAAACTGTCAAAAGGCTATTCCCTTGAAATTATTCCCGAACAGGCAGAAATTGTCAGGCAAGTTTATAACTGGTACTGTCAGGGTGAACAGCAGCCAGACGGTACCTTCTGCCGACTTGGCACGGATGCTATAGCAGCCAAATTGGATTCTATGGGTATTAAACCTGTGGTTAATGATAAATGGTCCAGGGCGACCATCAGCGATATGTTAAAAAACCTTACCTATACCGGCAAGGTATTCTTTGGGCAGTATAAAGAGATTAAGACTTCCGTAAACGGAACGGTTGTTAAAAAGAGAGTATATGATCCAAACCACCTGGTTGCACAGGGGAAACATGAAGCAATCATTAGCGACGATCAATTTGAACTTGCCGCTAAAATGCGTAAAGTAAATCAAAAAAATACTGTGCCTGCTGCCTCTGCCCTGCAAAACCCTCTTTCAGGTCTTGTATACTGCAAGAAGTGCGGCGCCCTCATGACACGACTGGCGCCTAATTCCAGAAACAAATATTCAACCTTCAAATGCCCGAACCGGTATTGTGACAATGTATCTTCTCCCCTTTTTCTCGTGGAGCGTCAAGTACTGCAATACCTGAAAGACTGGCTGCACGCTTATGAGGTTGACAATAAGGCAATGAACTTTTCCCCTGTAAATGAGGAAATCAGCCTGAAACTTGATACTATAAAGAAACTGCGGTCAGAAATTGCCCAGCTTACTTCACAGCTTAACCGGGCATATGATCTCTTGGAACAGGAAGTGTACACAATTGAAATATTTAAAGAAAGGCAGGCTAACCTTAAAAACTCTATTACCTCTTTAGAAGAGCAACTAAATGCCAATGAAAGAGACTTAAGCCACCTTCGAGAACTTCAAAACACACAGGAACTTTTTGCGCCTAAGGTCAGACATTTACTTGATACATATAAGACAAACACCACTGAACTTAATAATTCCATCCTGAAAGAGCTTATTGCTCGAATTGACTATGAGAAAGAAACTCGCAATACACGTGGAAAACTGGATAACTGTAATTTTTCCTTAAGTATATTCCCTCGTATTTCCAATTAATACTACGTATGACTTAAATGTGCGTATACATACGGCCCCCCAATGGCTGTAGCCCCCATCAACAAAGTACGGGAAGTTGTGGATTACGCCATTACCCGCATTGATCCTGCGAAGATTGACCTGGGTATACCAAACTATGGCTACGACTGGACGCTTCCCTACGTCCGTGGCAGTTCCGCGGCAGTTACCATCAGCAATTTAGAGGCTGTTCAAATTGCCATTGCCCATGATGCGGAAATTCTTTTTGACGAAACTGCCATGTCTCCTTATTTTCAATATGAGCAAAACGGACTGCTTCATGAAGTCTGGTTTGAGGATGTTCGAAGCTATCAGGAAAAGTTTTCTCTTCTTCCTGCCTACTTTCTGCGCGGCATGGGTTATTGGCAGATTATGCGTCTTTTCCGCCCTAACTGGCTGCTCCTTCAGGATACTTTTCAAATTAGAAAGTTATAAGCATTTTCTGAAAAAATTGATAAAGTTTCCTCCCATAATACATTTCACATCCTCACTGCTCATTCCTCTTTGTAAAAGTGCTGCGCTGAGCAACGGAACCTGGCTGTGATTTAAGAGGCAGTCATACTTCTTTTCAGGTTTCTTCCCACTAAGCGCCGCTTTTGCAAAATCATAGGAATCACACAGATCAAATCCATAGCCAACATGTGCTGCTCCGATTTTTTCCACCTCATATTCTATATGCCTGCAAAGCATCTCCAGATGATTTCCTTCAAAGGAGCCTGTAAGAAACACACAGCCATTCATCCCCATAATACCACCCTGAAAAGCCAGCGCTTCCATCTGTTCATCTGTCAGATTCCGATAATTATCATAGATGCGCCTGCTTCCGGAATGAGTTGCAATAAAGCTCTTTTCTGTAATCCGGCATAACTGTTCAAAGCCCTCATCATTTAAATGGCTTACATCAAGAAACATGGACAGCTCTTCCATTTTCTTTACTGCTTTTATTCCTGCATCTGTCAGGCCGCCGGGGATCTGCCTGTGCTCTGACGCCACGCAGCATCCTGTTGCCAGAGCATTTGCCCTGCTCCAGGTAAGAGAGGCGCCTCTTATCCCCATTTCATACAGCATATCCAATTTATCAATATCTTCACCAATGCAGTCAAGTCCCTCCATATAAATTATGATTCCAATTTTGTCCTCTTTCAGTGCTTTATCTAAATCTACTTTACTTTTAATCAGCAAAACATCTTCCAGACCTTCCACGTCTTCCTTCAAAGCATTAATCTGACAAAGTGCATTATCCCACGCTCTGTCCAGATTACCATTTTCCACATAAACAGAAGAAAGCACCAGATTCATTCCAGCAGTGCGAAAGTGCGGCAGATAATGATTTTTAACCACATCTTTCTCACCTGCCATATTTCTTAAGAGAATTTCACCTGCCAAATCCAGGTGGGCATCTGCCACCGGATTTTCCTGATGTAATTTTAACGCCTGCTTTACAAATTCTTCTTTTACCTTAATATCCATATCTACATCCTTTCATTGTTTCCCTGCATTCCAAATTGATTTTACCATCCAGTTCTGCCTGTAATGCTCCTCCCATCTACCTTTAACCGCGTTCCGTCAAATATACCATAAAAGGTGCACCGGATTCTTCCAACGCACCTTTTTCTTATATCTATATGCAGCTTTTTAACAAACTGTAACTAATGCCCTTAGTATTTGCAAAGGTTCTACTTCTCCAGATCCACCTTTTTAAGCAGCTCCTGAATGTCCTGAACGCTGAGCCACTCTTTATTATTTCCGGAACTGTAGGAAAAGCCTTCCTCTACCTTTTGACCACTTAAGTTGATCTTCTGCTTGTCATTCCAAATCACCTGGGGATATACGATAAAATGCCTGTCATACTCATAAGTTGTGGCAGAATCCTCCACCGTCACCATAATCTCATGAAGCTTTTCTCCGGGACGGATGCCAATTTCCGGCATCTTACATCCGGGCAGCATGGCCTGTGCCAGATCTGTCACTTTAAAGGAAGGAATTTTACTGATAAAGGTCTCACCGCCGCTTGCCTCTTCCAATGCCTTAATTACCAGCTCAACCCCCTGTGTCAGGCTGATCCAGAAGCGTGTCATGCGATAATCGGTAATTGGCAGCTCATTTCCGCCGTTTTTGATAATATTATGAAATACAGGAATGATGGAACCCCGGCTTCCCGCCACATTTCCATAACGTACAATTGAAAAATTGATATCCTTGGAGCCTGCATAGGCGTTGGCTGCTATAAACAACTTATCTGATACCAGCTTGGTGCCTCCATACAAGTTGACCGGATTCACTGCCTTGTCAGTGGAAAGTGCAACTACCTTCTTCACTCCGGAATCCAGGGATGCATCTATCACATTCTGGGCACCGTGAATATTGGTCTTGATGGCTTCATTGGGATTGTATTCACATGCCGGAACCTGCTTTAGGGCTGCCGCGTGAATCACATAGTCCACGCCCTCAAATGCCCTGCGAAGCCTTTCTTTATCTCTCACATCTCCAATAAAAAACCGGAGCCTGTCCTTGTATTCCTTAAATTCATTCTCCATGATAAACTGCTTAAATTCGTCTCTGGAGTATATGATAATTTTCTTTGGATTGTAATTTGTAAGCACATACTTTGTAAAGCATTTGCCAAAAGATCCTGTGCCGCCGGTAATAAGAATTGTTTTGTTATCTAATAACATAAAACTGCCTCCACTTACTCTATAATTTGCAAAGCCCCTGCCCAAAGGCAGGGGCTCGCGAATATCATATCATAAATCAGACATAACAGCAAATTTTTTTGCCTGACCGCATGGAAAATCAATAAAATCAATTTTCAGATTCCGGCAAGCTGCTAACAGGTAGCTCCGCCTTTCATGTGCTTCTGCGCCGAAATATTCTCCTGCTTTCTTAAGAGCAGATCATCCTTAAGGAGCTGTTCCTGCACCTGCTCAAAACCAATCCTCTCCACCGTATCGGCAAAGCGCTCCCCTGTAATTCCCTGTTCCCTGAACAAAAGAATTGCTTTTTCCACAATGGCAAGTACCTCTTCCTTATCCGTAAATACTTTATCAAGATATCTTCCTCTGGCAACCTTCTTTCCCCAGCGTCCGCCGATATAAATCCGGTAGCCATTCACATAGTTTTCCAATGCGCCAAAGGGACACTTGCCCATGCAGCGGCCGCAATGATTACATGCATTCTCATCAATCACCAGTTTTCCATCCTTAAGACCTGCAACTTTGATGGGACAGTTTTTCTCTACCTGACACACCTTGCATCCCCGGCATTTTTCCAGATCAGGCTGGGGCACCCGCTGTCCGATAATTCCCAGATCATTTAAATCAGGCTTTACACAATTGTTGGGACAGCCGCCTACTGCTATCTTAAATTTGTGAGGCAGCTTTACAGATGCATACCCGTGGAAAAATCTCTCATGAATTTCCTCTGACAGCTCAAAGGTATCAATTAATCCATACTGGCAGGTAGTTCCCTTACAGGATACCACCGGACGCACTTTAGAGCCTGTGCCGCCCATTTCCAGACCTGCATCCAGCAAATATTCCCTGAGAGGTTCAATATTTTCAAAAGGAACCCCCTGTATTTCCATAGTAAGACGGGAGGTCATAGTCACTTCACCGCTTCCAAACTGCTCTGCTGCCTGAGCAATTGCTTTTGCTTCCTGGGCTGTGATCTTTCCGTTTCGTGTGATTACCCGTCCATTAAATTTATCCGGCGTCCTCTTGTCCTTTAAAAAGCCAAGAGCCTTCACTCTCGTTTCCTCTTCTTTGGAAACCTGACCGCCATCATTTTTCACTTTTACATCATTAAAGAAGGTCGCGCCTTCCAGCACAACGGTGTTGGTATAGCCATAAAAACGCAGCCGATTCTGCAAAAAGTATCCTCTCTTTCCCTTTGCACAGACAAGCAGCAGCTTTTCCTCCTTACCAATCCCGGGCAGTTCCCCTTTTACACTGGCAAGGTCAATATATTCTGCGCCTCGAATGGTGGGAACCGGAGCCACATCCAATACCCGGTATCCTTCTGCCTTTCCTGCCGCATACTCTGCCGGAGTCATACTGACCAAATCACCATTTAATTTATTCATCAAAACATATACAGCCTGCACCAGGGGATGAATTGCAGTGGAAAAAGGAGGTGCATAGGCAAAATCTGCATTTTCGAAATCTTCCAGCCTTGCCCCCATATTGATTCCCATTACCGCAATATCCACCATCTTATCTACAGCGCCCGGGCCAAATACCTGTAAGCCAAGCAATTTGTGGCTTTCCTTATCTGCAATCAGCTTTGTTGCAAAGAACGCTGAATCCGGATAGTAATGAGCTTTATCATCTGTAACAGCAAGCACTGTTTCCACCTGATATCCCGCATCTACCGCCTGTGCTTCGGTAAGTCCCGTACGTCCGCAGTTAAGTCCCGGCAATTTGACAACGCCGGTTCCAAGTACACCCGGATATTCCTTTTGGGCTCCTGCAAGAATCTGTGCCAGTGTACGCCCCTCCATATTGGCAGAAGATCCCATCGGGGACCACTGGGCTTTTCCGGTAATACGGCTGACTACCTGTACACAGTCCCCTGCTGCATAAACATCAGGAAGACTGGTTTTCATAGTCCGGTCTACAAGAATCGTGCCCCGGTTCATTTCAATACCGCTGCCCTCCAAAAATCCGGTGTTGGGGCGAATACCTGCCGCCATGATTACAAGCCCGCAGCTTAGGACGCCTGCGCTGGTTTTTATTGCTTCTACCCTTCCATCGCCTGAAATTTCTTCTGCCTTTGTTCCCGTAATCACTCTGATTCCTTTTTTCAATAAATGCTTCTTGCCATAGGCAGCCATTTCAGGATCCAGAATATTAGGCAGAATCTGGGGTGCAAAGTCAATCACTGTAACTGCAACGCCTTTCTGCTGCAGATTTTCCGCCATTTCAAGACCGATAAAGCCTGCGCCAACCACCACTGCCTTTTTAACATTTTCCTCTTCCACATAAGCCCTGACATTTACCGCATCCTCCGGAGTCCGTATGGTAAACACCCCGTTTAGTTCCATTCCCTTTACAGGAGGAACTGCCGGAGAAGCTCCTGTTGCAATTACCAGTTTATCGTAAGTATGTACTTCCTCCCCGCCGGTCTTTCCATCCTTCACTTTGACAGATTTCGTCTGCGAATCAATGCTGATCACTTCTTTTTCCGTGAGCACTTCCACCCCTGTCAGCGCCGCATACTTTGCAGGAGTATTTACAATCAGTTCCTCCGGCTCCTGAATCATCCCTCCCACATAATAAGGCAGTCCACAGCCTGCATAGGAAATATCCCTGCTTTTGGAAAGCAGCGTTACCTGCAGCTCTCTGTCCTCCCGTTTTAACTTTGCTGCTGTTTTTGTCCCGGCCGCCACACCGCCAATCACTAATACCTTCATATGTACCCTCCTTTACCTGTTTCCAATACCTGTAGCAGAATTTAACCTTTATTTTCCAATTGCTTTTTTAAAAGAACAAAAAAATCATCTGCAGGCATAGGTTTTGCGTAATAATAACCCTGCACCTGGTCACATCCTATGCGCTGCAAAAGTTCTGTCTGTTCTTTGGTTTCCACACCTTCCGCCAAAAGCCCCAGCTCCAGCTTATCCGCCATAGAAACCACCTGCTCCAGAATCATTTTTCCCTTATTTGAAACTGTCATATTATCAATAAATTTTCTGTCAAGCTTTATCACATCAAAAGGAGTTTCCAGCAAAATATTCAGGGAAGAATACCCGCTTCCAAAATCATCCATCAAAAGAGTAAAACCTTCTTCTTTGAGCTGCAGCGCTTTCATACTCACCTGCTGGTTATCCGCAGTCTCCGTAATCTCCAGTTCCAGCAGCTTCTTTGGAATCCCATATTTTTCTATCATCTCTGCAAGTACCTGAATACATTCATCATCCAAAAGATGCACTCTTGACATATTTACAGAAACAGGACAAAAATCAATTCCGGCCTCTTTACACTTTGCAATAAACCGGCTGGCTTCCTCCCATATATAATAATCTACCTTTTTTATAAATCCATTTTCTTCAATAATGGGAATAAACTGATCCGGATAAATCATGCCCCGTTCCGGATGCCGCCACCGGATCAATGCCTCTGCGCCGATAATTTCATTTTTGGCAATACTGTATTTAGGCTGAAGATACATCATAAACTGTCTTTCGGTAATTGCTGCCTGCATATTTTCTTCAATAAACTTCCTGTTATACAATGTATCCTTAAACTGTTCTTTATAGAATAGTACATTTGTTACTATATTTTTTTTGGCTGCTTTTCTTGCCATAGCGGCCCGGTCTTCCATCTGCCGCTGCTCCATTTCCCTGTCTTCAATGGTATATACGCCATAGGCCATCTGGAGTTTTACATTTTTATAATTGTTAATCTTTCCGTCCAGTTGGCGGATAAAGTCCACTAACTCTTCTTCCTTGTCATACTCTGTCACTACCATGAACACATCACTTCGCAGGTTTACAAAAAACTGCCTCTCATGACAGCTCTCCCTAAGTCCCCGGAGGATAAAGTCCAGAACTTCATTTCCGAACTTTTCCCCGTATAAATCGTTTATAATCTTAAATTTCCGAATATCAAACTGAATAAACCCTATTTCTTTAGCAGATGAAAAAATCAATTCATTGACATTTTTTCTAAAACGCCTGATTCTGCTGATGGTTTTCAGTATGTTCTGTATCTCATCCTTTTCCGGAAGATCTTCTAAATTTATACTGGTTTCTTCTTTATCCTTTAATTGTTCCTCCAGCATTTTTTCCAGAATTTCAATGCTGGCATTCATTGCATTAGGACATTTTTGTAAAATCAGCCCCTCCTGACGGATGATTGCCATTTCATTCGGTTTCGATATATCCTTTCCCAGAATATTCCGGCATTTGGTTTCTCCGCCCATCTTTTCCTTAAATGCCTTTATGAATTCATCTGTTTTCTTATTTCCGTAAATTTCCTGCTCTCTGTCCTGTGAATCATAAAAGCCCAGCGCCATTCCAAGCACCATTAAGGCTGCTGTAATACAGCCGCATACGCTCCCCTGATGCATTCCCCCGCCAAAACATGTACTGATTTTAAACGCTGTCTTTAAATCCATGCCAAAATCTTCCGCAAATGCCCCAAACAATGCCTGCGAACAGTGATACTGCTGGCGCAAAAGATGTTCTGCTTTCTCACTGTGTGTCATGTGATCCCCCACTTTTCCATCGAAAATACCGATATACTGTTTTTTGTTTTATTTTAACAAAAATTTCCGAAAATGTGAAGCACCATGAGACACTTTACTGTTCCTCATTCTCCTCTGCTTAATGCAATTGCCACTATACTGCAAAGGATTCCTCCTGCCACAAAGGCAAACCAGGATACAGCCCAGCCGCCTTCTATAAATCCAATCAGAAAAAAGACAATGGTTGCAACAAGCATAATGCAGCCGCACAGTTTTCCAATCAGTTCATTTCTTTTTTTCCTCTCAGGCGAAGGATTATTTTCCTTATTATAATCTTTAACATTATATTTTTCCTTCTGCAGTGCAGTAAAGGTAAGCAGGGAAGCTGCTGCCGCAACAATCATCATAAATATTCCATTGATAATATAATCCCACTTTTCCATCTGCAGTTTATCGGTAAGCTGCATTTTTTCTACCCTGAAGTCTGCAACAATCAGAAAAAGACATCCAACCAGAATCAATCCCACACCTACAGCAATTCCGATGATAAAACGTTTGTATGCCTGCTCTTTTTCCTCTTCCGTATAAAAATCTTCTATCTGGGGATATTTTTCGCAAAACCGCCCGCTCTGCATTCCCGTCACAATAAAAATTATAACAGACACAATA
The DNA here is from genome assembly GCA_009774465.1 of Lachnospiraceae bacterium. Lineage (GTDB taxonomy): Bacteria > Bacillota > Clostridia > Lachnospirales > Lachnospiraceae > Suilimivivens. Next base: position 10,948 of record VSNT01000044.1, read on the forward strand.
AGCAGTACAAAGAAAACTGCCGTTGCTATGTCTTCCTCTATACCGGCTCCGCAAAGCAACATCATAAGGCTGATGCCAAAAAGCAGTATCCCCACCCCGGCCGCAATCATCTTACTTAATGTATTTTTAAATTTGTCATATCCATAACTGTCTTTTGCAAAAGCCTGACTTACATCCCCCTGCATTAAAGTGTCCATATTACAGTGGAACATACTGCAGATCTGCAACAGCTTTTCCATCTCGGGATAGCTTTGTCCTGACTCCCATTTGGAAACTGACTGCCTTGACACCTCAAGCTGCTCCGCCAACTGTTCCTGTGTAATTTCTTTCTGCTTTCTTAAATACTGTAAATTTTCTCCAAAACTCATTTTTCCTTGCTCCTTTCAAATCTTTTCACACTTTCTTCGTTTACTGTGTGATTTTACGAAACAGTTCTGCAACATGGCATTGCTCTGACGAACTGTATGGCTTTATCATACAGTTGCAGGAGCGCAACTTCTATCAATCTCATGTTGCTTTTGAGTTTTTTGATGTCACTTTTAAGTTGCGAACCCCATTTTTACTGCATTTCATACAATGTCCACAATCCTTTTTGTGCAATCACTTCATATGTCGTCAAATGAGTGTTGGCTTCAAGCAGTTTCTTAAGGCACTCTTCTTTTTTCTCATAATCAGCCACATAAACCAACAGCCGATTGCTCTTTCTGATTTCTTTATCTTTAATTTCTTCCTGATTTCCCTGACTTGCCATATAAAACTTATCATATTCCATCAGTTCATCGGAAAGCCACCAGATATGATCGGCAGATGCATCATTGTAAAAAACCACCACTGCATCATTTCGGTGTGCTTTCACATATTCCATTACTTCTCTTTCCTCTTCATAAAGGAAAAAAACTTTTCCACCTTTAAGCGCCAGCCCATTCATAAGCAAAATGATAATGCTCCCTGCCGCTACAACTCCACGTACTGTCCACTTATTGTCTTCTTTATATTTGATGCCTACAAAGGGCGTCAAAGTAAAAATCTCTTCTGCCAGCCCCAGGACAGCATATAAAATCAAAAACAGAAAAATACCATACACAGGAAGCTGATATCTGTTAGAGGTTTCTCCTAAAATCAGGGCAGTTTTTGACACGGTAAAGAAATATCCTGCTCCGGCAAATAATAAAAGTCCTGTACTTTCATTTAGGACTTCCCATTTCCTGCCTCTCTTTTTCTTCAAAAACCACACGGTCACTGCCAAAAGACAGATTCCCAAAAGCCACCAGCTTAATGTGCCATTTGTTACATAATCGTCAAACAAGCCGCCAAAAAATTTAAGCCTGTCCCATGTATTTGACGCATTACTGAACTCGCTGACTGCTTCCGTTCCCCGATATCCCCTGAAAATATGGGACAGGCTGGCCGGATAATAGCAGATTGCCAGCGAAAGCCCTGCCGCGCAGGAAGCCACATAACCGAACAATTGCCTGATTTTTTTGTTTTTCAAAAGATAAAAGCAAAATCCAGCCCCTAAAAAGAAATGAAAAATAATATAATAATATTGGGTTAAAAATCCTAAGAATACTGTGGCACCAAGCGGAAGGAAAAAACTCTTTATCCTGTAATCCTGCCATTTTACCGCACGAAGATGCAAATCCATGCACAACAAAATAAAAAGAGTCAGCCACTGATACATGCGGATAAACATAACCCCTGAAATTACTGCAGGACAGAATCCCCATGCAAGGCAGCTAAAAAAGGCCAGCAGTTTTCCTTTTTTTCTGCATTTTTCATTTTGTTCCCTGCTGGTAACTGCTGTATATGCACCATAGGCAAGCAGCAGGTAAGAAACTACATAAGCAATCAGATTCACGCCAATTCCCAGCCATTTGCTGAACACATCAGGAAACAAAGAACAGGCTGTATGGAAAATATAATAATAAACCGGAGGATGCACATCCCATGACTGCATCTGCTTTACCACATCATACCGGAATTTTTCTCCGGAAAGCACTACGAAATCATTCCGAAGGGCATCCTTTTCCATCCACTGCCTGTCTGTTACTGACAGCCCTGCCGTTTTATTTGTAGAGTAATAAGTATAAAGCTCATCTTCATGGAAGCCAGCCTTCCGGCTGCCATAATAAAAAAGACATCCTATCTGCAAAAAAAGCAGCACTCCCATTACAAGTCCAAATTTTAAGTTGTTTTTCAAGGCTTCCTTCATTCCCTTTTTCCCTTTAATAATTGCAGCAGTCTATGTACTCTTCTGACAAATTTAGGTGCTGTGCCAAGAAGCAAAAGATATCTCTTATTTTTTCTGGTCAGATAAGGCGACATGCGCACATCTTTCTTATGCTTCTTTAAATATTCTTTCACCTGACAATAAAATGTATTCTCTTTGTTCATCAGAGAAATGGGAATATGAAGCATATAATCCAGCCTCTGAAACAGGCCAAAGCGCATTGCCTCCGGCAAAAGCTCCGGATATTCCTTCTCCACAATTTCATACACTCTGTCTGCATTTTTCACGATATCCGTAAACACCTGTGGAAATTCATTCCTATTTCTGGTGCGAGTATTGCTTCCATACCGGTAAAAAACATGATAATCCTGCCAGGGCAACACCGCAACTGCCGGTATTTTGGGAAGCAGCCTTACCAGCAGATAAAAGTCCTCATTCAGTTCCCCTTCCGGAAACCGCTCTTTTTTCAATAAAGAAGCGTGAATCAGCTTTGTGCAGAAAGAGCAGTCACCCTTATGAAGCAACAGTTCCCTCATAAAATGTTGACAGTCCCAAAGCTCCGGCTCTTTCGGCGGCTCGCACACGTTAGGCAGAAGATTTCCCTCTTCGTCAATCTCATCCCTTGAAGTCTGCACCATAAGCAGATCTTCTGTCACAGCTACCTGCAAAAGCCTTTCATACATTTCCGGTTCAATATAATCGTCACTATCCACAAAGCCGATAAAATCCCCTCTGGCCTTGGAAATCCCAAGGTTTCTTGCAGAGGAAGAACCTCCATTTTCCTTATGAAACACCCGTATTCTCCGGTCTTCCAATGCAAATTTTTCCGCCAAAGCGCCGCTATTATCGGTAGAACCGTCGTCCACCAAAATAATTTCCAGATTCCGGTAAGTCTGCCTGCGTATGGAATCCACACACCTCTGCAGCAGATCAACCGTATTATAAACCGGCACAATCACACTAATCCATAACGGTCTTCCTTCTTCTTTCACTTTAATACCATGTCCTTTCCATAGCCTGCAAACTTTTTGGCGCAGGCACAAATTATTTGTTGACCATCTGATACATCCGTCCCGGCGCTGTCACTTCTGCAGGACTTAAGGGCCCTTCCTTCGGCGGCGTAAAACTGCCTTCCTTTAATTCCTTTATCATACGAAGGAGTTCTCCTGCCGCATAAGGCGCATTCCACAACCGGGTGATCGTCTCATAGGCATTTTTTCCCATCCGCTCCATTTCTTCCGGATTCTTTAACAGAAACCAAATTGCTTCCTCCATTTTCTCATAGCTTCCCTCCGGATAAATCATGCCATTTTCTCTATGCTTTATCAGATAAGGAACTGCCCCTGCCTGCACATTTGCAACCACTGCACATCCGCTGTTCATGGCCTCGTTTACCACTGCTCCCCAGCCCTCCAAATGATTGCTGGTAAAAATGTGAATCTGGCATTTTTCCATAATGGAACGCACTTCCTCCGGTCTTTGAAATCCGTAAAAGGTAATCTGCTTCTCCACATCATATTCCCTGGACAGGCGCTTTAATTCTTCCTCCATCTCTCCGCCCCCTGCCATATGAATGTGAAACTCTGTTTTTCCCTTAAGGCTTTTCGCCAGCATTACCATATACTCCGGATGCTTTAAGGGAATAAATCTGCCTGCCCATACTATGTGAATCTGTCCGTCTGACAGCTTCATTTTCCGCAGTTCATCCTTTTCATAGTGCCTTACCTCCGGAAAATACCCCCACTTAAACATTTTTCCCGGATAGGCATGAATCAGATGAAAATCAGAAGCCACATAAGCCCCTGCACACAAAAGATAAGCAGGTTTTTTCCTGTATCTGGTATGTTCCTTATATTTGTGAAAAAGCCCTCTTGGGGAAATCATCTTCCACTGGCCTTCTCTGTAAAGGCGTTCACTGATGCGTATCGTCAACTTTCCCCCATTCAAACGTTCCTCCACCAGATCTTCCCGCCCGCTCCAGCCTGCAAGCAGTACATCACTTTCCATGATAAGTTTTCTGCAGAATTCCTCATTTTCATAAAGAAATAACACATAGGGAAGCGTTTCCCCTTCTCTGCTCCATCCCATAGAAAGCCGCTCCTGTTCCATAGGCTGCGTCTGAATAAAGTGATATTCCTCCCCTAAAAGCTCATAACAGGCATTTGAAAAAGGAATCTGGTGATGATTAATATAATTTGATATAAAAGTAACTGTCATTTTCTTTCCCCTATTGCCTGATAAATTTCCAAAAGTCTTAAATAATTATTTTCTCCGTCATGGGTAATACGGGCCCTTTTTGCTTCCTGTATGGAAATTCTCTCTGCGAGACAAAGCCCATTTTCATCTTTGCTTCTGTCCCACAAAGCTTCTATTTTCTCCGCCATTGCTTTGGGATCCCCCGGGGGAAATAAAAGGCCGTTTTTTCCATCCTCAATCAAATCCGGTATTCCCCCTGCATTTGAGGCGGCTGCCGGCACCCCTAAAAGCTGTGCTTCTCCCACTGTATTGGGGGAATTTTCCAATACGGAAGCGCATACAAACACGCTTGATTTTAAAAACTGCTGTTTCATCTCTCCGGCATCCAGCTTTCCCGCAAGAATTACCCTGTCCTCCAGCTTATATTTTTTCATCAGGGAAAGCAGATATTTTCCATAGGCAGGCAGCTTTATTTTTTCTTTCACTGTGCGGTGTTCTACCACACTGTTTCCTGCTACGACAAGGGTTGCATCCGGATATTTTTGAATCAATATGGCCAGCGCTTCAAGCACAAAATGCATTCCCTTTAAAGGATAATCTCCCTGTCCCAAAAAAATACTGTGTTCCCGGCACTTATCCAGTTCCCACCTTCCTGTATAAAATTCCTTCCGCATAGTTTCATTCATGGGAAAATACAGTACATGGGGATTCATCTTTGCGGTGCCTTCCCTGTCGAACCGGGTTCTTCCGGTAATATTTCCACATCCCGCTATAGCCTCCTGCTCATGTTTCCCCCGCTTTTTAAACTTCTCCTGCTGCTGCCTTATGGAATCCTTTCTTAGAAAATCCCGAAATGTCACCTGATTTTGCACCTTTTCCGGAATACCTGCCATATAAACCTTTGCAATCTCCCCACACAATCCCTGGATACCAATCAGCGTCTTTCCTGGATTATGAAAGGCTCTTACCGCCGCCAGCGTATGAGGAAATTCCGTCCCGAAAATATGAATGGTATCCGGTTTAAACTCCTCAAATATCTTTTTAAATACAGTTTCCAGCTCCGGCACATATTTCTCCGGCACATTTAAGTCTTCTATAAAAGAATAGCATTCCACTCCCTGTACTGTCAGCTTTAACTGCCTGTCAAGAGGAAAACAGACGCCTAAGACAAAAGGCGCATCTTTCCTGCAAACCTTTTCAAAAATACCGGAAAGCCATCCTTCCCGGTTGCTGTAAGGTAAATGAAGTTCCTGCCCTATGGCCGGCAGCATAATATTACATATCCATAAAATTCTTTTCATAATCAATCCGTGTCCTTTTATCTGCGCAGATACAGCATCTTTTTCAAGCGATTATAAATTCCCGCTGTTTTTTCATTTTCGGCAATAAATGTGCGCAGCGGAGCAAGGGTAAGGCACATAATCAGCTTAAATTTAAAAAGCTGTCCCGTCGGAATATATTTTCGGGTAATTTCTTTATGTTCCCTGCTGGATTTCCTGCGGTTTTCTTTCGTTTCTGAAAAGCCCCCGCCTTCATAATCCACAATCATAAGGTCCGCATAGTGAAACGCTGTACTGCTTTTTACTCTGTCATCAGATGTAACTTTGCCTGCAGCATTTTCCCTTGTTTCCCCCTGAAAAAAACACCACAAAAACTGCTCATAATCCGCCCTTACCAGATATTTTTCCTGAAAAGGATGAACCTTGACCAGCCTGATATCATAAAAGCAGGCCTGATGGCAGGGCACATTCCGGTAACATCCAAAAGCATCTATATGAGGATTGGAAATCACCTGCTGCCCGGTTAGGCGTTCAAAAATATTTCCATAGAAAATCCCCGGCGTACCTGCATTTTCTTTCTCTTTTATAAATTCAGCCATTTTTTCAAGCACATCTTCCGAGTAAAAAATATCTCCACAGTTTAAAAAATAAACATACCTTCCGGCTGCTTCCTCCACCGCCTGATTCATGGCATTATAAATTCCGGTATCCTTTTTTTCCAGAATCCTGATTACAGGTGTGGATACTGATTTCCTGCTTTTTTCTCCCGGCTCCTGCTGCCCAAGTTCCTGCCTGACTGCAAGTTCCTTTGCATAATTAAGGGAACCATCCTTAGACATTCCATCCTTTATAATTACCTCGTAGTCCCGAAAACTCTGCCTTTCTATACTGTCCAGAGTCTTCTTAAGCTTGTCCCCCGGATTTAAACACACCACAATAATTGAAAAAAACACCTGTTTTATTCCTTTCCATCGAAAAGTTTTTATTCATCCAACATCAGTTTTCCTTTTTTCGCTTTATTTCTCAAACGCTCCATTTGCTCCATTTCTATTTGCTGAATACTCTTTTCAGGCGTTGGTAAATCCTCCGGCATTGTACCGCCAATCTTTTGAATCGCAGTTCGAACTTCCTTTCCAACATTATAATGCACTGACGTTGCTTTTCTGGCATTATTCACCTGATCTTTACGTAATTTTTCTTCCGTTTGGGAAATTCTGAAAAGATTTGCAATTAATTCAGTGCTTCCCATATAATCAAGAATTTTCTGTCCAACCTCCAGGTTCTTTTTCCTATGAATATCCTCAACATCCAATCCACCATATAAACCAATATATCCTGCATTTTGAAAAACAGCAAATTCTTCATTGGTTATTACGCCTGCTTTATGTGCCGTCTCAGCCAGCATTTGATTCCATTGTTTAATATCTCCACGAACAACAAGCCGACGATTGTCCTCATCTAATTCATTAAAATGATCTGCAACTTCCTGCCTGTAAGTCTGAATGGCAAAATAAGTCTGTCCAAGTGCAATTATTTCTTTACGCGGATCGCCATTTTGAACAATAAGATAACAGGCATAACGCGACAGTTCATAATCCTTTACCGGTTTAACCGCTGCACCTGCATTTACGATTTTCCTGACCTCGGGAAAATCGTCTGAAACCAGATGTCCACTGTTTTCACATGCAATCATTGCTCTTTTAATTACTTTAAAAAAATTTTCCCATTTGGCGTAATCCAATATAGGCGCTAAAGCTCTGGCACTCCAAAACTCGCTGCCATCCTCTCTGATTGTCTTTATGTCTTCAAAGCATTTATATTCTTCAGCATTTAATTTACTCAATCTCATTCCTCCTTAATTCACATCCGAAAGAATCGGCACCATATCATGAAACATAAAGGTTTCATAAGGCAGAATGCGGAGCCCGTCATTTCCAGCCTTCATTAAAATAAACACTGCAAAATACAAAACTGCCGCGCCGATCACTCCGGCAGTAAAGAGTTTTTTCAGTTTCCTGTTTTCCACTCCATCAATCAGTGCTGGAAGGAAAAAAATATGGGTAATCGTCAGGTAATACCCGATTCTTGAAATAATGGGAAGAAAAGAACAGCACACATACATAACCAGCGCCCCGAGATTACAGTAAAAATAAAACCTGTTCCGCCTGCTGTCTTTCACCGTCTTTTTATAATAAATCAAAGAAAAGACCAAAACAGCCAGACATCTTGCAATATTGACAATGCTGGTTCCTCCCTCTAAATATTCCGTATCCTCATAAGTAGGATAGAGAAATATCACTGCCTTTAAATAAAAATCCTGCATAAAAAAGAAGGTGGAGCAAAATACTGCCGCCAGCCCCAGCTGCCATTTTTTCCAGGATAATGATGCAAGAAAATATAAAGGAAGCACCACAAGAATAGACTTATGCAACGTTGCCCCTAAAAGCACCAGCAAGATAAATTTAAGCCATTCCTGCCTAAGCACATAGGGGATCACTGCCACCGCAATTGCCAGCGCCAGATAGTATCTTACAGTGTTAAAGGACTGAAAATAATATCCGAAGGCCATAAATAAAAAGAAGGAAAAGCCAAAGGAATCCGCCTGCTTGTAGATGGCAGCCATAAAGATCAGCACAGTAAAAAATGCAAAAAATGCAAACACCAGCAGATAATTTTCAAAACCGGAGAGGTTGTAAATTATCCTTACAATCCAGTTAAATCCTGCCTCTGTGGGCACAAAAGCATCACAGTTTATCAAGTGCATAAACTCCACATACTTTGCATAATCATTTCCCACATTCAGCCTGCATCCGGCAAGTCCAAACAAAAGCAGAAAAACAGATACCAGACAAAGTCCGTTCAGTATCTGCTGCCTGCTTATCATATTTTGTTGTACCTTACAGTGATTGTTTACCATCCATCCAAGAAAAACTGTAAGCACTGCCACAAAAATATATAAAATCATAGTTTTTAATACCGCTTCTTTCCTTCTCTGATCCCCTGCTTCATCAGTTTGTACGCCCTGTTTACAGATATTTCCTTTAACATTTCCTTTTTATGTGCATAGAGGAAGCGCAGGGAAAAAACTTCCGCCATGCCTCCATAAAGATAATGATACAATACACCTCTGTCTATAAAAAACTTATCCGTATAGCCCTTAAACCAGGTGGACTCTCTGTAAGTCTCCTGTCCCAGTTCCCCTGTATCTGCATAAAGATGAAGTCCTTTTTTCAGGCAGTCGTGTAAAAATAAGCTGTCCTCTCCGTTACTGTATCTGGCCCCGCCGCCAAACAAAAGAGAAAAGCCTACATTTGCCCGGCGCAGAGATTCCGTTCTTGCCGCCACTGCAAAGGTAGGATATCTGCCATAATTATACCAGCGGATTCTTTTATTCTCCTGATTATAATAAGTTTTTCTTTCCGGATGGACTTTAAAGTTAAAGGTAATCAAATCCGCATCCGGATTCTTTTGAAATGCACTGCACACAGTCTGCTCATAGCCGGGATCAAAAACAATATCCTCATCCGAAAATATACAGTATTCATGGTCGGCATGTAATAATGCAGTATTTCTGCTAAGCCCCACTCCCCGCTCTGTCATAAAATAACATTTGATCAATTTATCATTATAAGAATACTCCATATAAGCATCCCTGTCACATTGATTCACAATAATGGCATCTGTTTCCAGATTCATTCTGGAAGCTGTTTTTTCCACCTGGGCATTTACCGTTGATACCAATACCTGCAATTTTGATTTCATTCACATCTTTTCCGCATGCCAGCGAGTCCGCCGACGCAGTGCGCCTTTCTGTCTTTTAAGCAAAATATCTGTTTAAAAATTCTTCATCTGCCTGGGCAATAATCATTCCAAGCACATGACAATCCTGATTTTTCAAAAAAGATAAAATCCGGGAAGTTTTGCGCCCTGTATCTTTTCCAAAAGGAAGCAGCAAAATCACGCCGCCTGCCTCTCTGATTTTTTTACACTCTTCCTCAGATAAAACATTTTCATTAAAAGAAAGAATATCCCATTCTCCCTTTGCTTCTGAACACTTTTCTTCTCCCGGTATACTCCAGCTAAAATCCCCTTCACTGTCCGGCACACTGTTTCCAATCAGTCCATCCGGATCTTCTCTGTTCAAGAGCCTTTCAATTTCAAGCTTTCGAGTATCTGCATGATTATCCATATCCAGAACTGCAAAACTTTTCTTATCTCCCATAAGATAATGGAGGTTGGCTTTTAATTCCCTTGCATAAGGCTGGAGTCCTTTTTGATTTCGGGTAAGAATTCCAAGGGACCGGCAGGCATATTTCTTTTCCAGATCCTCCTGAACATACACAGATTCATCCAACACATAACTGAATCCAATAATCAGCATTGCCAGAATTCCAAGTATCACTGCTCCTGTCACACAGGCCTCTGTAGTTCTTTCATCCCAGTATATCCGCTCCGGTGCACCGGAACGAATCACAGCAATCTGATTGAGTTCCTCAGCGTCCCTTGCGTATTCCCGAAGTCCGCTTTCCATTGCATTACGGATTTCACGTACAAATTTTTCATTGTCCCCTCTTACTGTTATGGTTAAAAGCCTGATATCCGATAAAATTTCCGCTTTGGTTGCCTCCCGTACCTGATCCCTGTCATACCCCGGAAGGCTGCTCATTACTATATCCAAAATCGGATCCGCATCAATTAAGTCATTCCAGGTATATCCATTATAATACTGATATACATCACCATTTTCATCATTGCCAAAGCTGATATACAGCTTGGAAACGGAAGCATACTCCACAGGCATCTTCATGGAGCGCACCACCTGATAAATAATACCGCCGCAGGTAGCACCCAAAATAGCAAGCATTATCACAAGCCATATCTTTTTTTGAAGATACAGCGCCAGCCTTTTTAAGTCCATACCTCTATTTAAATACTCTTCATTCATTTCCATTTTCATTTTCTAAAGTTTCCTCCGCTTTCAGGGACTTCATTGCTGTTACCTGTGTGCTGTCCACTCCTTCTGTGCTCTCCGGCCTGATCAATATTTTTAATGTCAAAAGCATCAGTTTCAAATCCAGCCAAACGGAATAATTTTCAATATAAAACAAATCCAGCTTCAACTTGTCGTAAGGTGTGGTGTTATATTTCCCATAAACCTGGGCATAACCTGCCAAGCCTGCCTTTACTTTCATTCGAAACACAAACTCCGGCATCTCCTCCACATACTGTCTGATAATCTCCGGACGTTCCGGTCTCGGACCGATAAAAGACATATCTCCTGCCAGAATATTAAACAGCTGGGGCAGTTCGTCAATCCGCACCGCACGTATAAATTTCCCTATTGGTGTAATTCTGTTGTCATTTTTGGCGGCAAGCCTTGCCACTCCATCCTTTTCCGCATCCACACGCATACTTCTGAATTTCATAATCTTAAATTCACGGCCGCCCTTGGTACAGCGCACCTGTTTATAAAGCACCGGCCCGCCGTCATAACACTTAACCAGTATCGCGGTAATCAGCATAAAAGGTGATGTTACCACCAGAAGAATCAGCGCACAGATAAGATCTATCATACGCTTAATCGTTCTTTGCTCAATCTTAAGGGCATATTCCCTTGTTAAGAGAATCGGCGTGTCAAATAAATGGAGCTGATCCGAACCTTTAATCAATACATCCGGAATTTTAGGCATCATATAGACTCTGATAAATCTGCTGTAACAGTATTTTAAAAGACGGTTGCGCTCCTCGGTGGGGATATCCCACAGCACCACAGCGCCATAGCCCTTTTCCACCTCTTCCTCTAATTTTGCAAGCCCCTCTTTTACATCAATGCACTTTACAATTTTATATTTATCCTTCCGGGATGCGAATTTTCTCAAAATATCATCAATATCACGCTCTCCATGTATCAACAGCATTTCCCTTGGCGGAAATACCCTGCGGTAAACGGTATTGCACAGGGCGGTCCATACTCCTGCAAACAAAATCTGCACAAGAGTTGCCCCCATCAGACAGTCCGGTAAAACCAGGTTGTTATTCATAAGAGAAATCTGTCCGTAAGTGATAACATTTACAAACAAAAGAGAAAACATCTGTGATAAAAACACATCGATTGTTTTTAAATATCCAATCTTTAACCCGCCATAGGTGTTGGCAAAGAAAAACAGTAAAATAAAGTATATGGTAATAATCAGCAGATGACCATAGCGGTAAAATTTTAATCCCCTGTTAAAGTCATTTACAATTGGATAATAATAATTAATCCAGATATATGCATAAATAATCGTCTGTATGAAAAGCCCCACCAGACTGAGTCCCAGTACGATCACTCTTTTTATTGTTTCTAAACGTCTCACTTTAACCTCCACATATACCACAATTTTTCAGCGGTATTGTATCAATCATGCTTTCAGAGCCTTCGCAGCGTAGCACGAACTGCCCAGAAAAACAAATTATAACAACTGTACGGTAAAGAAAGTTTTTCTTCTCTTCTGTACAAATTCCATATTCTTCTGACAGCCTCCAGTTTATTGGAGGACAAGGAAGCGGCCGGCCTTCTGTAGATTGCCAGCACTTCATCAAGCCCATAGGCGGTAAGGCCGGATTTTAATACTTTCCACCAGGTGGCAGTATCCTCACTTTTCACCATTGGCATTTTAATAAGATCCCTGCCTGTTTTCCGGCTGTCAAAGAGAACTGTCGTTGTAAAAATCACTGTTCTGGAAAGAGCTTTCTGGTAAGTAAGTTCTTTAGGTACATGCACAACTTTTCCGGTGCCCCGGGCATTTTCATCACCAAATTCATAGGCGGTAAATACAAATGCCGCCTGCTTTTCTTTCATAAATGCAAGTTCTTTTTCCAGCTTGTCCGGCATCCATAAATCATCTGCATCAAGAAAGGCAATATATCTTCCCTTTGCAGCATCTATTCCCGTATTTCTGGCGGCTGCTGCGCCCTCATTTGTCTTTTTTTCAATCAGCCGGATTCTCTCATCACGGATAACGGCCAGATATTTTTTGATCACTGACAAAGTATCATCCTTTGAATGATCGTCCACCAGAATTAATTCCCAGCAGGTACAGGTCTGGGCACGTACTGAATTTACTGTTTCTTCTATATAGGCACCGGCATTATACACCGGCACAATGATGCTGACAAGTTCCTCCAACCGGTTCATTTATATTTCCTCTTTCACAAGATAGATTGGCCTTCTTTTAACCTCCATATACGTCTTTGCCAGATATTGCCCCACAATTCCCAGACAAAAAAGCTGTACGCCGCTGATCAGGGAAATAATACAGACCAGAGAAGGCCAGCCGGAGGTTGGATCTCCAAAGACTGCTTTTCTGATAATTGTAAAAATAATAAGCACAAATGCCGCAATGCAGAAAAGCACGCCCATAAAAGCTGCAAATCCAAGGGGCGCTGTGGAAAAGGCCGTAATCCCGTCAAGGGAATAAAGAAACAGTTTCCAGAAAGACCATTTGGTTTCTCCCTTTTTCCGTTCTATATTTTCAAATTCAAGCCACTTGGTTTCGAATCCCACCCAGCCAAAGATTCCTTTGCTGAACCGGTTATATTCCTGTATGGAAAGGATGGAATCCACTACCTGCCTGGTCATCAGACGGTAATCTCTCGCCCCGTCCATAATCTCAGTCCTGGATATTTTCCTCATAAGCCTGTAGAACATTCTGGCAAAAAAAGAACGGATGGGCGGTTCTCCCTTACGGGTAACCCGTCTGGTTGCCACAGAGTCATATCCTTCTTCCAAGAAGCCAAACATTTCCGGTAAAAGCGCCGGAGGATCCTGTAAATCTGCATCCAAAAATACCACATAATCTCCATTTGCCTTTTCAAGTCCCGCATAAATAGCTGCTTCTTTCCCAAAGTTTCGTGAAAAAGAAAGCAGATGTACGCGTTTATCTTTTTGAATCAGCTTTTTTACTTCAGAAGCAGTACCATCTTTAGAACCATCATCAACATACCAGACTTCCAGCTCCACCTCTTTTTCCTTAAAAAAATCTTCGTTTTTTATAAACTCATGATAAAAGTCTGCAACGTTTTCTTCCTCATTAAAACAGGGAACTATTGCACTGAGTAATTTCATACGCCTCTCCCGTGCTGCCTGCAGCACCAACTGTCAATATCTTCACATTTTCCAAACTTCCCCTATATTACCTTATTATTCTATCACACAAAAAAAAATATCACAATTGAGAATCCATGTAAATAAGCACTTTAATACAAAATTCACTTTTTTGAGTAGAAACCGCCATCTGTCCGTCATACTTTTTTACTATGCCTTCCACAGACTTAAGCCCAATTCCATGATTCATTTTTTCTCTCTTGCTGGTCAAAAATTCCCCCTTCTCGTTTCTGAATCTCTCTCCCTTAAAGCTGTTATTAATTTCCAGAAAAAATGCAGTTTTATCTGTTCTTATCACCAGACTTATTTTTCTTTTACCAGTATCCATGCTGCCTGCTGCTTCCATTGCATTATCCATCAGATTTCCTATTAATATATTAAGATCAACATGGTCAATAAACACCTGATCCGTAATCTGCACCGTTTTTTCCACTGCTATCTGCATTTTCTTTGCTGCGTCCAGTTTAAAATTGACAATAGAATCAATTCCGATATTCCCCGTATAAATAAATTTTTCCCTGTTTACAACCTCTCCAACCTGTTTTTGATAATGAGCCATCAAAAGATCATACCGCCCTTTTTCCAGATAATCCATCTCCAAAACACAACTGTTTTTCAAGTCATGACGTATTTTGCTTAAATTGCTCCACTGACTTTCATATTCTTCATAGCTAATACGGACATATTCACTTTGCTGCTTTAAAATTTTATTTTCCCTGTCCGCCAAATCATAAACTCTTATTCGGTAATGCAGGTAGTAGGCTGATAAATTAATCGTTATTAAAACCGGTGTTACAATAATCTGCACTTCTCTGATCAGCCTGCCATTGCTGCCCCAGGTCACACAACAGAAAATACAGATGATAATGCTCCCAATCGTTACAGACATAGCTGCTGCCCATTCTGCTATTTTGCCCCTGCCTTTTTCTTTCCACTTCAATAAATGCTTTTCTTTCAATCTGATACCTCTGACAATGCAAAACCGGCGGAACTATAGTTCCGCCGGTTGTATCACCTCATGCCTGCTTGTCTGTTTCTATCTTGTTTTTTAACAGCTTATAAATATAATTATAATTTCTCAAAAATTCAGGAAGCACCTGGATTTCCGTGTCAGTAAAGTCTTCAATAATTGAAGCAATTTCATCATGATATACTGCCCGCC
>VSNT01000045.1 GCA_009774465.1 Lachnospiraceae bacterium
GGGTATACACAATATTATTTACTAAAAAAAGTTGGAATTGATAATAAAACATTAGCAAACATGAAGAAAAACGGAAATATAACATTACTGACCGTAGAAAAAATTTGTAATGCGTTGGGCTGTACGCCCAACGACATTGTAACTTTCAAGGATACGGAATAGAAAAGAAGCACTGTCTTTGATTCACTTTTCTTAATTTCTAATCTGCCTTCCCTCATGATTCATATGATACCC
This sequence comes from Lachnospiraceae bacterium, assembly GCA_009774465.1. Lineage (GTDB taxonomy): Bacteria > Bacillota > Clostridia > Lachnospirales > Lachnospiraceae > Suilimivivens. Next base: position 235 of record VSNT01000045.1, read on the forward strand.
GTCCCGGTAAATCAACTCCGATACGGGCACAAATGTGTACCCTTCATTTTTCAACGTTGCAATCAGAGTATCTAATGCCTGGGCTGTAAATTTTGCCCCGTTGTGGCAAAGTATAATTGAGCCGTTTCCAAGATGTTTATGCTGGGTTACGGTCTTAATAATGGAGTCCACACCATAATCCTTCCAGTCAAGGGAATCTACGTCCCACTGTATAGTAAAATATCCGCAGTCCTTTGCCACATTCACCACCGCATTGTCATAATCCCCGTAAGGCGGTCTGAACAAAAACATGTCATAGCCAGTCAGCTCCTGCACTTTGGTATGCACCTTCATCAACTCTTCCTTTTTCTCCTCATCTGAAAGCTGACTCATGTTTTTATGGTTTTCGCTGTGATTCCCAAGATCGTGTCCTGCGGCAAGAATGGCTTTCACATCCTCCGGATAGCTTTCCACCCATCCCCCTGTCATAAAGAATGTTACATGCACGTCATGCTTTTTTAAAATTTCAAGGATTTTGGCCGTATCCTCATTCCCCCATGCCGCATCAAAGGAAAGGGCAATCTTTTTTTCATCTGTCTCTACGCAGTAAATGGGCAGTTCCCGCCCGTCCACGCTATTACTCACTGTCATATTTTCTCCCGCCGCAACCAACACTCCTCTTAGTACTGCAAAAACTGCCAGCACAAAAGTGCCATATTTAAGTGCAAGAATCACCTTTTCTTTTGCATATTCCTCGCTGCTCTGGCCTTCCTGTCTGGGAGGAAAAAGCTTAATTTTACTTCTGATTTTTTCTATGTATTTTTTCATAAAAAACACCCACCATAAACTTGTTACAGTCTATGATGGGAAAGTTTGGACATATGTCAATCTTTATCATGAATTTCGCTGTGCAGCTCCTGAAGAGATTTCAGTTCACCCTGCTTATGAGTTTTCACGTAATGAATTCCTTCCGCCGCAACTTTCGCAGCAGCAACGGTTGTAATATAAGGCGCTTTTGCCTTGATTGCCGCTTTTCTTAAATAGCTGTCATCATGAACGCTGTCTTTACCTACCGGAGAATTAATGATCAGATCAAAATCCCCATTTGCAATCATATCCCCCACATTAGGGCGTCCCTCATACAGCTTCTTTGCCTTCTGCGCCGGAATTCCTGCAGCAGTGATGATATCACAGGTTCCACTGGTAGCTACAATTTTAAACCCGTCGCCGGACAGACTTCTTGCAATCTCAACAATTTCATCCTTATCCTTCTTATTTACGGAAATCAACACGCATCCTTCCAGGGGCAGCCTGGATTGAACAGCTTCCTGGGCTTTGAAAAAGGCTTCCCCATAAGAAGGAGACAGACCAAGCACTTCTCCGGTAGAGCGCATCTCAGGCCCCAGAATGGGATCTACCTCCGGGAACATGTTAAAGGGAAATACCGCTTCCTTTACGCCATAATTGGGGATTTCCTGTTCCTTAAGCCCTTTAATCGGTGAAGGACGTCCTGTCAGCTCTGCGGTAATAATTTCAGTTGCAAGGGGCACCATACGGATGTTGCAGACCTTTGAAACCAGCGGAACCGTCCGGGATGCTCTCGGATTGGCCTCAAGCACAAACACCTTTCCATTTTCTATTGCATACTGCATGTTCATAAGTCCTTTTACATGCATTTCCTCTGCAATTTTTCTTGTATATTCTTTAATCGTCTCTACATTCTCCGGCTGGATATGAACCGAAGGAATAATGCAGGCCGAATCGCCGGAATGAATCCCTGCCAGCTCAATATGCTCCATCACCGCAGGAACAAAAGCATGTTCTCCATCGCTTATGGCGTCCGCCTCACACTCCAACGCATGATTTAAAAAGCGGTCAATCAATATGGGGCGATCCGGTGTGACTCCCACTGCGGCATTCATGTATTCCCGCAGGCTTTCATCATCATATACCACTTCCATGCCCCGTCCCCCAAGTACGTAAGAAGGACGCACCATAACCGGATATCCAATCTCTGCCGCTATGGCGAGAGCTTCCTCCACTGTAGTTGCCATACCTGATTCCGGCATGGGAATCTCCAGCTTTTCCATCATTGCACGGAACTGATCCCGATCTTCCGCCAGATCAATTACTGCCGGCGGTGTTCCCAAAATCTTTACTCCGTTTTTCTCCAGCTCGGAAGCCAGATTTAAAGGTGTCTGTCCACCAAACTGAGCAATCACTCCCAAAGGTTTTTCCTTTTTATAAATACTCAGCACATCTTCCAGCGTAAGAGGTTCAAAATACAGCTTGTCAGAAGTATCATAATCTGTGGAAACAGTCTCCGGATTACAATTTACAATTATGGTTTCAAATCCCAGCTTTTTCAAAGCCATAGCCGCATGTACACAGCAGTAGTCGAATTCAATTCCCTGCCCGATACGATTGGGACCGCCGCCTAAAATCATAATTTTCGGTTTATCCGTGCTTACAGGATTTTTGTCTGTTCCATTATAAGTAGAGTAATAATAAGCATTATCCTTTGTTCCGCTTACATGAACCCCTTCCCAGGTTTCCTCCAGCCCCAGCCCAATACGCCTGTTACGAATTTCTTCCTCGGGAATCTGCAGAAGCTGACTTAAATATTTATCAGAAAAACCATCCTTCTTGGCTCTGATCAACACTTCATCTTCCGGCAGTCCTCCTTTGTGTGCAAGAAGCTTCTCCTCTTCCTCCACCAGCTCCTTCATCTGCTCTATAAAATAAGCCTTGACCTTGGTAATCTCATGAATCTCCTCTATGGAAGCGCCTTTGCGGAGTGCCTCGTACATAAGAAAGTGTCTTTCACTGGAGGGCGTATTAAGCCTTCTTAGTAATTCTTCCTTAGACAAGGTATCAAAGTCCTTTGCATGTCCTAAACCGTAACGCCCTGTTTCCAGAGAGCGAATAGCCTTCTGAAAGGCTTCCTTGTAGGTCTTTCCAATACTCATAACCTCGCCTACCGCGCGCATCTGGGTTCCCAGCTTATCTTCCACTCCCTTAAACTTTTCAAAGGCCCAGCGGGCAAATTTAATCACCACATAATCCCCATCCGGCACATATTTATCTAAGGTTCCGTACTTGCCGCAGGGAATATCCTTTAAAGTAAGGCCTGCCGCCAGCATGGCGGATACCAGTGCAATTGGAAATCCGGTTGCCTTGGATGCCAGTGCGGAAGAACGGGAAGTACGTGGATTAATCTCAATTACAATAATACGGTCACTTACCGGATCGTGGGCAAACTGTACATTGGTTCCGCCAATCACCTGCACAGACTCTACAATTTTGTAAGCCTGCTCCTGTAATCTCTTCTGGCATTCTTCCGAGATAGTAAGCATAGGCGCTGAACAGAAAGAATCTCCCGTGTGTACTCCAAGAGGATCAATATTTTCAATAAAACATACGGTGATAATATTATTGTCTGCATCTCTGACTACTTCAAGCTCCAGCTCTTCCCAGCCTAAAATAGATTCTTCCACCAAAACCTGTCCTACCAGACTTGCCTGTAAGCCTCTGGCACAAACTACCTGCAGCTCTTCTTTATTATAAACAAGTCCGCCGCCTGCGCCGCCCATTGTATAAGCCGGACGCAGCACTACAGGATAGCCAAGCTGATCTGCAATGGAAAGCGCCTCATCTACAGAGTAAGCCACCTCACTGCGGGCCATTTCAATTCCCAGCTTATCCATAGTCTTTTTAAACTCAATACGGTCTTCTCCCCGCTCGATTGCATCAACCTGTACGCCGATCACCTGCACATGATATTTGTCAAGCACGCCTGCTTTGTTTAATTCAGCGCATAAATTAAGCCCCGATTGTCCACCAAGATTGGGGAGTAATGCATCCGGGCGTTCCTTTGCAATAATCTGCTCTAACCGCTCAACGTTGAGCGGTTCAATATAAGTAACATCTGCTGTTTCAGGATCAGTCATGATCGTTGCAGGATTGGAATTCACAAGTACAATCTCATACCCCAGCTTCCGGAGCGCCTTACATGCCTGTGTTCCTGAATAGTCAAACTCACATGCCTGCCCGATAATAATGGGACCTGAACCAATAATTAGTACTTTATGAATATCTGATCTTTTTGGCATAAAAAGCCCTCCTGATTCTTTTAATGTAAATATAATTATTCAGCCCCACTCATTCGTAAAACTAAAGCTAAACTGATATTAATTTTATCACCACACATGAAAAGGTGTCAATTCACTTGGTGGAAAATCCCAAAAAAGAAGAATGACATTAACGTCATCCTTCTTTTTTGAGGAAAATTCAATGTATTTGTATCAGCCTTTCACAGCGCCCATTGCAATTCCCTGAGTAAAATACTTCTGGAATGCAATGAATATGGCGATAATCGGAATAGCTGCCAATGAAGCACCTGCCATGATAAGACCAAAGTCTGTTGAGTTCTCTGCCTGCAGTTTTGCAATACCAAGAGAAATCGTTAACTTGCTGGTACTGTTTAACATAATCAACTGCATGAAATAATCATTCCAACTGTTGATAAAGGTAAAGATTGCCAGTGCACCAATACCCGGCTTAATCATAGGTAATACAATTTCAATAAATGTTTTTGCTTCCCCTGCACCGTCAATTCTTGCTGCCTCAAGCATTTCTCCCGGGACACCTTCCGAGAACTGTTTCATAAGGAATACACCAAAAGGCCATCCAACCGTAGGGAAAATTACTGCCCATATGGTATTGTAAAGGGACAATGTTGACATTTCACGAAGCAATGGAATTAAAATAACCTGCTTGGGCAGTGCCATTGCACATACAATCAATGTAAACAATAATGTCTGTCCTTTGAAACGCTTCTTTGCAAGTGCATACCCTGCCATTGCAGAAGTAATACAGGTGAGAATCATTGCCATAACTGCCATAAATACCGTGTTTACCAGCCAGCGGATCGCTGCAGGCACCACTGGTCCTGCTGTAAAGACAATGGGTTTTCCATCTGCGGAAAACTTGCTGCCAAAGGGTACTGCCAGTTCCCATAAAGGCGCTGTCTGTCTGCTGAATAATTTGTTAAAATTATCCATTACCCATTCTTTGGGAAACCAGTCCGGAGTTGTTGCATTAATTGAAGCTGCTGTCTTAAATGCACCCGTAACAATCCAATAAAGAGGAAAAGCAAACAGGACTGCAAGAATAACTAATATAATCACTGAAATAATTGTATATACACTTGTTCGTTTTATACCTGAATTCATACTTTCACCTCCTATTTTTCCTTAGCCAGCTTGAACTGTACAGCGGAAAGGAGTGCAATGAAGATTGCGAGAACCACGCCCATTGCGTTTCCATAGCCATAACGGTAAAGCTTAAATGCTGAATAGTAAATATAATACATTACAGTATCAGTACTATGGTTCGGTCCACCGGAAGTAAGCAGCTGAATCAGTGCGAAACACTGGAAGCTGTTGATCGTAGTGATAACCAGAATATATAATGTGGTCGGCATGATAAGAGGCCACTTGATTTTCCAGAACTGCTGCAAGTGAGTCGCTCCATCCACCTCGGAAGCTTCCACCAAAGAAACATCCACATTTCCAAGCGCAGATACATAAAGTACAATTGGCTGTCCTACGGAAGTTGTAAGCAGGATAAGAATAATACACCAAAGTGCAAATCTCTCATCACCCAGCCAGTTAATATTGTTATCAAGCATCCCAAGCCCTTTACCAACGTAATTGAAAATGCCGTAATAATTGTTAAACATCCATTTCCATACTACGGTAACCGCTACGGAACCGGTTACTACCGGCAGGTAAAATATACAGCGGAAAGTAGAAAGGATAGGTCCCTTCATCTTATAAATAAGAGCAGCCACCCAGAGTGAAAAAACACACACTACGGGCACCGAAACAATAACAATAACAAATGTGTTCTTCAGGGAACGGACAAAAATTGGATCTTTCCACAGCTCCACATAATTCTGAAAACCTATAAAAGTATCCGTTGCATCTTTTCCCATCGTGGAATCAAAAAAGCTTGTATAAATACAAAGAATCATAGGGATAATTACAAACCCTACGAAAAAAATCATATTGGGCAGAAGGAAAAGCCACGCAGAACGTGTTTCACGTATCACCAGTGCTCTGCTTCTGCTTGTCATATTGGATTTTGCCATGAATAACACCCCTCTCCTTGACTTGTTCTACAATAGGAAGGGAGAATTATTCATCCCATCCATTCCTAAGAGTTTCGCGGCAGATGCGGGGGGATAACCCTCCGCATACTGCCGACGGGAATCACTCATTAATTTGCTGCACTGATTGCTGCATTTGCGTTTGTATCAAAAGTCTCAACTTCAGTTGCTACATCGCCGCCTGTGCCAATACGCTGTAACATATTCCACCACTCTGTACGAGCTTCTGCCCAGCCGGGAACTACCTGATAGTAATCACCCATAGAAGGCATAAAGTATGCAGAGAAAGTATTCATTGTATCAGCTGTTTCTGTTCCGTCATAGATACCTGTTAAAGTAGGACGTACAGGGAAGTATGTAGAAGCTTTTACGCTTTCCTTAACCTGACCGGGATCGTTGCAGATAAAGTCGATGAATGCCTTTGCAGCATCAATCTTAGCCTGATCGCCATTGTCAAAAATACCAAATCCCCAGATACCGCCGCAGAGCTCTGTCTTTCCATCATCAGAAGGGAATAACATAGGAAGAATGGTATCTCCATTGTTTGTCTGTCCTGCAGGTGCATTATCTGCATTGGTCTGCTGTGCTGCATTCCAGCAGAATGCCATTGCTAAAGTTCCGTTACGGAATAAAGTAATTTCTTCACCACCATTGATGGATGCATCAAAGTTAATTCCATCCTGTGCATATAAAGCTTCAAGTGCTTTGATATTTTCAGGTGTGTTTGCTGTATAAGCAGTATGTTCTGCATTTGTGAAAGTGCTGCTGTAAAGGTTGTTGATGATTGCTCTTGTTCCCTGATCACCGCCCTGTCCTGAACAGTAGATAGCGCCTACGTTCTGCTGGCCTGAATCATATACTGCCTGAACTGCCTTGAAGAAATCATCTGTAGTCCATGTATGATTTTCAGCGTCAATATACTGCATAGCATCTGCTGCTTCAAACATTGTCTGGTTAATTGCCATACAATGAGCTACCATACAAAGAGGATACTCATAATACTTGCCATCACTACCTTTACATGCTGATTCTACAGAGTCATAAATTTCTCCGCCTGCTTCTGTTGCAAAAAGGTCAGATAAGTCAACCATCAGTCCTCTTGCGCCCCAGTTAGCTACCAGTCTTTCAGGTCCTTCCATTACAAGGTCAGGAGCCTGGCCGCCTTCAATGGCTGTGTTAACCTGATCATCACCGTTTGTGTAATCAAGGTATTCAACTGTTACTGTAACGCCGGGATATGCTTCATTAAAGCTTGCAATCAGGCCTTCAACTGTTGCTGAGTCGCCCCAGTTTCCAATCGGGTATGTCCATAAAGTAATGGAAGCGCTTAAGTCTCCCCCTGCTTCCTCTTCTGCTGCAGGTTCTGTTTCTTCTGCTACAGGTTCTGCCGGAGCCTGTTCTTCTTGAGTTTCCTGTGTTTCCTGTGTCTGTGCAGGCTCATCAGAGCCTTTGCCGCCGCATGCTGCCAATGACAGCACCATGATCAATGAAAGACCAAGGGCCATAACTTTTTTCATTGTTTTCTTCATATTTTTTCTCCTTTTTTTTATTTATTTTTTCAGATGTCCTCCCTTGTAAAGTCATCTGCAAAAATCAGTTTTATTCTTCTGTTTCCTCTGTATCCATAAACGCAGCCAGTTCATCCCCGCTTAAATACTTAGGGAAAATGCGTTCCAGAAACAGAGAAACCAAAATTGCTGTGAGTACCGGTGTAAACAAAACCGGCCACCATCTCTCTATTGTAAACACCACCATTTCAATCGTTAGCATCACAACGATTACCGTAGATGGGAGATGCCTGAATGTCATGATAACCGCTGTTTGAATCAGAGCTGGCATCTTAAACTCAAAACGTCCCATTAAAGGAAATACATAACAGCAGATCCCTGCCGGCACTACCAAAAGCACATAATAAATCATATACATGATCACGCCGGCTTTTGTAGCAGTGTTATTTATCATCACGTCACTGCCCCATGCCAGAAATATTCCTATTGGAATACAAATCACAGTAAGCAGTATCCCCTGCTTCAAATTGCCCCAAAATGCCCGAAGGTAAGTTTTAAATGCATCTTCCTTCTTATGGCGGAACACCTTTACCACCGTATAATATAAAGCTGCTGAGGCAGGTCCAATAGTAATAACAGGCATACAAAGCAGTATCCACAATAAAGATAAACCTACCAGATCAACTCCCCTTGCCAGAATCCGAAAAAACAGGTTTTCCGGATTAAATATCTGCTGCCACATCTGCGCCTCTCCTTTTTTAATCCAGTCTGTCAACTATTCGCAGACAATCAGGAGATATGTGTATTTCCTGATTCAAGCGCCCGAAGGGTATCGTCATACATCTGAGCTTTTTCATATTTGTCATTGCTTACATAATAATTATAAATGGTATCTATCATAACCAGAATCGGATACTGTGGTGATATCACATTGCCATGATTTAAGTAGTTAAGAGATGCCACAAGCACCACTTCACTGCAGAAATCCGCATATATATCCTTATCATTTGCTGTAAAAATTACTGTTTTTGCGCCTTTTTTATGGGCTTCCCTCAAAAGGTATAATACTTCCTGGGTTTCCCCGCTTAAGGTAAATCCACAAACAAGGCTTTCTTTGTTCAAAAACACCGCCTGCATACGCATTCGATCCGAATCCTGCAGAGAATCAATGTCTACTCCAATTCTCATAAACCGGCTTTCCATTTCGCTTGCCGCAAGCCCTGAACTGCCTTTTCCACAGGCTACTACTCTTTCTGCTTCAAAAAGATATTTAACTACTCTGGCTATCTGTGCCTCGTCCATGAGACTGTAGGTTTTATTTAAAAGCTCCTGATAGGTATTTAAAACCATTCTGGTACTGTTTGCTACAAATTCGCTTTTCTGTGTAAAGGTTTTTTCGTATTGATAAATGAATTCCCGATACCCGTGAAAGCCGCATTTTTTTGCAAATCTCGAAAGGGATGCTTCCGACACAAATATTTCCTTGGCTACATTTCTCGCGGAAAAATCCATTTTCCGCCGGTTATTTAGAAAAAAATCTGCTACATTCTTTTCGACAGTGGTAAAACTGTCATATTTTGATTCCACAATAGGAACAATTGACTTGCTATAACTATTCATTGCCACCCTCACTATTTTGTCTGACCGCTTTTGATTGCTCTTTCAATCTCCAAATGTTATGATTTTAAAAAATACATAAGGAGGCATTTATGAGCACATCATCCAAAACCATAGTCTGCTTCGGCGACTCCAACACACATGGCTACAATTCGTCCAATATGGGACGCTTTACCGAAAAAGAACGTTGGACTTGTATCCTTGCCGATTTATTAGGTTCCGGCTATCTCGTCCGCGAGGAAGGCTTAAGCGGACGAACCACATCCTTTGATGATCCTCTTTTTGAAGGCTTAAGCGGCTTTTCCTATATTCATACCTGCATGCTCACCCATGAGCCTTTGGACCTGCTGATCATTATGCTTGGTACAAACGACGTAAAAGAACGTTTCTCCGCAACTCCCGGAAATATCGCCAAAGGTCTGGAACGTTTGATAACCAAAGCAATTCATACCCCGGAAGCCTGGCGGAATCAACCAAATATTCTTATTATTGCACCCCCTCCAATTGAAGAAGGATACTATGAAACTGAAATCGGTCCGGAAATGGGAAAAGACTGCATTGAAAAATCCAAAGCCCTTTCACCACTTTATGAACAAAAAGCCAAACTGCTGGGCTGCCACTTTCTGGATGCCGGTTCCATTCCCGGCGTTGGTATGTACCCTTACGACCACATGCATTTAAGTCTTGAAGGACATAAATGCCTTGCGAAGGAGCTTGCCCGTCTCATTCCTCAAATCTGCTGAGTTTATAATTTAGCTTTTGCATCACGTATCATTTTTGCTGCTTCTTCAACAACAGACATATCCTCCGGAATCAGGGAAGCCAACGGTTTGCGCACACCGCCTAAATCCAGGTTTTCATTGATACGGAGGATTTCTTTAATCACTCCATACATATTTCCATGAGCAGTACACATTTTATAAATAATTTCATTTGCCTCATATTGAATGGAGCGGGCTTCTTCCAGTTTTCCTGCTTTCACCAGTTCATCCATCTTAAGGAATAATTCCGGCATTACACCATAGGTTCCGCCGATTCCTCCCTCTGCTCCTATCACGCGTCCGCTGATAAACTGCTCATCGGGACCGTTAAAAATAATATAATCTTCCCCTGCCGCCTGCTTAAACATCTGAATATCCTGAACCGGCATGGAAGAATTTTTCACACCGATCACACGGGGATTTTTTCTCATTTCCGCAAATAAGCTCTGGGTAAGGGAAACACCGGCAAGCTGTGGAATGTTGTAAATAATAAAGTCCGTATCCGGCGCTGCAGAGCTGATATCATTCCAGTACTGTGCAATTGCATATTCCGGCAGATGGAAATAAATCGGTGGAATACATGCAATTGCATCTACGCCCAATTTCTGTGCATGAGCTGCCAGTTCCTGACTGTCCTTTGTATTATTGCAGGCTACATGGGCAATAACCGTAAGCTTTCCTTCAGCCGCTTCCATCACATTTTCCAAAACAACCTTGCGGTCTTCAACACTCTGATAAATACATTCTCCGGATGAACCATTTACGTAAACTCCCTTTACGCCCTTTTCAATGAAATACTTTGTAAGCGCCTTAACGCCTTCCGGAGAAATATTTCCTTCTTTGTCATAACATGCATAAAATGCAGGGATAACACCCTTATATTTGTCTAAGTTCCTCATCTTTTCCTCCATTCCGAAACGCTTTTCGCCAAGGAGATACCATCCCCCTCCGCCCGCTGTGCCGGATATTAAATTATTTTAATGCATCTGCAAAAGATTTTGTAATAAGCTGCGGTCTTGTGATAATAGAGCCAACCACTACACTGAATACTCCAAGCTCCACTACCCGCTTTGCCTTCTCAGGCGTATTGATATTACCTTCTGCAATCACTCTGTTTTTTGCTTTCGCAACGATCTGTTTAATGATTTCAAAGTCGTTGGCTTCAATCTTATCATTTTTACTTTGCTCGGTATAACCCACCATAGTTGTTCCGATAAAATCAAATCCCAACTCATCTGCATGAAGCGCCTCTTCCACAGTAGAACAGTCTGCCATTAACAATTGATCCGGATATTTCTCTTTAATCTGGTGAAAGAAATCATCAAGCGTCACTCCGCCCGGTCTTAATGCACCGGTTGCATCAAGTGCAATGATCTCCGGCTTTACTTCCATAAGTTCATCAATTTCTTTCATTGTGGGAGTGATATATACCTTACTGTCTTCGTAGTCTCTCTTTACAATACCTATAACCGGCAGATCCACCTGTGACTGGATCTCCTTAATGTCTTCTTTTGTATTTGCACGAATGCCAAGCGCTCCGCCCTCTTTTGCCGCCAAAGCCATTCTTCCCATGATAAAAGATGAATGCAGCGGTTCATGAGGAAGTGCCTGACAGGATACAATTAATTTTCCTTTTAACTGTTCTACTCTGTTTTCTATCAATTTTAATCGCCTCTTTTCTCGTCGCATTTTTGTTTATAGTAATTATAACATTTTTGAATTCAATTTCAATCACATGTGTGCTTTTCGAAAATACTTTCAATCCATTTGTGCACTTTTTATATTCATATGCCATTTTATGCCATCATCTTTGTTTTATTTTTACACTTTCCTGTTTATGATTTCTTTTTTCTCTTTTCATACTCTTTTTTTGCTTCCCTTGACGCGCCAAGCATTCCCGCCATATTTCCAAGCTGTGCTGAAACTATTTTCACATTCCGGAAGGATGACATAATATGTTCTCCCAGTCTTTCACGAACTTTCGAAACCACATACTCCTGTTCCATGATGCCGCCGCCCAAAACGATCATAGACGGGTTAAATATATGTACAAGCGTCGTCAGTCCGTAAACAATTTCCAAAATCCATTGATCCACCAAATTTCTGACTTCCTGTTCCTCTATTCTGGCAAAAATATCCCGCCCGTTTTTCAATTCGGGAATCTGTTCGCCGGCACGCTTCACCAGTGCTGTTGTAGAGGCATATCTTTCATAGCATCCGCTGAACATATCCTCGGCAGGGTTTCTATCCTCCGGATGCGTCACAATTCCTCCAAATTCCCCTGCTGAATACCCTGCTCCGGTGTAAACTTCTCCATTTACAATAATGGCTCCGCCAACGCCTGTCCCATAAGTAAGACAAAGGAAATCGCTCTGTCCCCTGCCTGCGCCATAAAAGGCTTCTCCGATGGCAGCGCTGTTTACATCATTTTGCACCGCTACAGGAACATGGAACTCTCCTTCAATGATTTCTTTAATTTTCGTACCAGTATATCCGGGAATATTGTCATTTGCATAAAGAATCATGCCCTTATCCGAATCCACCTGCCCTGCCGTGCTGATGCCTACTGCCTGAAAATCCTCAAACCCCCTTAAAATTTCCAGAACTCTGTTCATCACATGCTCCCCGCCAAGCTTTGCGTTGGTGGCAGTTTCCTTCATTTCCTTTATCTCTTCGTCTTCCCACATTCCCGACTTAATATTGGTTCCCCCAATGTCTATAACTGCTATCCTCATACCCATCCTCCTTATATATGTACCTTAATCACTGCCTTACGGATTTCCTGCTCCCTGCCATCAGCAGCTCTTCCCGGAAGATGAGGCTCTAATGGCTCGCATACTGCAAATTTCCCCTCTCCCAGATGACAACGTGCCTCGCACTGGCAAATCCCCATTCCAATATCGCCATCCTTCTGATAAGGCTTTGTGATCTCCTGATATTTTGTTCCAAACAAAATATCCTCTTTTCCTTCAAGGTCTATCTGTATGTCATAATACTCCTCGTGAAATTCATACTCGCCCAAATCTGCTTTGGTAAAGGCATGCATCACATTTACAAAAACATTTTTCCCGTCAATCTCATGCCTCCCATCTTCCAGCGCAGCTAAATCCGTATCCATCATGTACGTAAGCGCCCTGTCTAAATTTTCACTGATCCCCAAGTACCTTTTTGCATTTTCAATTCTGTCAAATATCATACCACAGCCTCCTTCTTCATCTTCTCTTTTTTCCTGCAATAATTTCTCCAGATAATTACAAAAATCACCATTACATTCTTTATAAAATGCGCCCCTAACCCTTGTCAATCCAAAGTGGGTGTTTAGAATGTAGAATCTTTACTGTATTTATCCATATCACACCACCAGTAAAACTACCGCGTTCATCTTTCCCTTTTTGCTTAAGTTTCCAGTCTCTGCATATTCAAATTTCCCGTGTCCCCTCACATTCACTATGTCCCCTTCTTTCAGCATAAGGCTGTTGTTTTCACACTGCCTTCCATTGACAAACACCTTTTTCTGCCTGAAAAAAACAGCCGCTTCACTCCTTGAAAGCTTATACACCTTAGATATGACTGCATCAATCCTTGGTGAAGAGACTTGAATTTTTACTTCCTTTTTTTCTTTACCGGAAAAGGCCGGAACTTCCTTTGCCCTTTCACAAAGTACGGAAGTATGCTTTACTTTGCATAAATTTTCCATAATAAACTCTGCCATATTTTCCGTGCAGAAAAGAAAGGCAGTGTTTTCTATCAGCAGAATATCCCCCAATGTACTTCTTTCTATTCCCAGATTCATAAGGGCACCCAAAAAATCCCTGTGAGTCAGTTCATCTGCGAATTTGTCCATAAGAGGCCTTACCTGAATACAGCTAATGGGAAACGCCTCCACATATCCAAGCATCTCCTCACTTCCAAAGCGAATCATCACCCGCTCGCAAAGTTCACTTCCTCCCCATATGGCATAAGGCACATGGGAAAGATCTCTTTCCACTTCATAAAAACAGGAAAGATCTGCCGGACTTAAAAACCCCGTAAAAGTATACTGATTATTCCGATAGCATTTTTCCCCCAGCTCCCGAAAACGCTTTTTTAGTAATTCTTCATTCTCCACTTGTCATGCCTTCCTTTTTCTGAAAAAATCTGCTTTTGTTCATAAGATAGTACGCAAATCTGCTTCCAACCCATGCTGCCAAAATTCCTCCCAGAACATCTCCCGGATAATGCACTCCCACGTACAGCCTCGAAAATGCAATCAAGCCTGCCAGTACCATTGCAGGTATCCCATACTTTTTTGGTGCCATCCGGTAATAAATAAATGCACTTGCAAAAGAAACACAGGCATGACCTGATGGAAATGAAAACTCCCTGGGCCTTGGAATCAGCGGGTAAATACTGCTCACAGTTATGTAAGGTCTTGGCCTTGCAATCCAGTTTTTTAAAACCACATTCGTGATGAGGAAACCTATTAAAATGGAAAAAAGTGCAGTCAATCCTATTTTTCTGGTCTTTTTGGGAATCAAAAGTAAAAGCCCCAGCACCAGCCAAAACCAGCCTCCATTTCCCAAAAAGGTTATTGCCTTCCAAAATCCATTCAGTGCCTCTATCCGCATGTGCTCCTGAATAAACAGTAAGATTCCTGCATCTAAATTCTGCAGCCAGTCTAAAATATTCATAACTGTTATTTATACTCCTTTCAAAGTTGGGATGATTTATTGCCAATTTAATTGTCTATTTTTCAACTGATATCTGTATTTTACTATATTCAAAATAAAAATGCATGCATTAGTCAGCGTTTCCTCAAATTTATTCCTCTGCGTTTCACCATGCCATTCATAATTACCGGCATAGTAACAGAAATCTTCATTTTACATTGTAAAAAGCTAACTTCTATTGTATAATTTTGCCGGATACAGCAAAAAGAAAATCTCAGGATAAACAGCATCCCTTATGGAAATGCTCTATCATAAATGCAGGAGGTTCTGTGGACTATGGTAATTCCAGAGGATATAAGAAAACTGATTGATGGCGGTGAGAGCGTCACCGTAGAATTTAAAGAATCCCATACAGGTATCACAAGGGACGTCTATGATTCTGTATGCTCATTTTCAAATAGAGACGGTGGTCATATCTTCCTGGGCGTAAAAGACAACGGCAGCATTATTGGCGTTCAGGAGGATACTATCGAAAAAATAAAAAAACAGTTCGTGACCACCATCAATAATGGCAGCAAGATGTACCCTCCTCTCTATCTCACACCAGTTTCTTATGAAGTTGATGGAAAACAGATCATTTATATCAGAGTACCAGTATCACAGGACGTGGTTCGCTGCTCTGGCAAAATATGGGACAGAAACGCCGATGCTGATATTGATATTACACATCATTCAGATGAAGTATACCGGCTTTATGCAAGAAAGCGCGGCAGCTTTTTTGTCAATAAAGTAACCCGTTTCGGTATTGACTCCCTTCGCTCTGACCTTATGGAACGCGCACGGGATATGACTCAAATACGAAACAAAAACCACCCGTGGAGAACAATGTCTGATGAAGCAATGCTCCGTAGCGCAGGTCTGATTCTCACGGATGAATATTCGCAGATTGAGGGAATCACCTATGCCGGGATTCTCCTTTTTGGCAAGGACAGCACAATCATGTCTGTTTTTCCCCAGCATAGAACAGATGCTATTTTCCGTGTATTCAACACAGACCGCTATGATGATCGTGATGTAGTGATTACCAACCTCATCGAAAGCTATGACAGGCTGATGACTTTTGGTCAGAAACATTTGAACGATACCTTCCATCTGGATGGTATTCAGAGTGTCAGCGCAAGGGACAATATCCTCCGCGAGATCCTCTCAAATCTGTTGGCACACAGGGATTTTTCCAATGCCTATGTGGCCAAGCTGGTCATTGAGAAGGAACGTATTTTCACGGAAAACGCCAATCTTTCTCACGGTCATGGTGCTCTAAATCTTTCCACCTTCGAACCGTTCCCCAAAAATCCGCCTATTTCAAAGGTTTTTCGTGAAATCGGTATGGCTGATGAGCTGGGTTCCGGAATGCGCAACACCTACAAGTATACGAAGATGTATTCCGGCTCTAACCCTCAATTTGTGGAAGGGGATATTTTTCGAATCACTGTTCCGCTTACTAAAGTCGCAACTGCCACAGTTGGCCCTAAGGGAACTGTCCCTCACGATGTCCCCCACAACGTCCCTCACGATATCCCCCACCGGGAATCTAAAAGGCAGATTTATGAAATGATAAAAGGAAATCCTCATATCACCCGTAAGGAGATAGGAGAACGTCTCGGAATGAGCACGAAAACCGTAGGCCGCAAGATAAAAGACATTGGCAGCATCAAATATATTGGCAGCGGCAATAACGGGCATTGGGAAATTGAGGGAAATAATCATACGACTGGAGAATTACCATGAATTTTTCTGACGCATTAAAAAGCATTATCAAGCCTCATGATAAGGATGAACTCACCCCGCTTTCAACCATATGGGGCGAAAATCTGGACACTTCCAATGTGCTTCCCGGATATCCCCGTCCCCAGATGAGGCGGGAACGCTTTATAAGTTTAAACGGATACTGGGACTATGCCTTTACAAGTTCTTCTGAACTTCCTGACAAATATGAAGGAAAGATTCTGGTTCCTTTTTCTCCGGAGGCGGCTCTTTCCGGTGTAAACCGCCAGTTAAAACCGGAGGAATTTTTATGGTACCGTACCTTCCTTCCGCCCATAACTCTACCTGTAAAAAATACCGATTCTTCCCGAAGGCGGCTTCTTCTGCACTTTGGCGCAGTGGATTACAGGGCGCAGGTTTACATAAACAGCCAGCCCGTTATTACTCATCTGGGCGGTTATCTGCCTTTCTGCGCTGATATCACAGATTATTTAATGGAAAATGAAAATGAATTAATTGTGAAAGTGCAGGATACTACCGAGCAGGACAGTCAGGCAAGAGGAAAACAGACGCTCAGACGTGGCGGTATTTTTTATACTGCCCAAAGCGGAATCTGGCAGAGCGTATGGATGGAATGGGTTCCTGCCTCTTACGTAGAATCTTTATGGTTTGAAACAGATTTTGATACCCATAAAATAACTGCGCATATCAATACCATAGCTGTCGGAGCACTTGATATTCTTCCTCCTGTCTCTTTGTCTGTTTTCTGCAAAGAAAAAGAAATTGGGCAAACGCAGGTATCCATCCAATCCGCCAATACCAGCCAGGATAAGTTGCTTTCTTCCGAATCAATTGCCTTAAATGAAAGAAAAGAATCCCAACACTTTACCACAGACATTTCCATAAATATTCCCGAAGAATTTTTTCACGCCTGGAGTCCGGAAGCTCCTTTTTTATATGATGTTGAAATTACTTTCGGGCAGGATCATATCAAAAGTTATTTTGCCATGCGCTGCTATACCATTGAAAAATCAGTTGAAGCCCCGGAAGGGATTCCGGTTTTCTGCCTGAATCATAAGCCTTATTTTTTGATGGGGGTGCTGGATCAGGGATACTGGCCGGATGGCTTATATACCGCACCTTCCGAAGAGGCCCTGCTTTATGACATTACCACTATGAAATCAATGGGATTTAACATGCTTCGCAAGCATATTAAGGTGGAATGTGCCCGCTGGTATTATCACTGCGACCGTCTGGGGATGATTGTCTGCCAGGACATGGTAAATGGGGGAAGCTGCTACCATATGCCGGTGATCAGCTACCTTCCAACCCTGTGTCCTTCTCTGGCTGCCCACCTTAAGGACTCACACTACTCCATGCTCTCACGAAAAGATGAAAACGCCCGCTGGCAATGGGAAAAGGAATGTCTGGAAACAGTCGATTCCTTAAAATTTTTTCCCTCCATTGCAATTTGGGTGCCCTTCAATGAGGGATGGGGGCAGTTTGACACAGTACGCATCACAAATCTGATCAAAGATGCTGATCCCTCCCGGCTGATCGACTCGGCCAGCGGCTGGTTTGACCAGAACTGCGGCGACTTTATCAGCGTGCACAATTACTTCCGCCCATTATCTGTTTCCGTAAAAAAATGGACGAACCGCGCTTTTTTCCTGTCCGAATATGGCGGATTTGCCTGCCATATCAAAGGCCATTCCAGCGTAGAACGTATTTTTGGATACAAACGATATGATACCCTTTCAGACTTTGAAAAAGCCTGTGGTGAATTAATAGAAAAATCCCTGCTGCCGCTGCGGGCCCAGGGATTAAGCGGCGCTGTATATACACAGCTTTCCGATGTAGAGGAAGAGGTAAACGGACTGCTCACCTACGACCGGAAAGTAAACAAGCTTTCAGGTGAAAATCCGGCGCCCTTTCACACCTCCGGCATCATCCGCTCCAACTTCCGCCGCACATGAATGTAGGCCGGTATCAAAAATACATCAGCAAAAATCCAGGCGAGAGGACTGGCAAAGCAGGCGCCCACGAATCCAAAATAAGGAACCAGAAACAGTCCTGCCAGTGTTCTTGCCACCATTTCAAACACACCGGCTAAAATGGCAAAGGTACTGAATCCCATTCCCTGAATCATAAACCGGACAATATTCACCAGAGCAAGGGGAAAATAAAAGGCGCTGCAAATAATTAAAAACAGTCTGGCATTTGAAAGCATCCTGGGATCTGCTCCATTTACAAACAGGCCGGCCAGATTTCCGCCAAAGAAAAACAGGATTACAAAGGCCGCGACAGACCAGACCGCCCCCAGATAAATACAGTTTTTAAGCCCCACTCCCAGACGATCCAGCTTTTTAGCTCCCACATTCTGACCGCCATAGGTAGCCATAGTAGAGCCCATTGCATCAAAGGGACAGCAGAAAAACATATTTACTTTTCCTCCTGCCGTTACGGAAGCAACTGCAAGTGAGCCCAATGTATTTACGGAAGTCTGTAAAATCACCGAACCGATTGCTGTAATGGAATACTGCAGTCCCATAGGAATCCCCATGCTGCAAAGCACCTTCATATGCGTAGGATTTATTTTCCATTCTTCTTTTTCAATATGTAGTATTTCAAATTTCTTCCTCATATAAAACAGGCATAAAATACCCGAAATCAACTGGGAAACGACTGTTGCCACCGCCGCCCCTGCGACTCCCATCTGAAATGTCAGAATACACAATAAATCCAGTCCTATATTTAAAAAAGAGGACAGCATCAAAAAAAGAAGGGGCGTTTTGCTGTCTCCCATAGACCGGATAATTCCTGACAGCATATTGTAAAGATAGGCGGCCGGAATTCCTGCAAATATAATTACAATATATGCATAAGAATACTCGATAATATCCGCAGGCGTCTTCATCCAAATCAGAATATTTCTGCATAAAAAAACAACAATCACTGTCATAACCACAGAAAATAATATGGACAGCCATACGCAGTTTGCAATCACCTGGCGCATACCAGAGTAATCCTTTGCCCCAAATTTATGGGCAACAGGTATGGCAAACCCACTGCACACACCCATGCAGAAACCTACAATCATAAAATTGATGGAACCGGTAGCGCCCACTCCCGCCAGCGCATTCATCCCCAGAAACTGCCCCACAATCACAGTATCCACCACACTGTAAAACTGTTGAAATAAAAACCCAAATAAAAGGGGCAGAGAAAACCCTAAAATTAATTTCATGGGAGATCCTGTTGTCATATCCTTCGCCAGATTCTTAGCCATCTTAAAAATATCCAATTCCTTTCTACAATCTACCGGTTTGAAACCGCAGATATAAAATTTATCCAACAGGCTCACACCCGCCAGATGGCTGCAGCATAACAGCCTGCATAATCATAGTAGAGTATAATCATGCAGGCCATAAAAAACCAGTATCAATATTCACAAAAAAGAATGGATATTTTCAAAAAATGCAAGCATATTTTCACTCCATTTTTTACAGGAAAAAGCATAGCCAAGTCCAATCCCATGATCCCCTGAAGGAAAAATCTCACATAAATGAGGCACCCCTGCCTTTTCAAGAGCTTCCTCCAAACGGATGGTGTTACTTGCCGGAACACATCCGTCATCCTCATTTGCAAAAGCGTATGTTGGCGGATAGTCTTTGTTTATGTGAAGCTCCACTGACAATTTTTCCCTTAATTCCTCCCGACCGCCTGTAAGGTTCAGATAACTTCCCTCATGATATTCTGACAAAAAACTGATCACCGGATACAAAAGTCCCACCCCGTCAGGCCGGGCGCTTATTTTCTTATAGCATTCCCTGTTTTCTTCCGGCAAAAGCGAAAGGACTTCCGTTTTTAAGGAATCATAAAGGAACGCCTCGCTTGCACAAAGATGCCCTCCGGCAGAAGCCCCCAGCACATTCACCCTTTCAGGATCGATTCCATACTCCACAGCATGAGCCCGCACATGCATTACTGCCATAGCCAGATCAATCTGGGGCAGCGGATATAAATTGGGCAGCATCCTGTAATTTAAAATAAACGCTTTATATCCACCATCCCGCTCCATGCGCTGAGCAAGCTGAATGCCTTCTGAATAAGTGGAAAGCATATGATAGCCGCCGCCGGGACAAATGATTACTGCCGGACGCACCAATGTCTTCTCCTTCTTTTCGGCAGGAACCGCATTAGATTCGTAAGGGGGAACAGAACCTTTCCCTGCGGTGTGGGCAAAAGCATAATTATCCACATTGGGATTCCCGGTAAAAAGATAAACACTCTCCTCCCTGTTCAAATCTGCATCCGGAATCCATCCTTCCGGCTGTTTTTTCCACAGGGGAACAAAGCAAAACCGTCGTTTTTCGTAAGTCTCCATCAGCAGATTAGCGCTTTCCACAAAAGCTTCCGCCGGAAATGGAAGTCCTGATTCCAGTCGTACAGTTTTTGCTATGTGACACATAGCATTCCTAGTGTGAGCAGGAGTAACTCTCTGCATCCAGCAGGAGGGAAACAAATTCCCCACTGCTCTTTTTATCAGTTCATTGCCTGTTATTTCCTCGTAGCTTTGATTTAAGGTAAACATTTTTCTTATCCTTCTTTAATAAAAAGTTTTTCTTCAGCTTACCCCTTCACGCTTCCCATTGCAACACCCTGAACGATATGTTTTGATAAAATTATGTAGATTACAATAATCGGCAGAATGGAAAATACGATCATCGCATAAACCTGCCCCATATCAAACTTTAGCCAGTCCGTTGAACGAAGCTGAGCAATCAATATAGGCAATGTTTTCTTTCTGTCGGTATGCAAAATAAGAGCAGGTGTAAAATAATTGTTCCAGCTTGAAACAAAGGTAAAAATCGCCTGTACTGCAATTGCCGGTTTCATAAGTGGAATCACTATGGAATTGAAGGTTCTGAATTCTCCTGATCCGTCAATGCGGGCCGCCTCAATTAAAGAAAGGGGAAGGGAGCTTTCCATATACTGTTTCATATAGAAAAATGTAACCGGCGCTGCAATGGAAGGTATAATCAGTGGAATAAAGGAATCATCCAGCTTCATCTTTCCTACCAGTTGCAAAAATCCCAATGCTGTAACCTGTGTGGGAATCATCATAATCATAAGAATAAATGTAAACATAAATTTCTTAAGCTTAAATTCATACGCGTGAATTGCATAGGCAGTCATAGTGGAAAAATAGGTACACAGCGCCGCACTCAGCGTGGATATGAAAAAGCTGTTGAATAATCCATACCATATGGGCAGCGCGCTCGCCGCCCTTCCGGCGCTTAAGTTTTTCCAGTTTATCCATAAATTAGAACCAGGAAAGGGAGTAAATCCTTTCGTCAGCTCCGCATGGGATCTGGTTGCATTAATAAACAATACATAAAACCAAAACAGGCAAAGGAAGGAAATCAAAGTAAGAACAACATATGCAATTACTCTTCTAACTCTCACGTCCAGTCCTTTCTTTACTTTCATTTCTCTATCATTTCTCATGCTGCCACCTCCTAGTCCACCTTTTTGTTAGTAAATTTATAAACAATCATACTGAGTATTGCTGTAATGATAAACAGTACAACTGAAAGTGCGCCGCCAAGCCCGTAATTCTTACTGAATAAATGCTTATTCAGATACATAATAAGCGTCATGGTAGAGCGCATAGGATCGCCGCTTGCATTAGTCAAAATCTGAGGTACATCAAACATCTGCAGACCGCCGATTAAAGAAGTAATCATCACATAAACCAGAATCGGACGAAGCAGCGGCAGCGTAATCTTCAAAAATACCTGTGATGATGTTGCTCCATCCACCTCCGCGGCTTCAAAAAGAGAGGTATCAATTCCCATCATTCCGGCCATCAGCAAAATAGTCGTGTTCCCAAACCACATAAGAAAATTCATAAAGGCAACCAGTGATCTGGTACTCCAGATATTTGACATAAACTTATAAGGCTGGCTTAACAGTCCCATCTGCATCAGAATGGAATTGACCGGGCCTCCATCCGAAAATAAAGTAAAAAACAACATTGCAAAAGCCGACGCCATAATCAGATTTGGCAGATAAATTACTGTCTTAAAGAACCTCTGCCCCTTAAGTCTTAAGCTGGGATTGGAAAACCAGGATGCCAAAAGGAGCGATACAATAATCTGGGGAATAAATCCCATAATCCACATGATCATTGTATTTTCCGCATATGTAATGATATCTCCGTTTGTAAAAATCGTTTTAAAATTTTCAAGTCCTACAAAGTTAGGGCCGATCTGCGTCAAACCCGAACGATAATTTTCAAAAAAACTGTTATAAATCGTACTGACCAGCGGTATGAGCTGGAACACCAGGTAAACCATAATAAAAGGAATTAAAAAAATGTACCCCCACTTGTTATAGCTTACAACCTTTCCTCTTTTTACAGACTTCATACATTCACCTCCACTTTTATACTTATTTACAGCAAACCTCGCAGCTATCCTTTCCCTCTTTTGGTAAAGGCCATCTGCCAACCCTGCTTTTTTAAAAAGCCATGCCTGCCCGAAGCAGGCAGACACAGCCCTTATCAATTATTTTAATATGTTAATTCAGGATATTTTTCCACAACTGCCTTGTAGAACAGGTCTAATGCTTCTTCCAGGTTTGCATTTCCATCAAAGTAATTCTTCATTGCTCTCTGGAATTCCTCATTACATCCCTGGTCATAAATTGACAGATTACTTAAGTCGAGCCCTTCTACCCCTGCGCAGTACATACCAAGAGGATTCTGTCCTCCAAGAATCTTGCTGGAGTAACTGGTATCTGCCGCCATTGCTTCCATAGCAGGTTTATTATTTACAAAGTCATCATCATCCACTACGATTTCCTTCATGATTTCTTCGTTACAGGTCATTTGGAGCATAATATCTTTTACAAGGCCTGCATTATCTGTTCCTGTTGCTGCGCAGATCCATGTACCCCCCCAGAAGAAGCCCTGAGGACCTTCTGTTGCTGCCCATCCGCCTGCATTTCCAATGCTTCCCTGAGCATCTGCCGCCATTGAGAAATTAACCAGCCATGCAGGACCAAAATATGCAAATACCTTGCCTTCGGGATAGAATCCCTTACTCCAGTCATCACTCCAAAGGTCGTGAGTTCCAGCCTGCCCTGCATCTACCAGCGCTTTGGAATCCTCTACCCACTTCATAATGTTGGCGTCAATATTAATCTTATTTCCCTCTACCCACTTGGAGGTTACATTGTTAGAATATACACGATAGGTGTCATTCACGGAAGAAACAATGGAGTAGCCTGCATCCTTAAGTGTAGCTGCTGTCTCATTGAACTTATCCCAGTCAGATACATAATTTTGTATCTCTGCCGGATCATCTGTGCCAAATACCTCTTTGGCCGCTTCGCGGCTATAGAACATTACACACGGACATCCCTGCCAGGAAACTCCTTTCAATATGCCATTTGAATCTGTTACAACATCCTTTGTATACTGATACTGATTTGCAAGATCCGCCTCTGTAACACCCAGATCGGAAACTGCCATAGTAAACTCCGTATCAACATACTTTAATGCATAGTCTGCTTCAATAAGGAAAATGTCAATCTTGCTGTCGGCTTCTGCATCCGCCTGTTTCAGTAAAGTTTCATCCAGATTGTTCTGATAAGCATTATCCTGATTTGGTGTGATATTCCACACAACCGTCACATCTCCAATAGTTCCTTTCGTTGCATCGCCTGCATCTTTGGCATATCCCGGATAATGATCCTCAATACGTCTCTTAAATTCATCATTCCAACAATAAATATTCAGAACCTTTCCTTCCTCTGAAGCTTCCACTGCAGCAGTTGTTTCCTCCTGCGGTGCCTGTTCCTGTGTTTGCGTTTGTGTTTCAGTTTCTGTAGACGCCGCCTGGGGCTCCTCGCCTTTTCCGCCGCATCCTGCTAACAGACCGGCAATCATTGCTACTGAAAGTATTGCGCTGAGTAATTTCTTTTTCATTTTTTGTCCTCCCTTTTATTTTTTTGTAGTTTGCAAATTACCTGTACTTTAAATCTTTTTTACGGAAGTACCCGCAACCACTTCTCCTTTTACAATAATCTGTTCAATTAAAGTCGTCTTCGGCTTTTCGATCAGATCAATGAGTTTTTGGGCTGCCAGTTTTCCGATTTGTCTGGTGTCCTGCTTTAAGGTTGTAAGCTGTGGTTCAAAATGCCTTGCAATTCTGGCCCCGTCATACCCGGCAACTGAAATATCCTCCGGTATCCGCATCCCTCTTGCACTAATCGCATTGATTCCTCCCAGACAGGCAAAATCATCCGGATACAAAATGCAGGTGGGTGGATTTTTAAAATCCAGAAGCTTTTCCGTTTCTTCATAGGTTCCTCTTGTATCTCTGTATGGCGCTTCCCGTACATATTGAATTGGAATATCAATACCCAGTTCTTCACATGTCAGATAAAAAGAGGAAAGTCTGCTTTGCGTAACAGCCGAATCAGCCCCATGTATATATGCAATTTTCCGATGCCCCATGCTGTATACATAATGCACCAGGTCTTTCATTCCCTTAATATTATCTGAAATAATTGCACATCTGTTATGGAAAAGGTGATCAATCGTCACTACCGGTATATCGCTTCTTACCAGTTCTTCCACTTCAGGATCATAAAAGTCAACACACGCGATCACTACCCCGTCAAAGCCACGATACCTGCTGTGTTCCAAATATGACATTCTTCCTTCCCGCGTCTTGCAGCAGTTAATAAATGTAATGTCATACCCCTTTTCCTCTACGGTACGCTTAAAACTGTCCAGCACATGAGCAAAATAATCGTGGGTAAGTCCGCTCATGGCTTCATCCACAAAAAGCACCCCCAGATTGTAAGTCCTGTTTGTTTTTAATGACTTCGCCGCAGAATTAGGGGAATATCCCATCTCCCTGGCCGCCCGCCTGATTCGTTCTTTCGTCTCTCCGCCAATGTCTTTGTGGTCATTTAACGCCTTACTGACTGTTGCTACCGATACCCCGCAGCGTACTGAAATGTCTTTCATAGATACCATATGCTTATACCTTTGTCTTTCAGTTAACCACTCCGCCTTATGCAGTATGGTTTGAACCAATTCACTTAATCGTTTTCGTAGTTACAGTGTATAATACTTTTTATAATTTTGCAATGTATTTTTTTAATTTTTTATGCAAATTCAATAAT
>VSNT01000046.1 GCA_009774465.1 Lachnospiraceae bacterium
CCGAGAGACAGAGATGAAATGATGAAGTTTCTTGGTATAAAACACAGAACCACATTCAGAAGCGATTACCTGAATCCCTTATTGGATGAAGGGAAAATCGCTATGACAATGCCTGATAAGCCACGTAGCAAAAATCAAAAGTTTTATTCTTTTTAACTTTTGCTGACTATCACGACAGTGTTTGTGGAGAAAATCAGCATATGGGTTAAATTTATCAGTTGCTGTTGCATATTATGTCATTCATTAGGGGTGACGACACAGAGGGATGAGTCATGGCCAAAATATTAATTTCCGGTTTAGTCAATACAGAGACCACTGTAAAAATTAAAGAATTTCCTATTGCATATTTTCCTATCGATTATCCTTTTTTCGGGGTAAATACCGGTGTGGCAGGTGTGGCCTATAATCTTTCAAAGGCGCTGAAATCCCTTGGCGATCAGGTGAGACTGATTTCCATGACAGGGAATGATTTTGGCGGAGAATATGTGAGAAAAGAAGTAGAAGCAATAGGGATATCAACCAAAGATATGATAAAGGATTTAAGGCAGACGCCCAATTCTGTTATTTTATATGACGGAGAGGGAAAAAGGCAGATTTACTGTGACCTGAAAGATATCCAGGAGATGAACTTTGACTTTCATAAAGAAATGTATCAGGACTGTGATGTGATTATAGCGTGTAATATCAATTTTAACAGGAACCTTCTTAAAAAAGCAAAAGCAGACGGAAAGCTGATTGCAACAGATGTGCATGTGTTAAGCGATGTGGAAGATGCATACAATATGGACTTTATGAAGTATGCAGATATTTTGTTTTTAAGTGATGAAGGGATAAGAAGGGACGAAAAGGAATTCCTTATGGAAATAGAAAAGCGTTATGAAAATGATATCATTGTGCTGGGACAGGGAAGCAAAGGGGCCTTAATGTATGTGAAAAAAGAAGAAAGATTTTATGATTTTCCTGCAGTCACAACCGGAAGAGTGGTCAATACGGTTGGCGCAGGGGATGCGCTGTTTAGTGGATTTATTCACTATTATGTAAAAGGCGCCGGGGCAAAAGAGGCACTAAAAAAAGCGGAAATTTTTGCTTCCTGGAAAATAGGATTTGACGGTGCGGCAGGTGGGTTTGCAGATGAACAAAAAATCGAGGAACTGGCAGCAGAAATTGCATTTTAACAGCAGGAGAGGGCTATGATTAACTTTACAGAATCAAAAATGAATCAGTTTACATATAAGGATTGGATTGTCTGGTTTGCACATAATGACCGGGAGCGGCTTACCATAGACTTTTCAGAAGAAAAGGAGTTGTCAGATAAGGAAATCAGACTTTATTTTCCATCTATAAGGGAATTTCAAAAGGGAGAAGGCTCTGATGGGGCGTATCTTTTAAAAGCAGCCGGCCGGTTTGCAGATCAGATAAAAGCAGGCGAATACAGGGAGGCGATGGAATGGTTTGTTAAGGAAGAAAACTATCACTCTGCCTATTTGAGAAAATTTTTGGATTATTATCATATTGATGTGAAAAATAGTTCCTTTTTAGATCATGTATTTCGTAAATTGAGGCAGATTGGCGGAATTAAATGCGAAGTTACCGTTTTGGTGACTGCGGAAATGATTGCCCTTACCTATTATGATGCATTGGCGAAAAGTACGGATTCTCCTGCACTTAAGAGCATTTGTGAGCAAATGCTGAAAGATGAAATACCTCATATTATGTTTCAATCTCATACGTTAAGTCTTTTTAAAAACAGTAAAAAAGATAACCTTTTAAGGGTTCTTCTGATGGAGGGGACGCTGCTTTTTGTTTGGGGAGCATTTCACAGGGTATACTTATCCGGCGGGTATGGATTTGGAAGATTTTTAAAAGAAAATTTAGGGTATCTGCGTCAGTCCGTATATCTGACAGGAAGCAGATAATATGTTTACATTTTGATGCTTTTTTTGGTGCAGATTCATGATATGATGAAATTTATAAGCCGGATGGCCGCAGAAAAAGCATTTTTAAATTCCTTAATTTGAGTGCCTGCTAAAGCGGGCAGATAGGAGCAAAATTGAAAACAAAAATTCTTGTAATAGAAGACGACAGTTCCATTTCGGAATTGATCTGCATGAATTTGGAAGCGGCGGGGTATGAAGCAACGCCGCTTTTTGATGGATTATGCGCAGAAGCGTTTTTAAAAGAAGAAGGAAAAAACAAGGCTGCGCTGGCCCTGGTGGATGTGATGCTGCCGGGGAAAGACGGGTTTGCATTGATGGAAGATCTGCAAAGGGCAGAAATTCCTGTAATTTATCTGACAGCAAAAGATGATGTGATATCCAAGGTGCATGGCTTAAAGTCAGGAGCAGAGGATTATATTGTGAAACCTTTTGAGGTGCTGGAACTTCTGGTGCGTATTGATAAGGTTTTAAAAAGGACAGGCCGAGGGGCACAAAAGCTGCAGATACGAAATGTGGTGATTGATATAAGAGAGCACAGTGTTATAAAAGATGGACAACAGGTGAAGCTTAAGCCTATGGAATATGAACTTCTGGTGCTGCTTGCAAAAAGCAAAAATATTGCTTTTTCCAGAGAGGAGCTGTTAAACAGGCTTTGGGGAACAGATTATGTAGGCGAAACGAGAACTGTTGATGTGCATATTGGGCAGTTAAGAAAAAAACTTGATTTTCATGATGTAATATGTACCATTTCAAAAACAGGCTACCGGCTGGAGGATTTAGATTAAATGAGGCTTTGGGTAAAAATATCTTTGGTGACAATTCTTGCACTTTTTATTACTTCAGGTATTTCGGGGGCAGTGGTAATTTATCATTCTGCATTATACAACCGGGAAAAAACGATAGAAAACTATGAACAGCAGGTGAAAGCAACAGCATATGCGTTAGGAAAAGAACTGGAAAATACTGATTTGGAAAGTTATAGCCAGGTGGCGGTAAATTCTTTTTTTAACTTTATGATTAAAAAATTTGGCGCCTCACAGTATATACTTATAGAAAAGGGGCAAGTGGTATGCAACCTGACGCCTTTTGAGTTTGTAGATCCGGATTTTGGCAGATGGAATCAGTCTGAGGTTTACAGTGCAATACAAAAAAATGCCATGCAGTATGTGTTAATTGCCGGAAAAGCAGTTCCTGTCAGCGGAAAAGCGGATTTTTCCCTTATTTTAGTACAGGATATTTCTTATTTATATGAAGAAATCCGGGAGCAGATTTTGTTTTCCATAGCAGTTTTGGCAGGAGCAGCACTGGCAGCAGCAGGTTTAGTCTTTTTTTTTATGAAAAGAATTTTAAAGCCCCTGCATGAACTCCAACAGGCGGCGAAGGACATTAGCGAAGGTCATCTGGCGCGTCGGGCGGATGTGAATGCCAAAGATGAAATTGGAGCTATGGCGGAAAACTTTAATCATATGGCGGAGCAGATTGAGAATCAGGTGATGGAACTGGCGTCAGTTTCAGAGCAGCGCAGACAGATGCTGGGAAGCCTTACCCATGAGCTGAAAACGCCCATGACGTCTATTATCGGATATGCGGACACACTTCTTTTTGTGAAATTAAAAAAGGAGCAAAGACAATGTGCCCTAAAGCATATTCATGAGGAATGCCGGCGGTTGGAGAGGCTTAGCAGCAAGCTGATGAGCCTGATGGGATTATATGAAAATGACAGTATTTTGCTTGAGGAGGTTTCCATAAAAGAACTGTTTGAACAGGCTGCGGAACTGGAAGCATATCATTTAAAGGAAAAAGGGATTCAATTAAAGGTTTCATGCAATATGAAAAGTAAAAAAGTTGACAGAGATCTTTTTATCAGCCTTTTGATCAACTTAATTGATAATGGAATTAAAGCCAGCAGAAAAGGGGATGTAATCTGGCTGGAAGGAACGGAAAATAGAATTGTTGTCAGAGATCAGGGCTGTGGCATTTCAAAAGAAGAAATCTCTCAGGTCAGAGAAGCTTTTTATATGGTAGACAAATCCCGAAGCAGGAAGGATGGCGGCTGCGGATTAGGACTGGCGCTTTGTGATAAAATTGCAGCGCTTCATAATGCACGTCTTTTGATTGAAAGTGAATTGGGAAAAGGAACCAGTGTTTCCATTATTTTTTAGGCCGCAAATGGCAAGTGAAAGGGTTTACAAAATATTTACATCCTGCTGTATATTTTTTACGGAGAATTCCGCTATGCTTTCAATAAACCAAATAATTGTTGAAAGAAGAAAGAAGGGCAGATGAATGAAGAAAAAATTTTATCAGGTAATGGCTGCATTAATGATGTTTATTTTAACAGCAGCAATCTATACGGGCTGCGCTGGAAGTGTACCGGAAGAAGAAAAAATCGTGGTTCCAAAAGAACAGGGAAATGAAGGCGCTGGCGGAGAAACAGACGGAGGCGGTACAGTTGGTTCCTTAGAAGGAATTTCAGGCCAGGTGCAGGCTCCGGAGCAATATGAAACTGAATTTTCGGAAGGGCAGGTTCATGTAAGTGCAGATGCGCCGGTGATTCTGCCTGACGGGGCGGGATTTAAACTGTATCGTGTGACAGGCAGGGTATTTACACAGGAAGATTATGATAAGGTAAATCAGGTGCTGCTGAAAGGCGGAGCACTTTGGGATAAAGATTATGAAGCCAGTGAAGCATCCAAGGATGCAGCCATTGTGAATGTTCCCGCGGTGGTCTGCTATACGGAGGAGCCTGAAAATTGGGAAGAAAATATTTTGAGTGGATGTGTTACGACAGATCAGAAAGACTATTTTGTTGAGCTGAACAATAACTTAAGTGAGGACTGGAAATGGGTTCAGTTTGAAGTAAGGGGCAACTGGGCAAATGGCACTTTTGTTCCATCCGGTAAAGATGAGGCAGCAGGTGATATTCCGATAGATAAAATCAGGGAAGAGACAGAAGCGCTTATTGCCCAAATGGGATTTGATGGATTTAGTATTGCCGGAGAAGAGTATGTCCATATTGATTCCTTTGATGAACTGACGGGGGAAAAAAAGATACTGCAGACAGGTTATGGACTGCATTTTACCAGAACGCTGGATGGGATTCCAGTGACTTATACCCATAAAATGGGGACATCCGTTGAAGATGATGGACCGGTCTGGCCTTACGAAACAGTTGATGTTGTTTATAATGAAGAAGGACTGCAAAACTTTACGTGGGTTAATCCTTACCAGATTGAAGCAGCCGGAGAGGAATATGTATTTTTACTTCCTTTTTCCGATATTCAGGCTGTTTTTGAAAAAATGATTCCAAAGAAGGCTTCTTCCTGGATTCAAAGTGGGAATATGGAAGTTTTTTATCAGGTGGATGAAGTCAGGCTTGGATATATGAGAGTGAGGGATAAGGAAAATGTTGTAGAAGGAATGATGATTCCAGTATGGGATTTCTTTGGGAGTGAGACCATAAATTTTCATGGAGGAGATACTGACAGTGTAACACCAGGAACTTATGAAAGCCTGTTAACTGTCAATGCAATGGACGGAACCGTAATAGACAGGGGACTGGGCTATTAAAAGACTGCCCGGAATCAATTATGAAATTTCTTCCTTTTTACAAATTTCTATGCTATCATAATAAAGTTGAATAAAATGTAAATTGGAGGAAAAAAGCATGGAACGAGAACGTCTGGGAAGTCGTTTGGGATTTATTCTGTTGAGCGCAGGCTGTGCCATTGGAATAGGAAATGTATGGAAGTTCCCGTATATGGTGGGACAGTATGGAGGCGGGGCTTTTGTGCTGTGTTACTTATTTTTCCTGATTGTTTTGGGAATACCTGTAATGACCATAGAATTTGCGCTGGGACGCGCATCAAGAAAAAGTCCGGTGAAATTATATAATGAACTGGAAAAGCCGGGACAGAAGTGGCATCTGCATGGATATGCGGCTATGGCAGGCAATTATCTTTTAATGATGTTTTATACTACGGTGGCAGGATGGATGCTGCACTACTTTTTCTACATGGCTGGAGGAACCTTTGAGGGGACGGATGTAACTACAGTTGGAAATGTGTTTGGAAATATGCTGGCTGATCCTTATGGAATGACAGGGTTTATGGTTGTTGTAGTGATTTTGGGATTTGGCATTTGCTCCATAGGATTGCAAAAAGGGCTGGAGAGAGTGAGCAAAGTTATGATGATGGCGCTGCTTATGATTATGGTAATCCTGGCAGTCAACAGTATTATGCTCAAAGGATCAGGAGAAGGACTTCGCTTTTATCTGCTGCCGGATTTTGGCAGAATGATGGAAATTGGAATTGGTAATGTTATGCTTGGCGCAATGACGCAGGCATTTTTTACACTTAGTCTGGGAATTGGTGCAATGGCAATTTTCGGCAGCTATATCGGAAGGGAGAGAGCTCTTTTGGGCGAAGCTGTCAATGTGGGAATTTTGGATACCTTTGTGGCTTTTGTTTCAGGCCTTATCATTTTTCCTGCCTGCTTTGCCTATGGCGTCAGTCCGGACAGCGGCCCGGGGCTTATTTTTGTAACGCTGCCCAATATTTTTAATCATATGCCGGCAGGAAGAATATGGGGAAGCTTATTCTTTGTTTTTATGTTTTTTGCTGCTTTTTCAACGGTACTGGCAGTGTTTGAAAATATTATTTCCTGCTGTATGGATTTATTTAAATGGACCAGAAAAAAAGCATGTGGAATCAATACTGTTTTGCTGATAGTATTATCTCTTCCCTGCGCAATGGGATACAATTTACTATCCGGTTTTCAGCCGAGAGGTGCAGGCTCTACCGTCCTTGATCTGGAGGATTTTCTGGTAAGCAACCTGTTCCTTCCACTTGGAAGTTTGATTTATGTGGTGTTTGCCACCAGCCGTTATGGATGGGGCTGGGATAAGCTGGTTGCGGAAGCAAATCAGGGCAAGGGATTAAAGGTTGCCAATTGGATGAGGATTTATATGACCTATGCCTTACCTGTAGTTGTATTGATTGTCTTTTTATTGAGCCTGTAAAGATAGATGCGCTGCCGGAAAAAGCAGTAACGGAAAAGGAGAAAAATTATGTTGGAATTTAAATATGACACACAATTGCTGATAGAAGGGGAAGACTTGGACGAAGATGTGATTTCCCAGTATTTCACGGAAAACTTTAAGGGAGACTGTCTTTTGGCAGTGGGAGATGAAGAACTGATTAAAATTCATTTTCACACCAATGAGCCCTGGAAGGTGCTGGAATACTGCGCTACATTAGGCGAGATTTATGACATTGTGGTGGAAGACATGGATCGTCAGTCCAGAGGATTAAAAGGGTAAATCTTAAAATGGTATCTTATCCTTTTAAAATGTAACTTATCCCTCCTGATATTTTACAGGGTACAGAAATGTGTTAGAGTAACCCCTATAAAATGAAGGAGGGATTTATTATTATGCAAAATAAAGGGGATGAAAAGCGCAAAAGCAGGATGAAACGTCCGGTAAAGGTATTGCTTATTATTTTATTTATAGTGGCGGCTGCCGGGATATTATTTAAATTTATCATGTTTCCGCCTTATGATGCGCCGGCCATATCAGGAAATCATAAGGTTTTAACAAAGGAATACACCTGGGTGGATGAAAACAGGGTGGAAACTTTTACAGATTCGGGAGAAAACAGGGAGCTTACGGTAAAGTTCTGGTATCCTGAGGAAGATGGCAGCTATCCGCTGGTGATTTTTTCTCATGGTGCATTTGGGGTAATCGACAGTAATTATTCCACCTGCATGGAACTGGCTTCAAATGGTTATGTGGTGGCAAGCATAGGCCACACCTATCATGCCATGTATGTAAAAAATGTGGAGGGGAAGGTTTTTCTGGCAGATAAAGAATTTATGCAGAGTGTATTTGTTGGAAATGGGGTTTATGATCCTGAGCTGGAAAGACAGGTTTATGAAAACTCTCTTGCATGGATGGAGCTTCGCACTGGAGATGAAAATTTTGTTTTGGATACCATTCTGGAAAAGGCGGAAAACAGGGAAGAAGGTCCTTTTTGTCTGATTGATGCTGATAAGATTGGTCTGATGGGGCATTCTATGGGAGGCGCTTCTTCCGTAGCGCTTGGAAGAGAAAGAACAGATATTGATGCAGTGATTGATCTGGAAGGAACCATGCTGGGGGAATATATTGGATTTGAAAACGGGATTGAAATTTATAACGAGGAACCTTATCCGGTTCCGGTACTGGATGTTTTTGGAACAAGGCTGTATGATGAGATAAAAATGCCGGAGGATTTTAAAGAGAAACATCCTGACTGGCAGTATGTGAATTTTTACCTGGGCGAGCACGCCGCAGATTATATGGCAGTGGCCTTTCGTGATACGGGGCATTTGAACTTTACGGATCTGCCTCTTGTTTCTCCCATACTTGCCAAACTGATGGGAGTAGGAGAAGTGGATGCCAAAAGCTGCATGGAAAATGTAAATGCAATTGTACTTGAGTGGTTTGACCATTATCTGAAAGGAAACAGTAAACTGGATATCAAGCCGGAATATTGATGTGCTGACGACAGCATGGATAATAACTAAGGAAGGAAATGGAATGAAGGTTAGCATCAGAAAAATTACTGACAGAAAAAAAGAGCAGGTAATTATTGAATGCGTTTATGTTACGCCGGAAATTGAAGATATAAAAGCCTATGCGTCCTTAAAGGGAACAGAGCTCTCCGGAATCACGCTGGACCAGTCAATGATCCGCTTTCGGCTGGAGGATGTTTACTACTTTGAGGCATTGGATGAAAAGGTGTTTGCCTATACAAAAGAAAAGGTATGCCAGGTGAAAATGCGGCTGTATGAGGTGGAAGAGTTTTATAAGGCTTATCACTTTGTGCGGTGCTCCAAGTCGGTGGTTTTAAATCTGATGCTTCTTGAGGGCATCAGCCCTGCATTAAACGGGCGTTTTTTTGCCCATATGAAAAATGGGGAAAAAGTAATTATTTCCAGACAGTATGCGCCGGAATTAAAAAGAATTGTTATGGGAGGTGAAAGGGATGAAAAGTAAACTTGTTGATATGATGATGTCATTTTTTATATGCACTGCCTGTATTACGATTCTGGAAGGAATCATTGGCATGATTTTTTTCCCACAGCTTACTTTTGGGTATGAGGCTTTCTTTTCACCGCCTTTGTTTGGTTTTTTGTCTGTACTTTTCAGCATTGTAAACTATTCTAAAAAAGAATTAAGCATCCGCCAGGTACTGTTTCGACGATTCCTTCATTTGCTTTTGATAGAAGGGCTGGTTTTGGGACTTAATTATAGGACAGGAGCATTGTCTGATTTTCTTTTTTCCTTCGTTCTTGCAGCCTCTGTGGCGGTAGTTTTTATTTTGGTTTATGTGTTTGTATGGATTGGGGAGAGAGCCAGCGCAATGCGGTTTAACGAACAGCTTAAAGTATACCAGAGCAGGCAGGGCTGAAGTTGATAAGGCAGCCAATTTTCAGGTCCCGGGGAAATGTATGCGGCATCAAAAAGGGAGGCAGTCCGGAATATTTCTTCGTCGTCATGCTTTCACTCTACAAAAACGTACTTGCTATTTCCTTTCAGTGTGATATGATTAGGTTACGCATTTGAGCGTCCGGGCAGGGGAATTTTCTGGGAAAGAAAAGCTCATGCGGGAAAGGCATGGATGAAATGGAAAATAATTTTACGAGAGAAGAAGCGCTTGCTTTGCTGAAAAAGTATAATAAGGAGCCTTTTCATATTCAGCATGGGCTTACGGTAGAGGGAGTTATGCGCTGGTATGCAAAAGAGCTTGGGTATGAAAATGAAGCGGATTACTGGGCGAATGTAGGTCTTTTACACGATATTGATTTTGAATTATATCCGGAGCAGCATTGCTTAAAAGCGCCTGAACTGTTAAGGGAAGGCGGCGCATCAGAGGATATGATTCATTCCATTTGCTCGCATGGCTATGGTCTTTGCTGTGATGTAAAGCCGGAACATGAAATGGAAAAGGTTCTTTTTGCAGTGGATGAGCTTACCGGCCTGATTGGTGCGGCGGCGCTTATGCGTCCCTCCAAAAGCGTAATGGATATGGAGGCTTCAAGCATAAAAAAGAAGTTTAAAGATAAGAAATTTGCAGCAGGGTGTTCTCGTGATGTGATCAGACAGGGCGCTGAAAACCTAGGGTGGGAGCTGAATGATCTGTTTGAAAAGACAATTCTTGCCATGCGCTCCTGTGAAGAACAGATTCAGGAAGAAATGAGCAGGTTATGACAGGACTTGGCACGATTATCAATACAGCGGCGGTAGTTGGCGGCGGCCTGATTGGAATGGGGCTGAAAAGCGGATTGAAAAAGCAGGTGCAGGATGCCCTGATGCAGGCCTGCGGCGTGGCCACTATTTTTATCGGAGCTGCCGGTGTATTGTCTAAAATGCTTGTTTTTAAAAATGGGGTTTTTGAAACGCAAGGGACAATGCTTTTAATTTTTTCTCTGGTGATTGGCGCTATCTTTGGGGAATGGCTTAATATTGAGCAGAAGATGGATACGATTGGAGAAAAGATTAAAAATGCTGTAGGAGCAAAAAATGACACCCTTTTTGTGGAAGGGTTTGTAAATGTGTCTCTGATTATCTGCGTAGGCGCTATGGCAATTGTGGGCGCCATTGAAGATGGCATAAGCGGAGATTATTCTCTCCTTACTGCCAAGGCTGTTCTGGATTTGATTATTGTGGTTGTTTTTGCTTCCACGTATGGGCTTGGCGCAGTGTTTTCCGCAGTTCCTGTTTTTGTATATCAGGGGATAATTACTCTGCTGGCGGCATATCTTGGAAGCTTTGTCAGCGAAACACTTATCAGTCATCTTTCTTTTATCGGCTCCGCATTGATTTTCTGCGTGGGAGTTAATATTGCATTTGGAAAGAGATTTAAGGTAGGTAATATGCTTCCGGCGCTTATTGTACCGATTCTTTATGATTTGATTCTTTAACAGGCAGGAATGGAAACTATAAAATGGTTTCCATTCCTATTTTTTGCGGTTTCAGTCCGCAGGATTGATAAAATTTCATGGCCGGTTCATTTAAACTCCAGACGTTTAAGGTTACGTTATAGCATTTCGATGCCCGTGCGAAATCAAGCACTGCCTCATAAAGCTTTTTCCCGATATGCTGGCCGCGAAGGGCTTCATCCACGCATAAATCATCTATGTATAAAGTTTTAATATCTGTCAGAATATTATTATTTATATGCTGCTGGAAAATACAGAAAGCATATCCCAGCACAGCATTGTTTTCGTCTATTGCAACAAAAATGGGGCGCATATCATCCTGAATAATGCTTAAAAGCTCTTCATCAGTGTATTTTTTTGCTCCATATTTAAATAAATCCGGACGCCCCTTATGATGCACCAGACAAACCTGCATAAGCAGATGATTGATTCCATCCATATCCTGTTCCTTTGCACGTCTTATTTCCATGATTATACCCTCCCTGGTAAAAATATTTGATAATTGTAATGATAAAGTGAATGAATATTCAGACAATATTTCTGTTCAAATCCTGTTGCACCGGACATTCCGGCAAGCCAAATAAAGCAGAAGCCAGTCGGGAAGTGTCCCTCCTGTCTTCTATTGTCTTGTCCTCATGGTGCATAAGGATTTTCACAGAAATATTGTCTGAATATTCCCACTACTTTATCGGTTGCAATTACTTGAAAATGTTGTGGTACTTAAAAATATTCTGTAGCCCAGCGTGGCGACGAAGAATGAAAGCTCTATCCACGCCAAACCTACACAAAATTATATCACATTTTCACAAACTTGACTTTTTTTTTAATAAAATATACAATTCATATATAAGCAGTCGGAATTAATTCCCGCGAGCAACGAGCCAATGGTGACTGCCGCGAGGGTGAAATACCTATAAAATGAAAGAATGAGGTCTCTATGAAAATATCCACAAAAGGAAGATATGCATTGCGGTTGATGCTGGATTTGGCAGTTTATAATACGGGGGAGCCGGTGAGTCTGAAAGATATAGCCAGGCGGCAGCAGATTTCAGAAAAGTATCTGGAACAGATTATTTCCATATTAAATAAAGCAGGATATGTAAGGAGTATCAGAGGCGCGCAGGGAGGCTATATTTTAAAGCGGGAACCGGCGGAGTATACGGTAGGCATGATTTTGCGCTTAACGGAAGGGGATCTTGCGCCGGTTAGCTGTGTGGGAGAAGACCGGATAGAGTGTGAACGGAAACAGGACTGTGTAACCATTCGGATATGGGAAAGGTTGAATGAAGCAATTAATGGAGTGGTGGATCATATTACTCTGGCAGATATGGCCTTATGGCAGCAGGAAAAATCGGATGAGTATGTGATATGATACAACAGTTCAGCCATGCAGAATAGACAGAGCAAACTGGACGTGTGAGCTTGCTCACTAAGGCCAATTTGCTCTGTCTATTCTATAGGGTGGACGCCCGACATGAAATAAGTCACCAGCCAATCAATTAAATGCTCAGCCCCAAAATATATACTGGTGACTTGTGAATGGCATGGCTGAACAACGTGGAAGAATGGTATGGTTAAACTATTACGATTTGGCAGATGATACTAGGAGGAAACAAAATGTATGAATTAGTGCAGATCAGCAGCCAGTGTTATTATATAAACTGTCCGGCTAAGATAGGTGTTTATCTTACAGGCAAGGATCAGGTTTATCTGGTTGACAGTGGAAATGATAAGGATGCAGGGAAAAAGGTCCGGCAGATTCTTGATAAGAATGGCTGGCATTTGAAAGGGATATTGAATACCCACTCCAATGCGGATCATATTGGGGGCAATCGTTATCTGCAGGGACAGACAGGATGTAAAATATACTCTGGCGGCATAGAAGCTGCTTTTACGAGAAATCCGGTGTTGGAGCCGGCTTTTCTTTATGGGGGATATCCCTGTAAGGAACTGAGGCATAAGTTTTTGATGGCGCAGGAAAGCAATGTGACTGATTTTTCAGATGAGGATTTTCCCAAAGAAATTGAAGTGATACCGCTTCCGGGGCATTTTTTTGATATGGTGGGATTTAAAATGCCGGATGGAACAGTTTTTCTGGCAGACTGTATCAGCAGCAGGGAAACGCTGGAAAAATACGGGGTTTCTTTTATTTATGATGTGGAAGCCTATCTGCAGACGCTGGATATGGTGGAACAAATGGAAGCTGTTATGTTTGTCCCTTCTCATGCACAGGCAGCCGGTGATATAAAGGAACTGGTACGGTTCAATAGAGAAAAAGTAAAAGAAGCAGCGGAGAAAATTTTATGCATCTGCAGGGAGCCTATGCATTTTGAAAAAATCCTGCAAAGGGTATTTCAGGATTATGGTCTTACTATGAATTTTGAACAGTATGTGCTGGTGGGCAGTACTGTGCGATCCTATCTTTCATGGCTGAAAGATACAGGAAAACTCTCGGCAGTATTTCAGGATGAAATGCTTTTGTGGCAGAGTTTATAGTGCAAAAGGTAAAATGCAGGAGGAACCGGCTATGATAGATGATTATAAAAACAAAGGACTTCTTCTTTTAAAAAAGGGGCAGAAAGGGATGATTCATGCCGTTTTCAGCCGCTTTGGGCTGATTTTGCTTTTGCTGATATTGCAGGTTCTGTTTCTTTTCAGTATCTTTCAGTGGTTTGAAGAGTTTCTGCCCCATATTTTCGGTGGAGCGGTAGTGCTCACATTTATCATGGTAATTTATCTCTTAAACAATAAAATGAACCCTACGGCAAAAATCACGTGGCTGATTGTGATTATGCTGCTTCCTGTGTTTGGAGTGCTTTTGTTTTTGTATACACAAAGCGATATAGGGCACAGGATTTTAAAAGCACGTATCAATTATATTATTACAGCCTCCAGAGAGAGTATACCCCAGCAGGAGGAGGTAAGGCAGCATTTAATTAAAGAAAATCCAGGGGTTGCGGCACTGGCTCATTATATGCATAGAAGCGGCTGCCATCCGGTTTTTGAAAATACAGCGGTTACTTATTTCCCTTTAGGAGAAGACAAGTTTGAGGAGATGCTAAAGCAGCTTGAGGCAGCACAGCATTTTATCTTTATGGAATACTTTATTGTGGATGAAGGCCTTATGTGGGGCAGAGTATTGGAAATCCTTGCAAAAAAGGCGGCGCAGGGAGTAGAAGTACGCGTGATGTATGACGGGAGCTGTGAATTTGCCCTGCTGCCCCGGGATTACCCCAGGCGGCTTAAAGCATTGGGGATTAAGTGTAAGGTATTTGCCCATGTGTCGCCTTTTGTATCCACCCATTATAATTATCGGGATCACAGAAAAATACTGGTGATTGACGGACATACTGCCTTTAACGGGGGAGTAAACCTTGCAGATGAGTACATTAATCAAAAAGAAAAGTTCGGCCATTGGAAAGATACTGCTGTCATGCTGAAAGGGGATGCTGTCAAAAGCTTTACCCTGATGTTTCTCCAGATGTGGGGGATAGATGAAATAAAAGAGGAAACCGTTGATTTCCTTTCCTATCCTGCGTATCCTGTGGAAAAGGCCAAAGGTTATGTGATTCCCTATGGGGACTGTCCGCTGGATGATGATAAGCTGGGAGAAAGAGTGTATATGGATATTTTGAACAGATCTTTGTCCTATGTACACATTATGACGCCCTATCTGATTCTGGATGGAGAAATGGAAACTGCCTTGAAGTTTGCTGCTGAAAGGGGAGTGGAGGTAGTGCTTTTACTGCCGGGAATTCCTGATAAGGCAATCCCTTATGCACTGGCTAAAACCCATTATGCATCCCTGCTGGAGTCAGGGGTAAAAATATATGAATACACACCCGGGTTTGTTCATGCAAAGGTATTTGTCAGCGACCAGGCGGAAGCGGTGGTGGGAACGATTAACCTGGATTACCGCAGCTTATACCATCATTTTGAGTGCGCTACTTATCTGTATCGTACAGACTGTATTCAGGAAATTGAAGCAGATTTTCAGTCGACTCTTGCAAAATGCAGGCAGGTTACAACAGAAAGTGTGCGCAGTGAAAAATGGACGGTAAAACTGGTGGGACGATTAATGAAAGCGGTTGCTCCGTTAATGTAGCATAAAGCGGCAGTGGATGAAAGCGACATATTGCGGAACAGATGAAAAGCGTGTATAATATAAGCGTTTGTGAAAGAGAAATACAATGTGAAAAGAATACAGAAATGAGGTAGATTATGGTACAGTCAAGAACCCATACATGTAATCAGCTAAGAATCAGCGATGTTGGTAAGAAGGTAACTATCACAGGCTGGTACGATAATATGCGGAAGGTCAGCAGGAATCTTGGATTTTTGATTCTTCGTGATTTCTATGGCGTAACCCAGGTAGTGATTGAGACAGAAGAAATGATGGCAAAGCTTTCCGGAATCAATAATGAGTCCACTCTTTCCATCACTGGTTTGGTAAGAGAACGCTCCAGTAAAAATTCTCAGATTGAAACAGGAGAAATTGAGGTGGTTCCTGAGGAAATCACTGTTTTGGGAAAATGCATTTATAATGAGCTTCCTTTTGAGGTGAACCGTTCTAAGGAAGCAGATGAGGCCACCAGATTAAAATACAGATATCTGGACCTTAGAAACCCTGCGGTAAAGGAAAAAATTGTACTGCGGAGTAAAATTGTGGCAGAGATCAGAAAGAGCATGATTGAGCATGATTTTCTGGAAATTACCACCCCCATTTTAACCTGCTCTTCTCCGGAAGGAGCAAGGGATTATCTGGTTCCTTCCAGAAACCATCCGGGGAAATTTTATGCACTGCCCCAGGCTCCCCAGCAGTTTAAACAGCTTTTAATGACATCCGGATTTGACAGATATTTTCAGGTGGCTCCCTGTTTTCGGGATGAGGATGCCAGAGCAGACCGTTCTCCCGGAGAGTTTTATCAGTTGGATATGGAAATTGCGTTTGCAACGCAGGAAGATGTATTTGGGGTAATAGAAGACGTGCTGCCTCCCATCTTTGCTAAGTATGGTAAGTATAAAACTGCATCCAGTGCGCCCTTTGCAAGGATTTCCTATAAAGATGCAATGGAAAAATATGGTTCTGATAAGCCGGATTTACGAATAGACCTGTTAGTGCAGGATGCTACGGAATGTATGAATGACTGTGGGTTTGGACCTTTTGAGGGACAGACCGTGAAGGCAGTAGTGGTGGATCACTTTACAGCAACCCGAAAAGTGATTGATAAGATCTGTGCTGATGTGGAAGTGCAGAGTGGACAAAAGGCTTACTGGTTTAAGCTGGATGAAAATGGGGATTTTGCAGGAGGTATCTCCAAGTTTTTGCAGGATAGAAAAGAGCAGGTGATTGCGGCGCTTGGCTTAAAGAACGGGGATTTTGTAGGACTGACAGCAGGTAAAAAGACAGACGCCCAAAAAACAGCCGGTGTGCTGCGGAAATTCCTGGGGATGAACTGTGAAGCTCATATGAAACAGGAATGCTACGAATTCTGCTGGATTGTGGATTTCCCCATGTATGAAATTGGTGAGGAATCAGGAGAACTGGAATTCTGTCATAATCCTTTTTCCATGCCTCAGGGAGGAATGGATGCACTTTTAAATAAAGATCCGCTGGATATTTATGCTTATCAGTATGATCTGGTATGTAATGGAGTGGAACTTTCTTCCGGCGCGGTGAGGAATCATGATCCTGAAATTATGGTAAAGGCATTCCAGATCGTAGGGCTTGCAGAAGAGGATGTAAAAGCAAAGTTTCCTGCCATGTACAATGCATTCTGCTATGGTGCGCCTCCACATGCAGGAATTGCACCCGGCGTGGACCGGATGGTAATGCTGATTGCAGGGGAAGAAAGCATCAGGGAGATAATTCCATTCCCTATGAATAAAACGGCGCAGGATGTTATGATGGGAGCGCCTTCGGCAGTTGATGAAAAACAGCTTCGTGACGTGCATATAAAGATTGACCTGCCAAAAGAAACACAGTAAGTATGGAGGATGATATGAAAAAGAGCAAAATGATGCTTATGATGGTTTTGGGATTAAATATACTTCTTCTTGCCGGTTGTGGGAAAAAGCTGGGGGAAGAGTTTACGGAGGAAGTCAATACCTTAACCGGTGTATCGCTTACTGTGGATGAAGATAAATCGTCTGAAACAGGGGTTGCTTATACGATTGATAACCAGTCTGATAAAGATATCAGTTTCGGACAGGATTATAGCCTGCAGATGGAAAAGGATGGAAAGTGGTATCAGGTGGAACCAAAGGAAGCAATCGCTGTAACGCTGGAGCTTTTGTGGCTTCCGGCAGGAGCTTCACAGACTTATGAGATTCAGTGGGATTCTTCCTATGGAAAGCTTGCTTCCGGCCGCTATAGAATTGTGAAAAGTGTTGCTGATAATGAGTCAGGGTATTATCTGGCAGGGGAATTTCAGTTGTAAGAAGCAGTAAATTAAAGGAAAAAGATGCAACTTTGATGCAAAAATGATGCTGTTTTGATGCAGATAAAGTGTACACTTTAATTAGCTCCAGGTGGAGTGTGGGAGTTTGGTGTACAGGAAGGATAAGGGCGCATGAAAAGCAGTTGGAATTTGGTCAAAGGGGCATCTTTATTTTTTTATTCATAATTTTGTCAGGCTGCAGTATTCGTGAGCCGGAAAAGCAGCAGTTAATCAAAAATATAAAGGAAGGAAAGACGCTGCTTTGGCAGATTCAGGATCAGCTTTTGGCGGAAGATAAACAGGAGGATGAAAAGGAGAAAACCTATTGGACGATTAGGGTGGAGGATTATCAGGTTTCGTTAAAGGACTTGGAACCCGGAACTTCTCTTAAACTTGTATTTTGTAAAGATGGCAGTGAAGCAATTGCACATATCTTTCAGAAAGGCATCGACTATGAGGATGCTGGAGAGGTGGAGGCAGAAGCCTTTGAAAATCTGCTGGGGCATAATGGATTTTGGCTCAGACGTCGGTTTCAGCATATGGACTGGGTGTTTTTTAACACAATTCAGGAAGGAACATTAGTCTGCCTGGCCTATAGCTGGGGAACGGAATACCGGCCAAGTGAAAATTATATGGTAGATATTGATAAAGATGGAGATTTTGAACTTATATGCAACGTTACTTTTGGCGGTGACGGGGCAGAACGAACTTATATTTATCATTATTCCCAGGGGCAGATTTGGGAAAGTGATGGCACGGGATTTTTAGACGAGCCATATGATGACTGGGGAGTGAACAGTCTGGAAACAGAATATCTGGCAAAAGAAGATATGCTGCGAGTCTGGTTTTGGAGAGAAGAATCAGGAGGCTATGAATCCAAAGATTATAAAATCAGTCTGGAGCAATTGGAAATGCATCCTTATGATGCAGGAAAAGTGTTTAAAATAGATATAAACGGAAATCATCCTGCCATTTACGACAGGATGAATTTTTGTTTAACATGGTTTTTAATCATTTACATCAGGAGAAAAGAAGGCGACTGCTACAGCGCCGGGGCCTACATGAGTGCCGATAGTACCGCCTATGGTTGAGATGGGGAGGGTATCAGTATGTCCTTCCCAAATGGATTTACTGTACTCAATATATTGCTTTATTAATGTATCGTCCAAGCCGGTATAACCCAGGGAAAAAGGTTTTTCAAAATCAATACCGCCGCACAAGCCAATCTGTTCGATTAAAAGATTATTCCCATGTTTTGCGCCTCTTGCCTTTCCAAGGACAGCCACTTCGCCATTTACCACTCCTACAACAGGCTTGATGGACAGGACGCTTCCGGTAAATGCGGCAGCCTTTGAAATGCGTCCGCCTTTTTTCAAATATTCCAGAGTGTCCAGCAGAGCGATGGTATGTATTCTCTTTTTACTCTTGGTCAATTCCGCTGCAATGGATGCGGCATCCATTCCTTCATCCTTAAGGCGCAGGGCGTATTCAACCAGTGCATGCTGCCCCACTGCAACATTTTCGCTGTCAATTACATACACCTTTTTCTCAAAT
This sequence comes from Lachnospiraceae bacterium, assembly GCA_009774465.1. Lineage (GTDB taxonomy): Bacteria > Bacillota > Clostridia > Lachnospirales > Lachnospiraceae > Suilimivivens. The sequence continues at coordinate 18,917 of VSNT01000046.1, forward strand.
TCAGAAGCGGCAACAAATGCATTTTGATAAGTGCCGGAGAGTTTGCCGGATAAAGTGATAATAACAGGCTCATCCCCATCTGCCAAAACCCTGCGGATGGTTTCCTCAAAGGTGTAAGGAGAAATCTGGCTGGTGGTAGGAAGCTCTTCGCTTTCAATTAATTTTTCATAAAATTCTTTGTGTGATAAATTGATCCCATCCTGATATTCAGTACCATGAAAAGTTATGGTAATAGGAAGAATGATCAAATCCTCACGATTTGAAACTGTAATGTCTGATGCTGAGTCGGTAATAATTTTTATAGCCATATGTACTTAACCTCCCGTATCGTTTACAGAGGTTGAGTTTAGCACATGTCCGGCAGCCTGTCAATAAAAGAGGTTTGATTTCCGCGAGCTATCCCTTTACTCCGGCTGACACAGCGCCGATCAGAGATGTTTTTACCGTGAGCGTAAGGTAACTTATCATTTCTTCTTTTGTGCGGTCAGTTCGGTTCAGAAACCAGTCAAGGATCATGCCTGAGATTGCGCTTGTATAAAAATCACATAAAAACTGTTTATAATTTTGGGAAATTGAAGTATTCATTGCTTTTTCAATTCCATCAATTATGATAGTAATGGAGTCGTGAAATTCCGAGAGGAAAAAACGATTCATTCCTTCCCGCCCCATAGCGTCATAAACGCAGCACAATATATGATCATTTGCATCAACATAATCAATAACAAAGCGGACAACCTCTTCATAATCGTGGAGAAGATCAAACTGTTTGACTACGATAAGCGCCTCCTGTTCCAACATCCAGTGCAGCATATCATTGATATCCTCAAAATGATAATAAAAAGTTTTCCGATTCATTCCGCAGTCATTGCAGATTTCACTTATGGTTATTTTTGAAAGGGGTTTCTTTTTCATGAACTTTTTGAATGAGTTTACCAGTATATGCTTTGTGTTCAGAGAAATATCTTCATGTGTCATGCCTTTATTCCTTTCTTTTTTTGTCCCTTTCGCTTTTTGAAATAAATCAGTAAAAGAATGAGAATGATTCCTGACGTACAAACAAAAATGGCAGTTAAAGTACCTGCCCCGGGCTTGGCAGGGGCGTCTGTGCACCTGAAAGTAAATTCGGGTGTGTCTGAATAAAAAATGAAATAGCTTCCATCGGTTTCAATCTGAGGCTTTTTCCAGCTTTCTTTTTCCAAAACTTCTATTTGTGGGTGTGACATGCCAGAGGGAATAAGATATCTTATCATATAAGGACCATTCCAGGTACTGGAAATGGAAATCTCCCAGCATTCCGACTTAAATGAAGCAGATTCCGGTTTACTGTCAATCTGTGTCAGGGTAAAAGTGTCTTCAGGAGCAAACATTCCCTCTATCAGTACTATAGCCCGCTCGCCAATAAACTGTCGGCTTTCCAGCGTAGTGATATATTCAGTATAAATGGCCTCTATCGTCTGGTCAAAGGTAACAGAGGTATGGTCAAAGTCAGGCCAGCTGCCAATAAAGCCTTCCTTTTCAGGAACCTGTGGCAGAGAATCGGAATGGAAGGTGCCGCCATAGTTTAAAGTAACCACTGCAACAGGCTTTTCATCAGCGGTAAAGGTAAGATAAATATTGTTAAAAATATCAGGCAAATCTGGTGAAGCCATAAAGTCTTCGTAGGACAGGGGCTGAGCTTTTCCCTCATAACTCACTCCGTCAATACCGGCAAAGCCGCCTTCCACGAAGTAATTACTGCTGATTGCAGCATCAGAAGAAACATTGCCTGCAATAGAGCCCAGATTATAGTTGCCCTGACTGATCTGTACCATGCTGTAACAGTTGGAAATATTGGTGCCATATCCTGCAATGCCGCCAATTTGATAATCCCCTTTTAAGGAACATTTGGCGCTGCTTGAACGGATGGTGGAAGAACTATATCCTGCAATACCGCCGATCATTGCACCGCTTCCGGTAATCTGACCGCTGCTTAAGCATTCCATAATACTTCCCAGGTTCATTTCACCTGCAATACCGCCCACATAATCTGTTTTACCAGTGACATCGCCATAATTTTTACATTGCCTTATTACAAGACGTTCCCTGTAGCTGAAATTCAAAGAAAGATCATAGTCGTCCAGATCAAAATCTCCTTCGGGATCCAGGGTATTTTCACGTGAAAGAGAGCCTGCAATGCCGCCCACATCAAGGTCACCATTTATTTTGCCGTTATTGATACAATTCATTACTTTTCCCGTGGTATCCGTAAGCTGATCTTCATCGGAGACATCAGCATAAATATCATCAGGATCTGTATGGGTTGGATTGGTAAGCAGATTACCAATTACATTTAATTCATTTACAATTGCCTGAAAATCATCCAGCAGGATCTGATCCTGTCCGTCAAGCATGGAATTCAGCTTCCGCATATCCAGGATAATGGAAGAAAAGCTGTTATTTAATGTCACTTTGGATGAGGAAATACGGGAACTGATAACAGATGCCTGATTTTTAACATTTCCCTGCAGGTCATTTAATGCCTGAGAAGCATCCTCATATACATTATTCTGCACTTCATTGATATCTTCTTCTATTTGCTCCCGGTCAATGTTTAAGCCATCTTTGATGGAATTTCCCGATACGGAAGGCCAGTCTTCGGGCCATTGGAAGGAAGGGGAGGGAGAAGATTCAGGAACCGGTGATGATGCAGCCTCCGGCGCTGAAAGCACTTTTGGGCGGTACCCTGCCGGCGCGGCGTATAAAGGTGCGGGAGTAAACTGTCCTTCCTGAATGCTGGTTTCATTTGTATAATCAGAGGCCACGGTCGGTTCCGGTGTTGCGCCTGTTTCCGGAGAAGCAGCAGGCCCCGGCGCCGCACTTGCTTCCGGAGAAGCAGTTGCCTCTGGCACTGCGCCTGTTTCCGGCAGAGCGTTTGTATCTGGCGCAGCAGTTGCTTCCGGTATTGCAGATGCGTCCGGCGTTTTCGTCGGTTCCGCAGATGGAGACGAAGATGGCATCTGCAGTTGATCTAAAAACTCCAGAGAAACAGGCTTGGGAGAAGGAAGCGCAGTAAGGTCTGTCAAGTTGGAAAAGTCATCAAAGTATCCGCTGGCATTATTCATAATGGTATCCACAGCATTCTGCGCATTTTCTACGGAATCAAGCAAAACACTTACCTGTCCGGTAAGAGAAGCAGAAGAGTTGGAAGCATCCTCATTCAGCCTGGAAAGGAGCTGATGAAGTGCATCAAGCTCAGAATTGAGCTGTGAGAGGATACTTTGAGAAAATTCCAGCTCACTGCTGGGTTCCATTTGTCCTGCAATGCCGCCCACATCCTTACGTCCGTTTAAAAGCCCATAGTTGATGCAGCCTTCTATGTATCCTTCCTGACGCCCTGCGATTCCGCCTATATTATATCCCACATGCTGATAGCCGATAGAGCCATTATTAGTACAGCCTTTTATAATGCCGGAATTGCAGCCTGTAATGCCGCCTACGTCTGTTACGGAGGAAGCATTTTCCGTAGTGAGAAAATCGCTGATGGCAGCGTCAAGTTTAAGGGAGGAAAGATCAATTCCTTCATCGGAGGCGGTTGTGTTAATGAAAGAGTGGTTGGTACTGTTTAAAATGCTGCCTTTATTATTGCCTGCAATGCCGCCTGTCAAATGGCTGCCATATACCACCCCGTTAGAAGAGCAGTTGGCAATCACGCCTGTCAGCTCATTTACGCCTGCGATGCTGCCGGCTTCGTCTGCACCGGTTACATTTCCGGAAGAACTGCATTCATTTATATATCCATAGTTGCAGCCTGCAAGAAGAGCCAGACCTAAGTGGCCTTTCTCTCCTTTGGCAGTGCCGGATACGGATAACTGGTGGATTTCCCCCTGTTCCTGTACATAGCGGAACAGGCCGATATAATTACTTCCACTGTTTAAAGACAGTCCTTTGATCACGTGTCCCTGACCAAGGAAAATGCCGCCAAAGGTGGGAATGGGTTCAAAATCCGTATTACTTACATCAATATCATTATCCAGAACAAAAATTTTATTTTGAGACCAGGTATCCAGACTGCATTTTTCTGCAAAGGAAATCAGATCTTCCGGGGTGGAGATATGGACAGCCTCCGAAAGATCATATTCGGAATCTTCTTTAGCATGAACGGTAAAAACAGCCATTGGCGCTGATATAACTAAAGTTAAAGTCAGGAAAAATGCAGTAAATTTTTGAGCAGCAGATCTAAGAAGTCTGTTCATCAAAGTCACTTCCTTCCATTAGAGTATCATTTAAATGGTCTTCTATTGAGACAGCTTTGCCGGAGGTAATTACCGCATCCATATCACCACGGATAATACCGTAAAAGCTTCCTTCCAGGACGCCGTTTACATGCCCGTAAAGGTGTCCCTGTACCCGGATAAGACCGGAATAGGATTTGGAGGATAAATTAATTCTGTTCAGTTCAAAGCTTGTATGCTCGATAATGTTGTCGCCAAATACCAGTATTTGTGGGAGCACTGCCAGTACAAGGAAAATGGAGATAATCGTGCCTCTGCTTAAGCAGCTTCCAATTGCAGAAATAATTGGATTGGTAGTCATCTGTCCAATTAATGCGCCAGCTCCTGCAAGAATGCTGCCCGATGTAAAAATAGTGGGAAAGGCTTCATTCAGGGCTTCTATGATTGCCTGTTTTGGATGCATTTCCTGCTTTAAATCTTTATAATGGCTGGAAATTACAATGGCATAATCAATATTGGCACCCATCTGAATAGAGTTTACAATCAGATAGCTTAAAAAGTACAGGGGGGAGCTTTGCAGGTAAGGGAAGGAAAAGTTGATCCAGATACTTCCTTGAATAACCAGAATCAGTAATACCGGCAGTCCTGCCGACTTAAAGGTAAACAGCAGAATGATAATTACAAACAGGGCAGATAAAATACTGATCAGCAGATTATCCTGTCCAAAGGAGGAAGACAAATCATAGTCGCTGGTGGAATTTCCAATAACGTATACAGATTCATCCTCATAATAACGGGCAGCTTCTTTGTGCATGACTTTCAGAAAATCAAAGGTTTCCTGACTTTCTTCCGGAAGGTTTAAATAAATAACAAGGCGGGAATATTCATCTGTCTGTAATTGAAGTTTTGCTTTTTTTAATTGATCAAAAAGGTCATCCAGCGTATTTTGGATATCTCCTTCCAGAGTGATGTTTCCGGCTTCCATTTGATCCATCAGGAATAAAAACATATCAAATAAAGGAACCTGATAGTGATCCAGCCCGCTTAAAATCTGTCCATATTGATCGTCATTGACCGCATAGGCAGAGTAAAGAAGCTTGGCAAGCTCATATTCGATTCCTGCAAGCTCAGAAAATTCCCTTGGGCTTAGGGCATCTGTTAAGGTATAGCCATCCATAGCTTCTATATTGGCAAGTCCCATAGCGGATTTGACTTCAGGATAGCTTTCCAGAGTTTTTAAAAGAGCAGCTTCCGAATCATAACTGCCGGAAGGAATGACCATAGCCACCATATTGCTGGTGCCAAAGGTATTTTTAATTTTCTGATAGGAAATCTGACTTTCGCTCTGCTTGCTGGTAGTTAAATCCGTATAGCTGTAGCAGTAGGGACATTTGTTTGCCCAGATACAGACAACTACCAGAACAACAGCAAATATGGGGGGCACGATAAAGCGGGTTGCCACATCCATTTTTCCAATCAATGTAATTTGAGGCAGGAGTTTGCGATGCTGGGTTTTATCAATCAGATTGCTGAACAGCATAAGCAGCCCGGGCATTAAGGTAAATACGGACAAGAGGCTTAACAGAATTGCCTTGATTAATACTGTAGCAAGATCAAGTCCAATGCCAAAATGCATAAATGCCAGTGCTGCAAGGCCGGATATGGTAGTTAAGGAAGAAGAGGATATTTCCGGAATTGCCTTGGCCAGCGCTGCAATACAGGCTTCTCTGGCGGGCATGGTTTCATGCTCGTCACTGAACCGGTGGCAGAGAATAATGGCATAATCAATGGCAAGGGCCAGCTGCAGCACTACTGTTACAGAGTTTGAAATAAAGGATATGGTGCCGCAGAGAAAATTAGTACCCATATTTAAAAGCGCAGCTACGCCAAAGGTGGCAATTAAAACAGGAACCTCTGCGTAGGAGCGGGAGGTCAGGGTGAGGACGACGATAATAATGACAGCGGCAATCACAATAATAACCTGCATTTCCGATTTTAATGCGGCAGCGCTGTCCTCCCCTACCTCTGTGTTTATGTAAGTATCATATCCGGAAAGAAGCTCCTTAATATGATTCATGGCCTCCACACTGATTTCATCGGAAGCGGTACCGTCAAAGGTGATGTCAAACAAAGCAGAGGAATTGATAAAGTGATCGCTGGTATTGTCAAATTCCACACCGGACACACCTTTTATCTCAGTGAGTTTATCCTGCAGGGTAAGTCCTTTTTCATAGGAAATGTTAGATACCATTACTTTTGCAGTTCCATAAGTGATAAATTCCTCATTCATAATGGTAAGACCACGCCGGGTTTCCGTTTCTGCCGGCAGATAAGTAGTGATGTCATTTTCCACCTTAACCCATCCTGTAGAGAAAAAGCAGAAAATTAACGCGAAGATGTACAGAAGGAAAAATAAATTACGCTTATCTACAATAAAAGTAGCCAGCTTCTCCATAGGAGATGATTTCCCTTTTTGCATTTCAATCAACCCTTTCATTTAACTTTGTGAGATATTATAGAAATGAAGATTAGAAATGACAATACCCAAATTGGGACATTTGTCCGGTATTTAATCGGTTGCGCCTGGGCAGGCTGATTCGTATCAATCCTTTACTCTTTATTCATAGATTGTTATAATAATGATGGGTGATAGTGTGAAAAGAAAAAATCACGTGTATAATAT
>VSNT01000047.1 GCA_009774465.1 Lachnospiraceae bacterium
TAAATATACTATGTAAAGTTTGCTGAATTTCTAAATAGTTAGGCAGTACTACAGAAAAGGAAGAAACTTTAATGACAGAAACATACCCTGCAAAATTATTACTCTATTTGATTAAGTAAAAGAATGGAAACATACAATTTTGCAAGGCATTAAAAATAGATCCAATAATAAGGATAAGATTTCAAGAGCAATAGAAATCATAGGGCTTATATAATTCCCCTGATTTGCTCCAAACAAGTAATGTGATTGTCATTCATATAACGCTGTATACCTGCTACAGTCTCAACCGTAGCAAAAGGATTGTATAAATTCGCAGTACCGATCTCTATTGCTTCAGCTCCTACCATAATAAACTCCAAAGCATCTTCGGCTCCTGAAATTCCACCCATGCCTATAACCGGGATATTCACAGCATTACATACTTCATATACCATTCTTACGGCAATTGGCTTTATTGCTGGTCCTGAAAAGCCTCCTATTTTTTTCCCCAATACTGCTTTCTTATTTTTTACATCTATTTTCATTCCACGAAATGTATTAATTAATGACACCGCATCTGCACCCGATGCCTCTGCGACCTTTGCAATTTCAACAATGTCAGAGGCTTCAGGAGACAGCTTTACAATTAAAGGTTTGGATATACTCCTTTTAATAGTAGAAACAATCTTTTCCGTAATTTTCGGATTATTTCCAAAAGCTATTCCTCCATCCTCAACATTAGGACACGATATATTAAGTTCAATCAAATCTATGTCACAGGAATCTGCCTTTTCAGCTACAAAGACATATTCCTGCATGGTGTGACCGCAGATATTTATAATGATTTTGGTATCATATTTTCTCAAAAAGGGAATATCCTCCTCTATGACTTTATCTATTCCCGGATTTTGCAGACCAATAGAATTTAACATACCGCCATAGGTTTCTGCAATTCTCGGAACCTCGTTACCTTTCCATTCCTGCATAGATGTCCCTTTAACTGTAATAGCGCCTATCTGATTCAGATCTACATATTCTGCATGTTCCTTGCCGTATCCGAAAGTACCCGAAGCTGTTATCACCGGATTTTTCAAAACAATTCCTGCAATCTTTACGCTCATATCACTATTCATTCCAAATTACCTCACTTCCATCAAAAACAGGACCATCTTTGCATACCCGTAAATATTTCCATTCTTCCTGATCTGATTTTTTAATTTTTATTGCACAGCCCAAACAAGCCCCAATTCCGCATCCCATTCGTTCTTCCATAGAAACTTGGATTTTTACAGCTTTTGTTTTCATTTCCTGCACTAATCTTTCTAACATTTTCTTTGGTCCACATGCATACACAAACTTTGCTTCCATCGGATAATTCTTTAGTAATTCTATTACGTTTCCATGAAAACCATCTTTTCCAGACATTGTTGAACAATAAAAATTTGTACTGTATTTTGTAAATTCATCTACCAGAAACGGAGATTCATCAAAGCCTAAATATACATACTTTTCACCTTTTATTTGTTTCGTTAATTCCAATAAGGGAGCAATCCCTACACCACCACCAATTACTATACTGGGAGCCTTATAATCCGGTAAGGAAAATCCATTCCCTAATGGTCCTAATACCTTAATCTTATTTCCTGTTTTTAACTGTGCCAGCTTCTCAGTACCTTTACCTACAACCCGGTACACAAACTTTGTCAAATTCTGCGTAGACTCACTGACACTGACAGGGCGAGGTAACAGGAGACTTTTATCATCTATGTAGAGATTATAAAACTGTCCCGGCAATATACTTTGTGTATCGTTTATTACTAATTGAAAAATTCCTTGTTTAGATATTTGAATATTATCAACCACTTCCACATACTTAAATTGTTTCATAAAAGCCTCCTACAATTTCTGTTACAACCCAATATTCTCTATGCCACTATCTTCTATATGAACAGATAGATTGTTTTCTAAAAACAAGCAGCCATCTGCATATAATCTATAAATTACCAGTGCATCTATATCTTTCTTTTTTGCACGCATCTTATAAGATTCTGTTTCTACCTCAAAATTCATTTCTCCAAATGGTGTAAGGTATTCAGCCAGTGTTTTTTCACCTTGTAAAAACAGAAATTGACCTGACAAAGAACCACTTTTGCAGAGCCGCATTTCTGTTTCCGAAAGAAACAGAATATTATCTGTGGCTGTTCCATGCTCGTCCAGTTCATGATAATTAACCACATGAAATCCATTTTCAAAATAATAAGTTCCGGTTGTCTTGGTCAAAATTGTTTCCCATCCGCTTCCAGTATTCTGGATACCCTGAACGGAAATGCAAATATCTTTATTCATCCGTTCCCCCTTATAACAGCTTTTATTTTGATTTATAATCAGCATCTCACTTCAATTTTTCATTTTTTGATATATAGTATCTTTTTTGATAGTACCTTGTCTAAATTGAAATTTTGTTATATAATATGGATAAAATACTAAATAAAAAGGAGTGTGGAAAATATGGCAAACATAAAAGGCAGTCTCCCCCGCTGTGTTCCCATGTGCTTATTACAGTCTGTTTTGACAGGCAAATGGAAAATCCTGATTTTATGGTATATTTCAACCTATCAGACACAAAGGTTTGGAGAACTCCGCAGACGTTTAGGCGACATAACGCAGTCAACCCTGACGAAGCAGCTTCGTGAATTGGAATCTGACGGTTTTATCCAACGATATATTTATCAGGAAATTCCTCCCAAAGTGGAATATTCTTTAACTGAACTTGGAAAAAGTTTTATCCCCATTTTGGAAACCATGAAAGCATGGAGTGAAACGCACCTGAGTATTCCTGCTCCTCCACCTGCCGATCCAAATGAATAATCTTTTTAATATAGGTTCGCCAGATGACGAACCTATATTTTTACTAATATGCTTTTGACTCCTTATAGGTGTGGTAAATGCTCCCTGTACCTTCTCAATTCCTTTTCATCAACAGAACCAATCACCCGGTCCAGCCATGCCACCATTTTCTTTCTGTCTTTTGGCAGTCTGCCTTCAACATTGATGCAGTTTGACGCTCCCATTGTTGCGAAATAAGTAGGAATGTCCAGTAGTTGAATTAATGTTCTCAATTCATACAGTTTTTCAATCTCTGTTTCCTCTTTCCAATTCCCCGCCTGTATCTCCTGATACAATTCAGATGTCGGATATATAGTAAGCATGGAAGACACGATTATTTTGGGATTTACCTGATTAAATACTTCCGCAGTATTCTTTGCCCCAATTTCCCCACGGTTAGCTCCATAGATGCCTGCCAGATAAAAGAAATTGTAATCCATGCCCACTTCGTCCAGTCTCTTGCTCTCTGTGATGATCTCCTTTGTTCCAAAACCTTTGTGCATAAACTCCAATGATTCATCATCACCAGCCTCTGCGCCAATTGTAAGGCTGTTATAACCCATCTCACGCAGTTCCCCAAGCTGCTCCGTTGTTTTGGGTGTAATGTCTGTAATACGTGCAAAACATCCTATAGATTTTACCTTTGGATAATATTTCTTTACCAGTTCTGCCAATGTTTTGAGCTTATCAAAACTTAGCACAAAGGGATTTGCACCCGTAAAGAAAACACGGTCTGCATTCCTCTGATAGCGGCTTATCTCTTTCAAATCCGCCTCCACTTCCGATAGCGGTGACATACGGAATTTAAACGGCACATCTTCATACAATGTACAAAATTTACATTTATGATGTGTACAACCTGCCGTTGCCTGAACCAGTGCTGAATACGCTTCGTATGGAGGTCTCCATATTGTTCCTGTGTAATGCATAACATTTCTCCTCTCTTCTTTTATAAAACTTGATTATCTTTTTTATTGTTTTCTTTATTTTACTGCACTATATCACATTGAACAAGTACTGTCTTAAAAAGCATATAGTATGTTTTTTGATACTATGTATCAAAAGCAACAAAATAGTGATTGTGAGTCAAGAGTTTCAAATTTAATGCTTGACTTACAATCACCATCCCGCCCCGCTAATTAATCTGTTCATTTATAAAACACTATTGTTTAAGCATTAGACAGCCAGCATAAATTTTTTAAACCTGCCTCTTTTCCTCTGCTGCCATTACACTACGACTTTCCCATTCTCATTAACATACTGCATAATTGGAGCTTCTGCATTGTTTGGAATCGGACTTCTGACCAATAGGACAGTATCGCCTTCATGCTCTTTTTCATAGTCCAGATACATTTCCAGACTGGATATTACCACAACATTCAATCCCCGGTCATCAAGAGCCAGACTTAGTGACCGGAGGGATTTATTAACTGAACCCGGTGTTGTAATAATTAGCGCATCCCTGATTCCCTCAATAAATTCGTCCGTCAGTCCTGCTATTTCCACTATCGGACTTATTTTACTTGCAACCCACATACAGCTTGTATTGATGAACTTATTTTCACGATCCTTATATGTTTCCATAATGAAATTATTAAGTTCTTCAACCTGCTTGGGCAGAAACGTTACATATGGCACTAAACACAGCGGTTTTCCATTCTGCTGCTGCTCTATTTTCTCCCGGTAATTTTCCATTTGCACCAGGATCATATCCTCCGGGAAAATACTCTTGAAGTTTTTAACAATTATGTGATTAGGTTCACACAGTAAAACGTACTGATAATTGCTGTCAACCTTCATAAATGCATCCCGGACTTTACGCACAAAAGGGCAAGGGTTATCCAAGATCTCCACTCCCATTTCACGAAGTTTCATTTCTTCATCAACAATGGAGTCATACCCTGAATTTACCACAACATAGTTGGTATCTTTAATATCTTTGTACGTTTTTACCACTTCGATATTTAAAGATGCCAGCCACTTCAAGTCAAGCCCAACCTTTCCACCGTCATTGCTAACCCAGTCCTCAATCAGAACGATTTTCCTATTGCCGCCCTCAGCCTTTGACTCCTGCATCATAGGCACCAGTTTATTCAGGAAAATATTTTCCAGCCATTTACATCTTCCATCATTTTTTAATAATTTTACATTCATTTTCGACCTCCATATTTTTACTAATTATTTTCTTTGTACCAGTCCACAGCCTTTTTTACTCCTTCAAAAATAGGCGTGTTCTGTTTCCACCCAATTTCTGCATAAGCATTGTTAAAATATTGACCATGATTGGATAAAATGTTGATTTCCCTTAATGACAGCACCGGATAGTTCTTATGGAACAGTGCATTAAGCCATCTGTTGATTCTCATTCTAATGCGAATGAAAATTTTAGGATAAACCTTAGTTGGATATTTGTATCCCAGCATTTCAGCCACCATCCGCACGACATCATGTATTCCAGTATCGTTTCTTTCAAGGCTCACATACTTCTTTCCGATTGCCTTCTCATCCACCATTGCCTGATAAAACAATTCGCATAAATCGTCTACAAAAACAATAGGGGCATTCATCTCACCGCCCTTTGATAAAAACGGCAGTCCGTTTTTAAGCATGTTTGCAATCATCGGAATAAGCAGCCTGTCATAATATCCGTATATATATCCCGGATAAATGACTGTAATCCGCAGTTTGTCGCTAAATTTTTCAACCGCTTTTTCCGCATGGTATTTACTGATGGTATAGTCAGAATAAAATGGTTTTTTGTATGGTCTGTAATTTTTCACAACAATAGATGAACAATATATCAGTCTGCATGTCGGATTATAGCGGCATAACGCTTCACAGACATTAACACTGCCTTCCACATTTACCTTTTCCAACTGTTCCTTTGAAGCAGCAGATACCTGAGCCGCAATATGTATGCATATATCAATCCCCTGTACAAAAAGTTTCAGGGATTCCTTATTGTTTATATCCCCATAAACAAGCTCAACGCCCATTTTATCCAAAAAGTCTGCTTTTGATTTACTCCGAACCAAGCATTTTAATTGAAAACCCTTCTGGTTCAAAATCTCACTTAACCGCCGTCCCAAACCGCCTGTACTACCTGTAATTCCTATAATCATCTTTTTCACTTTGTCCCCTCCTTTCCTGCTTTTTCATCGGTTCTCCTATGCCCCTTTACGCTTGTTACGCTTATTCAGGTAAAGTTCACGGTTCCGAAATGTATATGCGCCAAAATATCCTGACGCATTTACCGAGTCTTCCTGAATAATTGAAAAAACAGAGTACATTGCGCCTCCATCCGGCTTACATGCAGGTATAAGCTGGATATAATACGGCTCATCCAGTTCAACATATTTCTTGTAATCCACATATGATGCGGTTAATGCCATGACGCCCTGACAAGTAACGCCCATTAAATGGAAAGCTGCCAATGTTGCCTGACGTGCCGCTTCAAATAATTTTATCCCGTCCAAATGATCCGCATTATGATCACTGTGCAGCTCATCTATGTAATTAAACCCTCTGAAATAAACCATATTTTCCATACGTTCAGCATCTGAAATCAGCACATTTCCCTGATGTACCTTATGCACATATTCCTTTTGCATCGCCTGCGTTCTTTCCGATAATCTCTGCTCGATCTCAGCGGGCATCTTTATCCTCTCAATAACACTGTATGCCTCTTCCGGGTTGCGGTAATCCCAATCCAGCTTTGACAAATCTGCCTCTGCGCTAATGCGGAATGTTGTATTCTTCTTCGGATTTCCAATCACAAAATTTGCTCTCTCCCCCAAACAAAGCCGTAAAACTTCCAGTTCTCTCCGGTCACTTATCAGGATATCCATCGGCTCTAACTTTTCCGGCTCATCTCCTTTAACATAAATATTATACTTGCATCCTTCCATGCTTTTTACCTCCTAAAATGCTTTCTTATTGCTCTTGAACGATTTACTGCTTACAATAATTATGCTATCACAATTTCTAAACAGTTCTCAGACATCGTAAAAAATCCGGCTTTATCTGTAATTTTTCCATTTAAAATTTATGTCTCTAAACATCCTGCCAATCCCATATAAAGAAAAAAGATGATAACACTGCTGTTTATCATCCATTCCCATGTCTATATGATTCAGTTTTTAATCCCATTGATATACGAAAGAAATTACTATTGAATTTTATGCTATTTTTTTATCTACATCCTGGCAGAATCCACATTTTCCTTAAACCATTCATATGCAAGCTTTACACCTTCATCCAGTTCAACCTTGTGCTGCCATCCCAGTTCATGCAGTTTTGTAACATCCGTCAATTTCCGTGGCGTCCCGTCCGGCATATCATGGTTCCATATGATCTCCCCCTGATAACCTACTACTTTTTTCACTGTCTCGGCAAGTTCCTTTATTGTAATTTCCTTTCCAGTCCCAATATTCACATGTTCCTCTCCACTATAGTTTTCCAGTAAAGTCACACAAGCATCTGCCATATCATCCACATACAGAAATTCCCTCAAAGGAGTGCCTGTTCCCCACAGTTCCACAGTCGGTATTCCGTTCATTTTAGCATCATGAAATTTACGGATCATCGCCGGCATAACATGGGAACCTTCCAGATTATAATTATCATAAGGTCCATAAAGATTTGTGGGCATACAGCTTATAAAATCATCCCCATATTGCCTTTTAAAATATTTGCACAGCTCAAGACCTGCAATTTTTGCAATAGCATAGGCTTCGTTTGTTTCCTCAAGCGGTCCTGTTAATAGTGCATCCTCTGGCATCGGTTGCGGTGACATTCGTGGATATATACATGTACTTCCAAGAAAAAGCAGTTTTTTAACATGGTAGTCATGACAACATTTAATCACATTACACTGAATCTGCATATTATCATAAACAAACTCCGCAGGTGTACTATTGTTTGCATTAATCCCTCCGACTTTTGCTGCTGCCAAAACAACAACATCGGGTTTTTCTTCTTCAAAAAAATCCTTTACCATCTGTTGATTTGTCAAATCCAGTTCCTTGTGTGTCCTGCCTATCACATTGGTATAACCTTTTGCTACTAAATTACTCACTATAGCGCTGCCTACCAGTCCCCTGTTACCAGCTACATAAATTTTGTCTGTATGGTTTATCATTCTGATCTTTCCCTTCAATTCCAGCATTTCTTGAATTATATATGAATAACAGCCCTAAATTTTACCCCATTTTATTTTATTGGCTATTATGTTCAATTTTTCTTCTAACTGATGAACGATGCAATAGTCATCAATATAGTCAGATATTCCAAATTGATTTAATAATATTTTATCAGCACTGCTGCAGTCATGCAAGACCGCAAGGATAGGTATTTTTTTTTCACAATATAATTTGAACACCCACTTTAAAATGGTATCAATTTTTTCTGGACTAATCTCTATTATCAATATATTATATTCAGAAACTATATTTCGTATATTCAACAGCTCTATCGGGGTTCTGTCAAAAGATATGTCAAACTCATTCTTTGTCAAGTTAATAGCTGTATGCTCTCCTACATATAAAATCCTCATATTACGCCCCCATTCCAAATAAAAGGGGCAACCATAAGGAAACACCTTAATAGTTGCCCTAATTAACATTAGATTCTCTAATACACTTTTTGTAGTTAATCTTCCCCAAAATAAGAATACCAACCATGAACACTGTCGTTACCGAAATCATCAATAACAATTTATCAAACCCCATCAAATAAAATGTAATTGACAAAACGATTATTTTAATAATGGAACGATTTAACATTCTTCTAAAGTTCCTTAGTTCGGAAGGACTTATAGGTCTGTTAATATCTTCAACTGGCGCCATCAATTTAATCACAATTAAAGAAACAAAAACTATACCTATTGAATATGAATTGTCAATGTTCAGATGTTTGACAACAAGTAATAATCCCAAAAGTGACATACAAGAACAAATTAAACAGCTACTATAGGTACTTAAATGCAGTCCTCCGGCATATGAACGCAATAATGTAAATACTGCAAAGAAAACCAGAGTTTCCCATT
This sequence comes from Lachnospiraceae bacterium, assembly GCA_009774465.1. GTDB lineage: Bacteria > Bacillota > Clostridia > Lachnospirales > Lachnospiraceae > Suilimivivens. The sequence continues at coordinate 8,912 of VSNT01000047.1, forward strand.
CCATATGGCATAACACGGCTATAATTATACTGATTACCGTATTCAAGCACACTTCCAACCCAATCTGGAAACCATACTTATATATGCTGCTTTTTTCTATAGTAATCACATTTTTCCGAATTAAGTAAATGGTCAATGTATGCGCAAGAACTTCCATTTCTTACTTACTGGCAAGCGTCTTTAATTCCTCCGGCATTTTAGGCTGATGAAAAATGTAAAAACATATCCTCTGAACAGAACCGCCTGCAAATGCCAACGCAAAGTTCACCATTGCCCCGTTTGTTTTGCCCAAAATAAAATCAATTAGTTTCTTCATAAATATTCCTCCTAGAATTATTATTTCTTATAATTCTATCACTAATTTTCGGTTACTGATTACCATGTAAAAAATCCGAGTTTATTCGTAACTTTTTCCGACTGGATATAATAATATCTGTACTGTAAATACATTATTCTCTGTCGATATATTAACAAGCCCGTCATATTTTTTTACTGCTTTTCTTACGGAGTTTAGTCCTATTCCATGATTTTCTGCATCAGGCTTCGTGGTTACAAAGTTTCCATCCATATCTTTCTTTAGGATTCCGGTGTATGGATTAGAGATTAGTATAAGCAGGCTGTTTTTTCTGTAAATTATCTCTACCTTCACAATTTTATTCTTTGTATCCGTAATCTTGTTTACTGCCTCAATCGAATTATCTAAGCAGTTCCCTAAAATCATGCATATATCCGCATCATTGAAATAAAAATTATAGGGGACTTCAATATGTGTTTTCATCTCTATCCCCTGTTTCTTCATAACATGGTTTTTATAATTCAGCAATGCATCAATCACAATATTTCCACTTTCGATATGTGAGTTCATTTTAAAATTGTCTTTGCAATTCAGCAAATCCTCAATATACTTTTTGGCAAGCTGCCAATCTTCCCTTTCCATATATTCTCTGATACATACCAGATGGTTTTCCATATCATGTTTAATATTCCTTATGTTAAGATTTGATTCTTCCCTCTCCTGAATCTGATTATGACATAATTCAATCTGCTTATTAAAAATAATCTGTTGTTTCGTAATTTCCAGCCTGTCAGATAAATTTTCATAAATATGCAAAACAACAAAATTCACAGCCATTATAAATGCCGATGATAGCAATGCCGAAACAGTTATATATTTATCATTCGACATTTCGCACATGGAAAAAAGTGTATTCAAAACAAATATACTGCCTAACGGAATAGCAAACACAATACACCAGTATGTAAAAGGAATATCCCTTTTCAATCTTGAATAGTGAAATACCTTCAATCCAATAAGTAATATCAACAGAATTGTCTTTGATATAAAAGAACCCAATATCTTTGTGTTATTAAATTCCAGATCTGCATATATAAAAATGTAACCCACAATCATTTCTGTAAGCATTCCCAATAATTGTATGATCGCCACCCATACTAATTTTTTTCTAATTCTGCCATCATACAGTACCATGCAAAAACACAGGCAACAGAGCATATCAAAAAATACTGTCGCAATCGGAACCGTAATATAAGTAGTCCCTACAATCTCTACCAGACAAAATACCACCCATGCAATAATGGAGAAAAAACAAGACACATCCTTTTTTATAAAGAATATGTCCATTGACTCTTTTATAATTGCCAAAAACAAAATTGATGAGATTAAATAAAACAATACGTCATCCATCTAAAAACTCTCCTCCCAGTAGCTCATTATACTTAGCCCTGATTTCTTTTTGTCTGTCCTCGCTGATCTGCAACTCTGTATCATTCGTCAGGACTACTTTGGCAAAACTTATTTCCCTGACAAACCTGTAGTTCACCAGATAGGACTGATGTATTCTCAAAAACGGAATCTTCCCATTTTGGAGCTGTTTTTCAACAGCATTTAGTTTTCCATAAAATTTCCCGCTTTCATTTTTATTCCGTATCAGTATCAGCCTTCCGCAGCTTTCAAAATACATTATATTCTTTGTCAATATTTTGTGAGGAATCTTATTGAATTTATACTCAAAATATGCTTCATTCTGTAATATCCGTTCATATGCCTTATTAAAATATTCAATAAAGATTTTTTCGTCTACAGGCTTCTTGATAAAACGAAAGGGTTCTACTTCAAACAATTCAATAAAATAATTCTCATAATTGGAAATATAGATTATTATCACATTCGTGTCATTCTCCCTTACTTTCTTAGCAAGGTCAATTCCATTTAATTTCATCATTTCTATGTCCAGATATAATAGTTCAAAAGTTTCGCCGGAAGAAATATGTTTCCACAGCTCACTTCCATCAGAAAAAACTTCCACCGCTATATCTATCAGTTTTTGTTTCGATATGTCATAAAGTATAGTTTCTACTTTTGAAGCAAACACCAGATCATCATCACACACTGCAATATTAATCAATTTAATTCCCCTCTTTCTGTACCTCAATAAACCGATTCATTAATATTTTAATCGTAGCCTTATTTGCCACGTTTAATTTTTGATATGCTGAAACAATGTCATAATATTCGTCAATTTCCTGATTTACTTTTAACTGTCCTTCCAAACTCCGTCTTGAGTTTGACAAACATAAAATATAATCAGTAGTTACATTAAAATGTTTAGCAATATTAACAATCAAATCCGCTGAGGGTACACATTGCTCTCTTTCAACTCTACTAATTGATTGTTGTGAAGAACCAACAAAACTTGCCAGTGCTTCTTGACCTAATCCATGTTGTTCACGTAATTCTTTAATACGAGTCTTCAAATCATCACTCCATTTGCTTTATTTTTATTCCATTTTACCCAATTTTGTGTTCTTATATACTCGTAATTTATAAGTGAGTTTACTCGATTATGTGTTGCTTCTTATTATAATTTTATCATCAATTTATTATTCAGACTGGAAGATGTAATAAATACGAGTCTATTTGTAAAAATTCCCGGACGACAAAAACTAGGATAACTGGTTAGTGGACTCCAGATATCCTAGTTTTCAAGTTTATATCCCTAATTTCTATTATATATAATACTTACGATACATTTTCCGTCTGACTGATTATTTCTGTATCCAATCTCTTACCTTCTCAACAATTTCTTCTTTCTTTTCAAAATGTAAATAATGCCCCCCTTCCAGTCTTAAAACCTCGCTTCTATCCGTTTCAGTAATCACTTCCCTATGCAAAAGCTCCCATGACTTCAATAAATTACAGTTATCTCCCGAAACAAATTGCAATACAGGGACATTTGCAGGAAATTTCATGTCCCTTATTGATTCAAGATTATCTTCCATAGATTTCAATTCATTCATAATATCACTGTTATATGCGAAATCCATAGATAAAATGCGAAATACTTCCAGCTCTCTTTTTGAATATGGATATGAAACATCTGCATAAACAGCTTTTTCTGGACACCTTATAGAACCTATCCGGGTAAATCCCAATACATTCGATAACTTTTGAAAATATGCCGAAAGCCTGTTCAAAGTTACCATGCTGATGGGTAATGGCTCCTCATCGGATTGTTTCGGAACAGATGGATCAATCCCGATAAACCCTTGTACTTCCTCTGGATAAGCATTTGCCCAATATAAGGAATACAGACCTGAAAGGGAGTGTGCCATTAAATAATACTGATCGCAACCTAGCTTCCGGGTACATTCATGCAGTTCCTCTACTACCTGGCTAATTCCTCGTTCTTCCCCACTCTGGTCAGAAAGTCCATATCCAAAAGGTTCTATCGTAATCACACGATAATCTTTTGACAACTCTTTAGCCAATGGAAGAAACTCTAATACTGGTGATGCAGAACCCCAACCGGGCAATAATATGATTGTTGTTTCATTTTCTGCTCCTTCTGTGCTAACCACCATATCATGCCCATTTACTTCAACAATGCTTCCGTATGCACCTTCAATCTTGGGCTGCTCTGTTTTTTTACAGACAAAGTTCCAGCTCATTAGTACTGCTGCAATAACCAGTAAAACGAAAAATACCCTTTTTATGATTTTAAATGTCTTTTTCCTCATATCTCTCCTGTCCTCCACAATAAATTAAAAGCTGATTGCTCCACCAGTCACCTTAACAGTATTTGAAGATTCATTTGTTATATAAAATCTGTAATAGCCAGTATTTGCGATTTTAAACCTTGTGTCATGTAAGCTCCCTGTCCCGCTATATGTTTGCGTTTTTGAGTCACTATTATTAATATATCCCATTTTTACTGCAATAGAACTATCTAATTCCACACTGAAACTTACCATTGTGCCGCCCACAATATAAAACATGCTTCCATCATGGTCAAGAAATGAAATTGTTTTCCCACCTGCAATGCTTGCCTGTGGCAATCCCATTCGTTCTGCCGGATACACATCTTCCTTTACAATGACCAGTTCTGAAATTTTAATTGTCTTTGCAAAACTATCTACCTTTGCCTGCGTGTACTTTTTTTCTTCCATCTTCTTAATCCTCCCGTATTTTGCAAATACTTCCTTCTGTAATGATCAGCCTGTCACTGGAACAATTCTTCAAATAGAAATAATATACTCCGTCATTTTCCAAGCAAAAATCAATACTGCAATGGTTTTGATTTACAATTTGCCGTTCCTGTAGTTCTCCGTTCAATATGCAACCTACTTCCAAAATCCCCGGAACCGCCACATCTGTCCCTTCAATCCGTTTTTGTATAAACTCCAAAAGAACTCTTTTAGATTTTTCTGCTTCCCACCCATTACTATTACTTTGTGTCAAAATAATCATTGCCCCATTATCCAGATAACAATCCGGTAGATGATTCTCTAAATCTATGGGGATTTCTACAATATACTTTGCAATCGGAATATCATTTTCATATAAATTCTCTGAATCAATCAACTCCGTCTGCAATCCTGATTTAAAATCAGGTACATGACCTGTATTTTCATCTGTTATATAGGCAGTTTGTGACTGCATGACTTCATTCTGATTATCACCTATTATACCCGCAGGACGTAATAGCATCTTTGCGCCAGCACTAATACTCCCCAAGCCTAAAATTGCAATTAAGGCAACTGCACACTTCTTTTTCTTATGCTTTCTTCGCATATATTTAATCTCTGAAAATACAATTTCCTTGATTCTGTCATTATCAACCGTATATTTGCCATTACTATTTTCTTCAATCAGCTCAGAAGCATTATCAAGCATTTCACTTATTCTAATCTGCATTGCTCCCATATCCCTCTTTTATCAGAAATTTTTTAAGCACCTCTCTTCCACGCCGCAGTCTGGTTTTTACCGTATGGGGGTTCATCTGAAGCTCCCTTGCGATCTCGTTCACTTTTTTGTACTGGTAATAATATGCCACAAAAATCTCCCAGTCCAGCGGTTTTAACTGTTTCAAAATCCTTGCTATGATCCTTTGCTGCTCTCTTTGAACAATCTGCTGCTCCACACTATTATCAATCATCAGAATATCATCTAATAGTTGTAAGTCTTGTCCTTTCGTTGCCCGCAGCCAGTCCTTCGCCTTATTTCTTGCAATAGTTGCTATATATGCCTTGATACTGCTGTATTCCTCATAATTGATTCTGTCAGCCGTATTCCATAATGCAATAAATGTGTCCGCAACCACCTCCTCTACATCTTCTTTTGTTCCCTTTGAGCTTAACAGGTTTCCAACAATAACAGTGACATAGACACTATACAAATCAATTATTTCCTCAAATGCTTGTTCATCTTTGTTTCGTAATTTCTTTAGTATCTTCTTTTCGTCCATTCCTCCAAATCCTATCTGCTCAAATTTTTTATCAATACGAGACTTTGAAGAATTTGGTTTCATTTTTTTTGAAATTTTTTATTTTGTCCAAATTTCAAATATAAGTATGAAAAGGCGCATAGAAATCCCTATACGCCCACATCACCTTTACATATTAATTTGATAGCCTGTCCAAACCTTTAACCATTTCTTCAAGCATATGTATCAAATATTCCTGCTGTTTTCCACTTTTATTATTTAAGATATTTAGAATACGTTCTGTTATGGGAATTTCATTTAGATTTTCATATAAGAGATATGAGAGAGGAATAGCAAATGCATCTGCTATTCTCATAAAGTTTTCTAGTGACATTGTTCTGATCCCATGTTCGATCCGCTTAATAGAATCAACTGAAAGCTCTGCTTTCTCTGCCAGTTCAAATTGTGTTAAATTCTGCTTTTTCCGGTATAATTTCACGTTATCGGCAATAATATATTTTATATCCTTCATTTTCTGATTCTCCATTCTTTTAATTTTGTTGAAATGAAGAATCTGCTGGAGGTCCCCTTTTCGACCTTCGTATGTATATATCCTGATAAATCAGCATTTTCCGACAGTAGCAAAAAAAAGAGTACACCGCACCGACCTGCCATGTCGATTTGTGTACTCGTAAGCTGCCGTATTTACTTTTTAGGAGTATATTGTACTGTATTAGGCAGTGCAAATATCCTTTGAAAAACATTCTATGTAAAAATCTTATCATCAAAATTTAAAGCATAAAATATACACCTAACAATATCTTTCGTCATCAGGTGTACACAAATTATCTTGTTGTCAGTTTTCATAGTATCACTCATTTGCACAACAAGATTAATCCTATTCAGGCTTTGTATTAGCTTGAAAAAATTATGCCGCACAATAGTCTATATCATATCAAATATTTGCAGTCATAACATTAGCTTTGCAGAAAATGAACTGTTTTTGCAGAAAACGGCACAAAAAAATCTTTTCAAACTTGCCACATTGTTTTGAAAAGATTTTTTCTGCCCGATACGTTTTTTAACATGATCTTCTATTCTTTTTCATATTCCCTGTTTCTTGATAACCCACTCAATCCAAACTGTATTATTTCCTATCCTATATATAATCATATCCCCCGCTTTAAGAAACTATCTCTAATTTTTCTTGTACCGAAGCTACAATATTATCTAAAAAATCAAATCTTTTTTCCACAATATCTTTCTCACTAAATGTAATATGAAAGTTTTCTTGAAGTGCAAAGAATATAACTAGCAGATCCCGTGGTTTTAAACCTACTCGTGGATCTAATAAACTGTATTGAAAATCCACATTGTCTGTGAAATGAATGTTTAACTCTTTCTCTATTACATCAATAATTCTTTCTTTCAGTGTGCTTTCCATTTTATCCCTCCCAGCTAAAACTGTTCACATCTGCCATATTGTTGCAACTTTTTCAAAACAAAATCATATATACCTTTTTGTTCAATATCAGTGTTTGAAAAGACAACATGTTTATCCGATGAGTTTTGTATCTCATTTGTATAAGCATACGACAACTTTTCTCTATACATTGAAGCCGAAAGAGGAACATATCTTGATACAAAATAAGCACTTGCTTCAAACTTATATTTGAAACGGCACAGCTTATCAAATTCATCATATAATTCATCATTATATGTCCCATTCATCAAAGTAATTATTGAAACATCTGGTGTAAATGCATTATATAATTCCGAAGCATAAATACCATAATTAAATGAATGTCTTGAAGATAATGGCAAAAGCGGATCGTCAACGCCTATAATTATTACATCCGGCTCTTCCTGTTTTTCAATCTCCTTAATAAAATTATTGAAATAATGTATCCTATGTACTTCTGATAAATTTCTGCTAAACAATACATCATCAATAGAATAGGAACCCATTAACTCATTCAAACATCCTGTCCCTATTAAGGTTACTTTATAACCATCCTTATTAAAATTATTCAGCAAGTTTAATTGAATCTGATACTTTTGCGTAATCGGAACTACACCTGCAACAGAAACTATGGGCGTCTCTATTGTCTCCTGCGTTAAAGAATATTCCATATTTTTATAGTCTACCCTTTTACTGTCAGATGACGTTTCAATTTCTGTTTTGCAAGATACATTATAAGAAGCGCATATTTCCTGTATTTTTCCTTTAACTGTTTGAACCCCCATAAGTAAAATTTCAATACCCATGTTACAATACTTTTCTATTACTCTTAATGCCACATCCCATTCTAGCTTATCAATATCTCTAGTCACTAATAGCATATCCAAGTTGCAATCATTGCTCAAATCCTCCCAGTTAATTTGACTATACTCCCTTGCATATGTACTTTTTTCTTTAATTTCATTTTCTCCCAGATTTTCCCCATTATGTTTTATCAGTTGACAAAACTTATATTTATCAAACAGCTCTTTATACCTTAACACTGGAATGAACGATTCTTCAAATGGGTACACTGCTACATTTATTTGGTTCATCTTTTCTCCCTTCATACTGTACGACATCCATACTTCTTTAATGTTACATAGTTTTTAATGTTTTCCTCTATAGAATACCTGCTTGTCTTGCAAAATGAAAGTCTCTTTCCTTTATCTAGCTTTCCATTATTCTCTGCCTTTCCGCAGCATAACTCACACATCTTATAGCACCAGCACTTTTTGCACTCTTCTTCCGAAATTTTTGCAACATTCAGTAAATTCTTAGCCTTTTCTAAATCAAAACCTTCCTGAATGCTTCCAATACAGAGAATATCAGACGCTTCGTTTACTCTTTCACAAGGGAACATTCTGCCATCAACGTTCACAAATAACCTCTGTATTCCGGGCAAGCATTGACCTCCCGGACAATCATAACAACTATTATGCTTATTATAGACATTTCTTTCAACCATCTGATTATGCAGTGCAGAAATATGGAAATTGTATAATGACGTATCATAACCTTTCAACAGATTTGTACAACTGTTCAGGTAAACCTTAAACACTTCATAATTGGAATTGGCATAAAATTCTGGTGGTACTTCGTCCTGCTCCAATTCCTTTAAATTATTTACATCAACATAATTTCCTGAAACACCGATCTCTTTTACCAAATCGTATGTCATAAAAAACTGACTTGTACACGAAACATCCTGTTTTAAATCAATAACGGCATTGAATGAAATATTTTTAATAAAGTCAGGACAGACTTTCTTTACCAGTTCTAATCGCTCCATAACAGTTTCATATGTACCTTTATTGCTTGACGCAAATATTCTGTTTTTGTTCTGAATGTTTGCAGGTCCGTCCAAACTGATTGTCAAATTAAAGCTATGATCTGCTAAAAATTTTATGCTATCCTCTGTAAGTAAGGTTGCATTACTCGTCATATTAAATGACAGCTTCTTGCCTGCAAAAATTTCTTCTGCATATTTAACACACTGCTTAATCAACTCATACTCTAACAATGGTTCTCCGCCATAGAAGCCTATTGTTACAGAATCACTATTTAATGAATGGTCATAAAAGAATTTCACAGCCGCAAGCGCAGTTTCCACACTCATACGCTTATTCATGTGCGTTCTGTTTACATAACTTCCTGAATAAACACAATACTTGCACCTTAAATTGCAGTTTTGTGTTACCTGTAAAGTCATCATATTCAAATTGGTTTTATAAAATTCTTCCAACCGATCTGTTTCAGGGTGCCGGAAAATAATACTCTCATTCTTGTCACAAAGAAACCCTCGCTGCATCAATAATTCAATATCACTTTTGCATTCTTCACTCAATGCGTTATATTCGCTGTTCATTTGTTCTTTGGTTACTGTTGTATCTGAAATTAGCTTATTCAAAAAAGCATATATTTCATTTGAAATATGAACAATTCCATTCGTGTTCACATCATATAAGTAGTTCTCGTTATATATTTGTATTAAATGAATATATGGTATATGCTCAATCATATATTTCCTCCCTATTTCTAGTTTAAAAAGGGCAGTCTGACTAATATCTTATCAGACTGCCCATAGCACCTGAACCTAGCCTTAAAAGTTATGAGTTCAAATGCTGCCTGTAGATCCTGCGCCTAACTTAAAAGAGTCATAGGTCCAAACGACTTATTGTACAGGTTAGTATTCGTCACACTTCCTGTAACCTGTATTCCTGTCGCATTCGGAATAGTATTGCAGTTACTGCAAGATGTACATAAACACAAATTGCAGTTGCAGGCACACGCATAAGCAACTAATGTACCTTCTTTGAAACCACCCTTTTTACCAAGTTTCTTCATTACATTTCACCTCCCTTCAATGAATTACAATCTTGGAATATTTTCACTCCCTTAAAATCATATTACCACACACAACAGTGATTCTATGTGGTGCAATTTGCTTGGGCTTTCCAAGAACACTTTAATTTAGCTATAACTATTGAAATTGCTTTCAATAATAGCCTGATTCGTATAAGCAGATGTTTTTACGAAAGCCTTATCCACTGTATCCTTAACAACTATATTGGTTTCTTCATTCTTTTCTGCTGTTCGTTTAGCTGCCCTCTTTTGCTCTGCTTTCTTTTCCTCTGCCCGTTTAACTGCTCTTTTTTCCTCTGCTTTCTTTTCTTTCTCCCTATTTTCTTTTGCCTTTCTTTCAGCATTTTCTCTGGCTATCTTTCCGTCTGGATCATTTGTGCTGCCACTCATCATGGAAATATTACCATTATCGTCAATCTTATAAGTAGCATATGTCACTACCGGACTTCCAGGAGCCATTTTCACAGAGTTACAAAGTGATTTAACGCTATCAGGAATAGCCGCTAAATTTTCCTCTAAATATTTAGCCTTCTCAGGATCATTCATGCACTTCTTTAAAAATGCATTTGATACTGATACCGTTGTCGGAACACCCTGCATCGAGGTAGCCCCTGTATTAATATATCCGTACTTGCTTTGTAAATATTGGGAATAATCATTAATATTCTTATATCCCGTTTTAATCTGCTCTGTTTTAGTCCCTCCAGTTGAAGTTTTTAATTCTACCGTACTTGTTGTCACATTACTGTCTTTTGTGCTGCCCATATTTTTAGCAGTATTTGTATTGTATGTTTGAGTTGCACTATTGCTAGATGATTCACTTATATTCCCACTCTTTGCCTTTGGTGTATAATAGGCTGCATAAGTACTGCCTACCCCACCATTTACACCTACAATTGCCATCCGCCTTACCTCCATTCAATAATTTAACAATCACTACTTTTTTATATAATAACAAAACTGAGTTAAAGTTCAATTACCCTTGCAGAAAATGAACTGTTTTTGCAGAAAACGGCACAAAAAATCTTTACAGACAGACTTGCTATTCTGAAAAGATTTTCTTATACTTATTCTGCTTTTTCCAACATAACATTTAGTTCATCACTTTTCCCTATCAAATCATCATATCTCCCTAAAGCTGTAACCACTCCCTCCTTCAGTACAACGATCTGATCCACTTTGCTCAATATCTCTTTCTTATGTGTTATCACTATCACTGTTTTGTCTTTTAGCCGAGTATCAAGCAGTCCGTTTATCTGCTGTTCTGAATAAGCATCTGTGTTTGAAGTAGCTTCATCAAATATAATAATCGGCTTGTCATGCACCAATGCCCTTGCAAGGGCTATTTTCTGTTTTTGCCCGCCGGAGAGCATTGCCCCATTCTGTCCTACCACATGATCTAAGGAAACCTCTTTTACAAAATCTTCAAGTCCGCTGTCCTTGCAGGCAGCTTCTATCACCGTATCATCTATTCGTTTATACAGACAGATATTATTCCTTATTGTGTCATTGAATAAATAGATTTGTTGGCTCACAACGGATACCATATTTCGGTATTCTGGCAATGGCAGCTCTGAAATATTTTCTGCTCCCAACAGTATTTCACCGCTTGTCGGCTTATACATTCTCGTAAGAAGATTGATGATTGTTGTCTTTCCCGAACCATTGCGCCCGATGATAGCTGTCTTGCTGGATTTTGCAAATAATATATCAATATTCTTTAAAATGCACTTATCCCTTTCATACGCAAAAGAAACCTTCTGCAATCTCAAATCATTTGGGCATAGTTCCGTTTTCTTTCCATTATCCGTTTCTTCCTCCAATTCCATAAATGCATAATATCTTTTTGTTGACGGAATAATCCCTGATAACAGGTATCCTATATTTAGGATTGCAGAAATCGGTCCGGTAACGTAAGCACTATATGTAATGAAAGCGAACACACTGCCTACTGAAAGTTTCATATCAAACACTAAATTTGCACCCAGTATGTATAATAATGTGGAAAGAAACTGTACCATGATACTATCTATTATCATGTTCCACTGCCCTAACATATTCATCTGCTTTTGTTTCTCTATAATATTGTTCTGGTTAAGCACAAATTCCTCATGCTTTTTATCTAAAATATTAAACAGCTTGACTTCCCGTACCCCTCCAACGGTATCTCCAAACCATTTTGCATACTCCTGATTCCTTTTTATGAACTCGTCCATAATCTGTTTTTGCTTTTTTGCAAAGTATTTCATTACCACACACTTAATGGGTATAAACAGAAGAACCAGTACCGTCATTCTGAAATCTATTATGAATAAACCTATTATGCCGCCTGTCATGCTAAACGCCTGCGTAATTACGAAAAAAACACTGCTGTCAGCAATAGATGTCATCTGGTTAATATCCGTGTTGATATTATTCAAAGTCTCCGCATAATTTGTGTTATTGAAATAGTTTACCCGCAGCTTCATAAGATGTGAAAAAGACTGTTCTGAAAGAAAATATTGTATCTTTGCTGAAATATCTACACGTTTCTTTTCCTTGACTATATCTATGAGGGAATTTATAGTGTAGATTACCATAGACGCCAAGACCAGCTCTATCAATAATTTCTTATTGCCGCCAATAAAGCCATCGTCCATGATCCGCCTGCTAATCAGCGGAACGCATAGATTTAACCCGGTAGAAACAAGCAGACAGCCGACAATTACAACTATTGTTTTTTTGTATCTGCCTAGTAACAGAAGTAATCTTTTTACAGCCTCTTTATTATCCATCTTCTTCCTCCGTCAGTTTCGCTTCTATAATATGATATATTTCCTCAACATCTTTTCTGTTAATCAGTCCAGATATTTTTTTCTCAATCTTTTCTCCTTCAAAAGAGAACTGAATAATATTTATATTTCCCTCATTGCAAAGACTGATCTGCACATCACAATCAGGATATACTTTCAAATATTTATCCTGTTCTTCCACTGAAACGCACCATATGACCAAATCGCTCTGTTTATAAAAAGTCTGGCTCTCTATAAAATTTTTCCAAGCATCAATATCTGATACCGGCTCCGGCATATATTCTAATGCATATAATACACTCTCCGGCTCCATTCCTATTGTATATGCGTTATAACCGCCATTGGCAAATGCCCTCTTTAGTTCTGTGAGTACATAGAACTTATCTATTGCAGCTTCCACTGCCAATATCACTACCGGAACTTCAAGACCATTTCCCTGATAATAATTATGCTCAATTTGCCGTTGCCTTGTTTCCCTGCTCCAAATGAATCCTTGAACATCTATATTATGAATATCCTCATTTCCAAGATATATTAAGTTCTTATTCCTTATATTCAAATTTTCTAATTCTGCCATAGAATAGGCTATTACAGTATCTATTTTCCCCTGTATTTCATCATACACCCCTGTAACTGTTTCAAAATAATACTCTGCCCTGCTCATAGTTCCTCTGCCCGATATATACGCCCTGTAAATCCAGTCCGGCTCATAACTATCCACTGTCATTTCAATATGGCTTTGTTCTTTAGCATACCTCTTTAATTTTACTACATCGAAAGTTTTGTCGTTGCTTAGTTTATTTGCAATCAAAGCACATATATATGGTGCTGCATAACTGTTACTCAAAAGAGTTTTATAATTTTTACCGCATACATTAATCTCATGTTCAGATGATACAATCGAATCAATTCCCATCTGCATATAATCTTTAGAGTAACTTAAAGGACTGTCTGTCGTTGCTACGCCAATTACATTTGTGAAACTAGCCGGATATGACACAAAACCTGAATTGGCAGTTGCCGCTATAATAATCATGCCTTTGGCAGCACATTCATTGACCAGAGATTTTAATTTTTCACAATCTCTAAAATCCACTGTTCCTAAGCTTAAATTAATCAGCCTTATTTGGTTTTTATGACACCATTCCAATGCAGGATAGATACTTTTAATGACTCCTCTTCCATTGTCGTCCAAAATTCTTATGCTAATCAGACGGCAGTCAATACAGTATTTCTCCAATATCATCGCACAATTTGTTCCATGCTGAAATTGCTGCTGATCTATATTTTTTGCATCATCTATACAAATACCATGTTCATCAATAGTAATACTTTTTTCAACACCTCTTTTTATGAGAAGCTCATTAATCCCATTATCTATAATTGCAATACTTATACCTTTATTCATGATATACCTCAAAAAATCTGATTTACATTATATGAAGATAGCTTTGCAATCACATCTTCATATACTTTATCTATATCATCAGGATTCATTAAATCATATAACTTGTCTACCTTTTGATCGTATTCTTTTTTTCCCAATTTAACAATTTTTAATTGGTCATCCTTAAGAGTTGACGGATCAAGCCATGCATTAGATAAATGAAAGCTATCAATTTCAAAATTCAATCTATACTTACAAACCCTACTCAATTCCTCTAATTGCTCTGTGGTATATTTTTTACCATACAACATATTCATAATTACATAGTCTCCTGTGACTGCCTGTGAAACCATATATGCTGTTACACCAAAATCAAAATGGTGTTTCTTATTGATTGCCATAATTGCACCAGGAATACCTATTATAATCAAATCAGGCTGTTCAATCATTTCAACGTATTTCACATACTTTCTGAATAAAATAATCTTTTGTGTATTATCCATATTTTCATTCATAAAAAAGGGAAACGAATGAAAGCCAAACAAACTACTATACGGTTTACTTCCTATCACACTCACTTTATAGTCATTATCTAATAGACGTTTTCTTAATGCTAATTGCACATGGAATTTTTCTGTGTATGGCGCAGCCCCCGCTACAAATACAACCGGAACAGATACTTGCTGCTCCTCCGATACCAAATCTAATCGCTTCAAATCAAAATCTTCTTTTTCTTTTTGATCTATGTATATTACATTTTTCCCTTTCCTTATGCTATTTTCTACAAAAAAATGATTACAGAACTCTGGTTCAATAACTATTACATTATCAAATGCATCATACTTTACATCTGCCACATCTATAACAGGCATACCTATCTCATCAACTGAAGCAATGTTAGAATTTTCTAATACCACAAGCCCATTTATTGTATACTCACCTAAATCAATGTACTTTATCATCGAAAGTAACTCAACATCACAAGGAAACAAAAAAGCATTACTTTTCATCTATCAGTTCCTCCCTAAAAAACTTTTGAAAAATCGCAACCACATTCTTTCAATACTATAAAATCTTTAAATAGATTTTCAACATGACTACGAACTTTATTACACTTTTCAAGCCTTACCGCTGGTGTCATTCTTTCACCATTATCGGCAGTCACAGCACATTGTGTACAAAAATTAAATGCCCAGCAATTCTTACATACTTCTTCTGTAATCTTCCCTACATTCAACAACTTTTTAACTTTGTCTATATCAAAACCATCATAAATATTTCCTATGCACATTTCTTCGCAAGTTTCATTGACTCGTTCACATGGAAATAACTTTCCATATGCATTAACAAATGGTCTTTGAACTCCTGGCATACAAGGACCTCCTGGATGAGCTTCTTTCTGCATTACCTGTTCTGAAACATTTCTCTTATAGACTATTTCCCTAATGTCTGCAACCTCTCGCACTACTAATTTAGACACACTTTCCCTTGATACTCTGTCCAATAAATACATCATACCAACAAATTTCTCATTACATATTTCTACATAATTTCTGGCATTGCCACGCTCAATCTTATCTTTCCTATTAACATCATTTATATAATTCGTACTTACAATCATATCCTTTATAATTGGTTCATTAGTAAAATATTGATTAATTAATGCAAAATCATTTTCATCATCTAATACTGCATTAAATGTCACATGTTCTAAGAGTTCATGTGCAATTTCATTAATTTTTTTGATTTTTTCTATTACAATAGCATACGTTCCATGCTTACCATCTGAAAATGTCCTATTTTTATCATGCACTTCTTGAGGTCCATCAAGGCTAATAGTCAATTGAAAATTTTCTTTATTCATATATAAAATTATATCTTCTGTCAGCAATGATGCATTCGTTGTCAAATTAAACGCCAATCTTTTTCGTTTAAATATCTTTCGTGCATAATCTACACATTTCTTAATAAGCTCCATTTCTAGCAAAGGTTCTCCACCATAAAAACTAATATTAATCTCTGCTGAACTTTTACTATGGTTACACAAAAAATCCAGCGCTGCCTTTGCTGTTTTCCAGTCCATCCGCTTGTTATTATGTACACGATTATGATAACTTCCCGAATACACACAATAATCACACCTAAAATTACAATTTTGTGTAACCTGCATAGTCAGCTTAGTCATATTATTTTCCAGTATGTCCTCAACAATTTCTGTCATAGGGTGTTCTAATTTTTCTATCTTATTTGGTTGAAGCATACCGCATTTTCTCATATTTTCAATTATGAATACATCATCCACACTTAAAGCTTCTCTTCCCCTATTTCCTGTAAAATACTCTAAAATTCTTTCATTGACTT
>VSNT01000048.1 GCA_009774465.1 Lachnospiraceae bacterium
TTTTTTAAAGCTTACTAGCGCATAGGATATTGGTGTGCGTGTATTTTTCTCGGATTTGTTTATTAGAGCATTAAGTAATATAAAGCAGATGAGTATAATTGCAAAGGTATCATTTTTTCCATGTCCTTTATTGTATTCATTAATACTTATATTTCCATATGTGAGGGCTAACAGGGCATTTTTGGGTAATACTGGAAGATTACTCATATTAAACGTTCTGTTTCCATGTGCTATATTGTTACGAAATTCCTTCAACAAATTGAAGGATTGCAAAATAAATTCCTTTTTTTCTTCTGTGGAGAGACTGCTACTTTCTATGAAATGCTCGCAAATAGTTTGCTTATCTATGGGCTTTAGAATAGTATACCATTTTATAGCTAAACCCAGGGGAATTGCAGTTACAAGTATCCATGCGGGGATGTGATTTTTATCATTAGCATAATGCGCAACACTGGGATTGAGATTAGGAGAAGTAAGAACTCCCTTAATCTTTTTTAAAATATTATTTCGTCCTGCCCCATTATAATTGTCACGAAATAAATAATCGGATGGATTGGTATTAGTCATATCATATGGATCAGTATAGACACCATATTTTTTTGAAACTAAGTAAGACAATCTAGTCTTTAAATAGCGTTCTGTGAATAAGATATATTTTAAAATGATACTGTTGAGATTTGTATCAATTATATGCAGCGTATATAGATCTTCAAAGGTTGTTCCTTCTGAAAAATTTTCACTTCCTTGAACAGATAAAAAAGTATTTTTATATCCATTAATGATAGTATAGTAGGAAAGGCTGCCCAAAATTTGTTTAGCAAAGGAAGGATTATTTATTATTATATTACGGGATTTCAGAATGGAAATCTGCTCATCATACGTTTTAAATGGTTTTTCAAATGGAATGTTATTATTCATATATAGTTAAAAACCCCCTTATCATTTAATGATAAGAGGGTAATCTCCAGTCGCCTTAGGCGGCAACCATTTCTGTTGTGTGATCATCTTATCATTATGAATGTTGAATGTCAAGCGAATTTTATAGGATCGCCTACTCTTATTAAAGGATCTTTAGGTATCAAAGGCTGAATATCGTTCTTATCTATATTGAGAGGAACATATTCTTCTATTGTACGTTCAAGAAGAGGCGAAAGCGCTAATGGAAATGTTTTCTGCCGAGTTTCCATGTTTCTACATATTGAATATTTTTCCGCTGTCTGTACGACTTCCAGAGAGGCTTTTATATACATATACGTATCCAATAGGGTGCCATCCAAATTTTTCAGGGTATCAACTAATTCGTAGACTTGAATTTCAGCACCTGTTTGTAAAGTGTCTTTTCCGACATTGACAATAATTGTGCGTTCATCAATTATTCGAATTACGTTTCCGATACAATAAGAATCATGTTTGTTAAAATTCATTTAAATTTGTCCTCCCTTATTCAGGCTTCAATTCAGTAGAAAATGCTTTTCATTTTTTCAACTAAAACAATGCCCACACGTCGTATACCCCTGGCCGATTAAATCACTCAAAATCAAACTGGAAGTATCATAGTTTTGCGGTGCTATTTTAGGGACATCACTGCAGGTTGGGCGGTGAACTACCTTACTTTCAGTGTTTAAAACATAGCTGTCAGTAGTATTTTGCTGATTAGTATTGTCGTAAGTGTTAAAATTGTTTGAAGTTTCCGCCTGTAGAGGTTGTGTATTTTGCACTGCCTGCGTATCCTGAGACATTTGTGCATCCTGTAAAACAGAAGCGGCAGATTCTTGCTGACCATTATTCTGTACTTCGCCAGTCTCAGCATTTATCGTATATTCTGCCAGAAGCATGCCGCTGAATAGGCTTTTGGCGTCATGCTCTTCTTCATTTACATGTTCATAAACAGATACGTTCAGCATTCCGGGCTGCGGCATGGAGATAGAGCCGGTAGTGTTTGTGGCGTAATTTATAATAGCATGAATCTCATCATCTGAACCGAATAGTTTCTGATAATAGCCGAGGGCATATTCGGTTATGTCTGCTGCGTTAGAGAGGGTAGCAATTTTCCATTTTCCGGTTTCATCGTTAATTACAGAGTCAGAAAACCAAAATTCAATTCCATTAATCTGATAGGAACCGGATTCAATTGTTACGTCGGGTAAAATGGTGGGAGATGGAGCAGATTCCGTGTTTTCAGAACCGGCTGCCAAAGCCAGAGCAGCAGTGCCAAAGCTTTCATTGCCGGAGTTATCAGCCTGAACAGTTCCAGAGCCCTGGGAGGAACCGGAACCTGATTTGCTGGGAAAAGAGCCATTGATGCCGGTATAGATAATGATAAATGCAACCAGAGCCGCAGCACATAGCCCTATTGCTGCCAGAAATGCAGTTAGAATGTTAAGCAGTTGATTCTTTTTTTTCATAAGTAAGTTCCTCGAAAGCCATATATTTTGAAACCAAAAACATTGTATCATATTTGCCAGGGAGAATCGACTGCTAAATGAAAGATTTTGCCAGGTTTGGGCAGATTTGTTACACTTGCTGTTTCATCATGTATCAAGGACTTTAAGTATTTCTTCTTTGCTATTGCAGAAAATTATGGCAAGCCGGGGATCAAAATGACTGCCGCCGGATTCCTGAATGATGCTCAGTGCCTGATCTATAGACATTGGATCCTTGTATCTTCGCTTTGAAATCAATGCGTCAAAAACATCAGCGACAGCCATAATTCTTGCACCTATGGGAATATCATTGTCTTTCAGTCCCTTAGGGTAGCCGCTTCCGTCCCATTTTTCGTGATGGCTTTCCGCAACCTGCGCGGCAATATCAATATATTCTTTTTCTTCAATATTTCCCATAGCCTCTATGATAATGCGTCCGCCTGCGGTGGTATGAGACTTCATAATTTCAAATTCTTCTTCTGTAAGCCGGTCAGGCTTTTGAAGAATGGAGTCGGAAATGGTGATTTTTCCTATATCATGCATGGGAGCAGCTTTGATAAGCAACTCCGCATAATCATCTGTAAGAATTTCAGGGTAATATCCCGCCTTTTGAGCAGCATGTGTTAGAAGCTCCACATATTTGCTGGTGCGGATTACATGCTCCCCTGTTTCCTGATCACGACTTTCAATCATGGATGCCATGCCGATAATCGTATTTTCCTGAAGAGCAAGCATTCTTTGGCTGTGCTCTATTAAAGCCTGTGTTTTGCGTTTGTTTTCTTTTTCCAGAAGGTCTTTATATTTTTCAAGATGTGATGTTATTCCCACGCACATTATGATACATACTGCCATAGTGAGACAAATGAGAATAATACATATTTTTTCACTTGCTTCGGCAACTGCAATGCTATGCTCCATCTTTTGAATAGTAATATCCATTTCCTGAGAGATGTATCCGTCTAGAATTTCGATATCACTTGTTATTTTATCAATAAAATCTGTTAGAAATGATGTCATATAATATTTAGCGGTGGCATCACTGCCTTCACGACTCATTTCAAAGGCATTTTCCGCGTTGCTGAAATAGCTGATTGTATTAGAATAGACGGTGTGGAATAATTGTTCTTTTTCATCTGTAGCAATGTTTTCATTAATTTCATCTAACATACTCAAAATATCTTCTTTGAGAAGGGCGGCCTCTTCTTCATAAGATAACATGACTTCAGGAGAATCTGCCAGAGTATGCCATGAAACAATAATATGGTGCCGGCTCATAAGTCTGCATATATCGGACATGTTCAGTCTGTCCATGAGGTTTTCTTCTATATTCTGCTCATAGTTTTTCAATATTTCATTCAAGTTGTATTGCATGATGAACATGCTTGAAATGCATACAATACTGGCGAAGAGATTAAGAAGAAACATTTGAAAAGGAATTCGTTTGATCAGCTTCATTTAGAACCTCCTGAACGTATATTGCCTTAATCAGGCTGAGCTGTAATTTCATTTACCATATCATCTAATAGTGTTTGAAGATCCTGATTATCAGGGTTTTTGCCTGCGATAGTGATTCCAAAAACATATGCAGGATGCCAGAAGGCGTCTGTTATGCGCTGGGCATAAGCATATTTTGACTGTTCTGAAAGCGCGGCAAGCGCAGGAGAAGACTGAACAGCTTCACTGGAAGCAGCATTTATGTTTGAAGGACATTCTCCAATGGTTTCAAAGCGCTTAATCTGCATAGTTTCATCAGAAAGACATTCAGCCAGTTTCATTGCCCAGGTACTGTTTTCTGAGTGGGGATTAATTCCCAGCAGTTTATAGCCTGAAAAGCTGCACATTTGTACGCTGTCGCCTGCAAGAGTATAGCAGGGGAGCTTTGCAGCGGCAAAATTTTTACCCCAGATTTCCTTGATAATTTCTGAATTCCAGGCGCCATTAATGCCTGCAATAATGCTTCCATTTTCAACACCTTCTACAAATCCCTGATCATCGCAGCTTATAAATCCCTCATGAGCTGCGGCATCAAGCATTGCTTCCGCTACATCAACTCCTTTATACGGGGTATCAGTCGCATTCCAATTGCAGTAATTAGAGAGCCCATCCCTGTTTAATCCTATTTCCAGTCCGGCTCCTTTGAAGAAGGAATAAATATACCAGCCGCTTGAGTAATCAATGGCGGTTTTCTTCCCGTTTTGTGCAGAAATATCCAGGATTCGGTCAAGACTTTCCACATCTTTACTGGTAAAGTATGCAGAATTGTAATATAGAAAATATCCGTTTCCTGCTGTCAAAGGATAGGCATATAGTTTATTGTCATACATTGCCGCACGACATGCACCGTTATTTGCACCGCCATTGGCAGTAATGATCTGATCGGCGTTTTCCGTTATTTCAAGAAGGGCCCCTGCCTGCCTTAAAGCTTCAAACTGATCGTCTGCAAACATGTAGATGTCTGCGGCAGACTGAGGATTGGCCAATACTGTCTCCTTTGAGGTCAGTACATTTTCCCTGCTGATTGTTATTTCAAAGACAGCTTCATCAGCATATTTTGTTTGAAATGATTTTATTGTCTGATCCAGAAGCTCTCTGTCTCCTTCATCACTCCACCAGATAGATAACTTTACCGTAGGAAGCGGCTCAGATTTTAGAACGGAACATCCAACAAGTCCCAGAAAAGCCGACAGCAAAGCAGCTGTGGCTAAAATGATTTTATATTTTTTACACATGATTAATTCCCTTTTCCTATTCATCATAGTGTATAATAAAATGTTCAAAATGGCAATCCTTTCATCTAAATTGCAAATTTATATAGGAAAGGCAGGGCAGATATGGTATGATGGTCAGTGGCAGAAGATTGATATTTGCATGGTTCAGATTTAAGGCGAGTGGAAGGATTTTTTTATGGCAGGAAAATTTTATGCAGTAAAAGAAGGGGTATGCAGAGGGATTTTTCTCACATGGGAGGAATGTAAAGCCAGTGTAAGCGGCTATTCCGGTGCAGTATATAAAAGCTTTAAGACAAGGCAGGAAGCCGAAGCCTTTCTTGGAATTACTTCCAATGGAAGTGCTTCTGGTGAGAATGCTTCCGGTGGGAAGGATTCCGGTGGAAATTCTTCCCTTAGTATCGGACAAGTTAATGTTTGTAAAACAGAAGATTGTGTTAAAATATATGTAGATGGAAGCTATAACAGTGCTACGAAAGAATTCTCCTATGGCATGGTGGTTCTTTTAGAAGACAAAGAGGAAACCTACAGCAGGAAGTTTGATGACGAATCTCTTGCTGCAATGCACAATGTGGCAGGGGAGATCAAAGGTGCTCAGGCGGCCATGCAGTATGCCCTTGACCATCAGATTCCGGCGATTAAGATTTATCATGACTACGAAGGAATTGCAAAATGGTGTCTTGGGTTATGGAAAACAAACAGGGAGGGCACCAGAGCTTACAAAGAGTTTTATGACAGGGCAAGCAAACAGATAAAGATTGGCTTTGTCAAAGTAGCAGGCCATTCCAATGACAAGTATAATGATATGGCAGATGAACTGGCGAAAAAGGCTTTGGGTTTAGTATAAAGGAAAAAGGTGGGAGGAAATTACGGTGATAAACATGTTATTCAACAATGGAAATCAGGCACTACTGGCGGCTTTTGGACAGTTGGCAGCCTTTGCAGGGACCTGTTTTTTTATGGCAAAATGCAGTCAGTTTTTACCCAAAGACGGTGGAAGGGATTTTGCTTATGACGGAAAGCTTTCAGCGGGAAAGCCAAGGGGCGCAGGAATTATATTTATTCTTGTATTTACAGCGGCTGCCCTTATTTTCATGCCCATTGATCTGGAGATTTTGATTTATTTGATTTTAATTGTGGCGGAAATGCTTACCGGATATATGGATGATGCAGCAGAGAAGCCCTGGGGAGAGTATAAAAAAGGGATATTGGATTTGATTATTGCAACGATTCTTGCGGTAAATTACCTGCATTTTAATTCCAGTACCATTGAGATAGCAACATTGGGAATTAATATTAACATTCCTCCTGTTTTGTTTGGACTTTTGACAGTGATTCTGGTGTGGGGCTCCATTAACGTTACCAATTGTGATGACGGGGTTGACGGACTTTCAGGAACATTGACGATTATTACGCTGGCAACTTTCTATGTGATTGACCATATTAAGGGGAAACCGGATGAATTTACCAATTTAATTTTAGTCTTTATCATCTGTATTTTGGGATATCTGTGGTACAATGCAACCCCGAGCAGGCTGCTTATGGGAGACGCTGGAAGCCGGGCAATGGGTGTTTTTATCAGTATTGCCGCATTAAAAAGCGGCAGCCCTGTTTTATTTATACCAGTAGCGGCAGTGATTATTTTAGATGGCGGCTTAGGCCTTGTAAAAGTGGCGCTGATTCGGGGATTTAAGATTCATATATTAAAAAATGTGAGAACGCCGCTCCATGATCATGTGCGGAAGGTGATGGGATGGTCCAACACCCAGACTGTGAGCCGGTTTGCAATTATTCAAATTGTGATTTCGCTGGCGGTGGTTTATATTTTGTTGTTGTAAATGGGGGTGGAATCTTCCGACTTTGTTTTCTGTTCAAATTCTATATGCCAGGCATTTCGTCAAGCCCGGTAAAGCAAAATGATGCGGGCGATAGCGCCCTCATCATTTATGGTCTTGACTTCATGGCATATAAGGCTTTTCACAGAAAACAAAGTCGGAAGATTCGTGCAGATTTACAAAAGGCCGGACTAATCATTGAAAGTTTAGTGCTGCATAGTCGGCAAAGAATGGATATTATTTGAAAGTTTAAGGAGGATATGGGGATGTTTGAGCGGAGGGATAAGGTTAATTATTATCTGGATCTGGCGGAAACGGTGTCCAAGCGCAGTACCTGCATCAGAAGAAAGTATGGCGCGGTTATCGTGAAAAATGACGAGGTGATTGCCACCGGTTATGTGGGGGCTCCCAGGGGGCGGAAGAATTGTACGGACACGGGGACATG
The DNA here is from genome assembly GCA_009774465.1 of Lachnospiraceae bacterium. Lineage (GTDB taxonomy): Bacteria > Bacillota > Clostridia > Lachnospirales > Lachnospiraceae > Suilimivivens. Next base: position 7,430 of record VSNT01000048.1, read on the forward strand.
TATCCGGCAGGAGATGCAAATTCCAAGGGGGGAGCGGTATGAGCTTTGCCGCAGCGTACATGCGGAAATGAACGCCATTATCAGCGCACCCAGGGATAAGATGATAGGAAGCGACATGTATCTGGCAGGAGTGGATGCACAGACAGGGGAATATATTCCCAATTCAAACAGCTGTTCCATGTGTAAGCGGGTGATCATCAATGCGGGAATTGAGCGGGTTTATATCAGGGATGATGCAGACGAGTATCGCATGATTAATGTGCAGGACTGGATTGATCATGATGAATCCCTGGATGGAGTCAGAGGATATTAAGTTATTATGGATGAATTGTATGAAAAAGCAAAGCCTCTTGGGGCAAAGGTGATGAGCTATGCCAGAGACAGTATACTGGTGAATATGCGTTTTCTGGATGTGGTATTGTCAGCCCTTGTGCCGGAGCCGCAAAAGGGACTTTCAGGATTTGCGTCAGATGGTATGAAGATTTATTATGATCCGGTTTTTCTCCTGAAAAAATGTAAGGAAGAACCGGCATTTGGGGTACGGGCGTATCTGCATATTTTATTTCATCTGATTTTTTATCACAGTTTTCGGTATGATAAGATGGATAGGAAGGCATGGAGTCTTTCGGCAGACATTGCAGTGGAGGCGGCAATTTTAGAGCTTGACGTGCCGGGAATGTCTTTACAGAAAGATGAAAAAGTAAAAAGAAAGCTTTTGGGGATGAAAGGGGAGATCAGTGCGTTTACCGCCGAAAAAATATACAGGTATCTGAAAAATTTCCAGGTTGGCGGCGGAGAGCGGGAAGAACTTTCAAGCCTCTTTTTTATGGATATTCATAAATATTGGGAGCAGGGGGAGGAACTTTTTGTTACAAATGAGCAGTGGAAGAAATTAAGCGAGAGGGTAAAAGCGGATTTAAAGTCATTTTCTGCAGGCAGAAGTAAATCGGAAAGTATGGAAAAGAGTCTTTTGGAGGCAGCAAAGGATCGGTATAATTACAAAGAACTGCTCCGGAAATTTACAGTGATGAATGAGGATATGCAGGTCAATGATGATGAGTTTGACTACATTTATTATACCTATGGCCTTGAAAGGTATGGGAATATGCCGCTGGTGGAGCCTTTGGAATATAAGGACAGCAAAAAGGTCAGGGAATTTGTAATTGCCATAGACACTTCCGCTTCCTGCAGGGGACCTTTGGTTAAGTCTTTTCTTCAAAAAACTTATGCATTGCTTAGTGGAGAAGATAATTTTTTCCGAAAAATGAATGTGCATATTATTCAGTGCGATCATCAGGTGCAGCAGGATACGAAAATTACATGCAAAGAAGACCTGGACTTTTTTTTAAGCAATGAAAAGCTGACCGGTTTTGGCTCTACGGATTTCAGGCCAGTGTTTTCTTATGTGGAAGAACTCTCAGAGAAGGGTGAGTTTGAAAATTTAAAAGGTCTTTTATATTTTACTGATGGCTATGGGGTGTATCCGGAAAAGATGCCGCCTTACCAGGTGATGTTTGTATTTCTGGATAATGGGGACGAGGGGCCCCAGGTACCGCCCTGGGCGGTTAAGGTGCTGCTGGATTATGAGGAGATAGAAGAATAGGAAAGAAAGGCATGGTTTTACAATGAACATAAAGCAGGCAAAAGATTATATTGAAAATACGGTGCGTCTTTATTTAAAAAGAGATGAATTTGGTGAATACAGAATACCGGTGGTGCGTCAGCGTCCGGTTTTTCTTTTAGGAGCGCCGGGGATTGGAAAAACTGCAATTATGGAGCAGATTGCCCAGGAACTTGGCATTGCGCTGGTATCCTATTCCATGACGCATCATACCAGACAGTCGGCGCTGGGACTTCCCTTTATTGCAGGCAGAAGCTATCAGGATATGGAATTTCAGGTGTCAGAGTATACCATGAGCGAAATCATTGCTTCTATCTATGAGGTGATGGAGCATAGCGGTATTTCAGAAGGAATTCTTTTTCTGGACGAGATTAATTGTGTGTCGGAAACACTGGCTCCGTCTATGCTGCAGTTTTTGCAATATAAAGTATTTGGACGTCATAAGGTGCCTGAAGGATGGGTGATTGTGACTGCCGGGAATCCGCCGGAATACAATAAGTCAGTCAGGGAATTTGACGTGGTGACGATGGACCGTCTTAAGATTCTTGAGGTGGAGCCGGACTACAAGGCATGGAAGGAATATGCCCAGCAGAAAGGGCTTCATGCGGCGGTTTTAAATTTTCTGGAACTGAAAAAGGACTATTTTTACCGGATAGAGACAACTGTAAATGGCAGAAGCTATGTGACAGCCAGAGGCTGGGAAGACTTGTCTGAAATTCTTTCTTTGTATGAAGAAGAGAAAATGAAGGTGGATGAAACACTGGTGGAGCAGTATCTGCGTAATGAGCGTGTGGTCAAAGAGTTTACCGCATATTATGATCTGTTTAATAAGTATAAAAAAGAATACCAGACAGAAGAGATTTTAGCCGGAACTTCTAATGAGCAGACGCTTGAGCGGGCAAGGGTGGCCGCCTTTGACGAGCGGTTATCGCTGCTTGGCATGTTGATTGACAAGGTAATGAGTGAAACCAGAGAAGATATGGAAATCAGTGATTATCTGGTGGAGCTTTCTAAAAATTTAAAAGCAGTGAAAGCCGCCATAGAAAAAAGTGCAGGTATTGAAAAGGAAGGACAGTTGTCCGTAGATAAAATGCTGGAAAATCAGATGCAGGGCAGAAAAAAACAGATGGAGCTTTCCCTGATGGCAGGAAGCCTTTCAGAGGCGGACAAAAGAAAAGGCAGACGCATCATCCGTTTTCTGGAGGAGGAAAAAAAGCAGCTTCTTATGGCAGGAATCACAGATGGAAAAGAAGCCTTTGCTTACCTTAAAAAGGACTTTGATCTTGCGGCGGCAGAGTTGAAAAAGAGGACTTCCAAAACAAAACAGCGGCTTGAAAATTTATTTGCTTTTGTGCAGGGAGCCTTTGCAGAAGGAAATGAAATGTTGATTCTGGTGACAGAGCTTACAGTCAACAATGACAGTGCAAGGTTTATTGGGCAGTTTGGGTGTGAGTCTTACCAAAGGCACAGTAACGAGCTGATGCTGTCCGAGCGGAAGAATAGTTTGCAGGAAGAGATTGCAGCGCTTGAGCTTGAGTAGAAAATGGGGAAGTGTAGATGAATAAAGAAAAGCAACTGGATATCAAGGGCGGAATCCTGCATTATCAGGTGGCGGAAGATGAGGTTTACATAACACAGGGGCAAGTGACGGAAAGTCAGGTGGTGATTCCCGACAAAATAGAGGGGCTCCCAGTAACAAAGATTGAGAAAAAGGCTTTTTTAAGCAGCAAACAGCTAAAAGAAATTTTCCTGCCGAGAGGGCTAAAAGCTATTGAAGACTGGGCATTTGCCTATTGCAGCCAGTTGGAAAGCGTCTGGCTTCCCAAAAGAAGTTTATCTATTGGGAGGGGAATTTTTAAGGAATGTGAAAAGCTTTTTTCTATCTGTCATTTGGATGATGAGAGTGTAGAGGCAATGCAGGCGGGCAGGCTATTGGGGGCTGTGCCTTTAAAACTTGAAGCGGACTATCTTTTTGTGCCGGAAAAAGCAGGAGAAGAGGAATGGCTGTTAAGGTTTGATGAAAAGTTAAAAGAATTCCTGGCGGTACCGGATGAGGAAGGTTATACGAAGATGGTATACTGCGGAGAAGAGGATATTGTCGCCAATATGGATCTTTATCTGGCGGAGCGGAGGCGTGCCAAAGCAAGGCTTTGCTTTTTACGTCTGATGAATGACACAGGGCTTTCAGAGGAACTTAGAAAAAATCTGTCTTTTTATTTAGCATCCCACACAAAAGGCTGTGACTCTGAAGCGGCCTGGGAGGTGGTTTTTAAAGAACATGGAAATGAGCAGGAGTATTACGAAGCCTTTGCAGAGGCAGGTTGCCTGACAGAGGAAAATTATGACAGCATTTTAGCCCAAATGAAAGACCAGTATCCGGAAATGAAAGGGTATCTGATGCGCTATAAATCCCAGAATATGGGTGAATCAGATTTTTTTGATCTGTTGTCATTAGACTAAACGGGAGGTGCGCAGCTTACCGGGGGTAGTGCCATAGGTTTCCTTAAACAAACGGATGAATACTTTGTAATTGGTGATACCGCTGCGCTCCATCAACTCATTGATGCTATAGTCAGTGGCAAGGAGCTCCTGATGAAAATGAATCAGGCGGACAGCATTTACATAGGCAAGAAAGGTCTGACCGGTATGTTTTTTAAACAGGCGGCAGAAATGTTCAGGACTTAAATTAACCAGCTTTGCCGCATCATTTAATGAGATGTCTTCTTTATAATGAGCCTTTACATAGGCAATGATTACTTCCATTCTTTCAAAGTTATGATTTTCCCTTTCTTTTACCTGTGGACTGATTCGGCGGGAATGATTTTTGTACAGAAGATAAAGAAATTCATATACCACAGATGAAAAGTGAAGCAGGTATCCGTCTTCTTTATTTTTGTAAGTTTCCGCCAGGGCAAGAAGGCAGTGATAGAGTTCAGATTGAGAATCGTTTCTAGAGCTGGAATTTTTAGAGCTGGAATTTCCGGTAATGGAAGGAAAGTACTCCTGAAACTGAATGAGAGGTACCTGATTTAAAACTCTGGACAAATACTCGATGGGAATCTGCAAAAGCAGATAATCCGTATCTCCCCAGGTTCTGGTAGAATGCAGTTCTTTGGAGCCTACTACAAGCATATCATTTTCTTTCAGCATATATTTTCGGTCGTTAATATAAACGGCCATTTTTCCCTTTTGTATAAAAATAATTTCAAGATGCCCATGCCAGTGCAGCGGTGAATAGTAATTATTTGATTCTGTCAGCATAAAATTAAGCTGCAATCTGGTGTCATCATTTATGATCTCATGTGAATATTTTTCCATAATCAATCCTTCATGCAGAGTATTTAAATATCAAAATCATACAGTAATTATAAATAAATTATATTTAATTTTTATATTTTGTGTCAATATTAACTTAGGGCGCATATAGTACTTTAATAGGTATTTATAGTAAAAGAGTTTGTGAGATATTTGAGGAGTCTCTGATGAAGCGAATACTGATTGCCGGGGAAAAGGATAAAACGACAAACTATGAAACTGCAATGAGAGGGCTGGGCGTTTCGGTGTGCACTTCTTTGCATGTGCCTGATATATGCTGTTATGATGGGTTAATATTGCCCGGTGGGGGTGATATTGATCCTAAATTGTTTGGCCAGCTAAACAGGGGGACGCGTAATTTTGATCCTGCGCTGGATCGGCTGCAGCTTGCCATATTACAGGCTTTTGTATTGGATAAAAAACCCGTACTTGGAATTTGTAAGGGGATGCAGCTTATCAATATTTACTTTGGCGGCGATATGATTCAACATTTGGAAACCAGCACCTGCCATGAGTACATGGGAAAAGATCAGGTTCATGGGACAACTGCCCGAAAAGGTTCTTTTCTGGAAAAGCTGTATGGAAATTGTTTTGTCGTCAACAGCGCTCATCACCAGGGGGTAGACGCTCCAGGACGGGGAATAGAATATATTCAGTTTGCAGATGACGGTGTGGTGGAAGGGCTGCAGCATAAGTATCTTCCGGTATTTGGGGTTCAGTGGCATCCTGAGAGGTTATGCTTTGCCCATGCAAGGAAAGATGCGGTGGATGGAAAGGCATTGCTTTCCTATTTTGCAGGAGGCTCAAAATTGTATAAGCAGATCAGCAATCCTGACACTTAAATCCTTATAAATAGATGCAGGAATAAGGTCATTAAAATTATACTGGTTTGTTTTTGTGTTGTGCTCAAGGTCATAGACCATGACGGAATTTTTCATGGGGTTTGTGATCCAGTATTCACGTACACCGGCGGTTCGGTATTTAAAAAGCTTTATGCCATAATCCAGGGTGCTGGTGCAGGGTAAACCTCGCATTCCCCTCCTTTAGACTTAATGTACTGGCCAATAGTCTGTGTCAGTTCAGATATCAGCTTTTGGTGTATTCTGGCAGGCGGCGCTGTATTATAAATTTGCCCGTCAATCAGTTCTGCCCTATGCCCTTCCGGGAGGGAATAGATATCATCAATTATAACAGTAATAAATTTTCATGGCGGAGAATGGAAGAAATTTCATTTATCGATTATAATGAATCTTATCAGAAAATATTGGGAGAAATACTTATGATTCGGATTGCAATTGTAGAAGATGAAGCGGCCTATGCCCAGCAGTTAAAAGAATTTTTACATCAATACGAAAAGGAAAAGGGAGAAGCTTTTGAGATTACCCACTTTTCTGACGGAGATGGCATCGTACACAATTATAAGCCAAAGTACGATATTATTTTAATGGATATACAGATGAAGTTTATGGACGGAATGTCTGCGGCGGAGGAGATCAGAAAGGTGGACAACCAGGTGATCATTATTTTCATCACAAATATGCGTCAGTATGCCATTCGGGGGTATGCGGTGGATGCACTGGATTATGTGGTGAAGCCGATTTCCTATTTTGCATTTTCGGAGCGGTTAAATAAAGCAGTGGAGCGAATCAGCCGCCGGGTACATCGCAACATTCTGCTTAATATAAAGGGTGGAGTGCTGCGGCTTTCTGTGGAAGATATTTGTTATGTGGAAAGTCAGGGACATACGCTGGTTTATCATACGGTAAATGGAGATTATGAAGCCTCCGGTACCATGAAGGAAGCAGAGGAAAATTTTGGGGAATATCATTTTTGCCGCGGAAATAAAGGATATCTGGTTAACTTGGCCCATGTGGATGGAATGCAGGATGGGTGTGCTATCGTCAGAGGGGAAAAGCTGCTTTTAAGCAGGGGCAGGAAAAATGCGTTTATGGAAGCATTGACGAATTACTGGAGCGGGGTGAAGTGATGGAACAGGGAATCAAATTGCTGCCGGATATTCCAAGGTTTTATACAGCTTTGGCGGAATGGCTGGCCTGCATGACATTTATCTTTGTTTTAAAGAGGCGTATAACGGGATGGAAACTGGCGGCAGTTTCAGGCATGGCGCTGCTTGTGCAGTCTGTTTTTTTAGTTTATACCCAGAATATCAGGCTTTGGCTCTGGCTGCCATGTATGATGACGGCAGTGCTGCTTATGACAGGTTTTTTGTTTCTTTGTTTAAAAGGAAGCTGGTGTGACGCTGTTTACTGTGGATTATTTTCCTTTGTCATTGCAGAGTTTGCAGCATCTTTGGAGTGGCAGCTGTATTTGTTTTCCTTTCAGAAGTACGAAGGAAAAGCGGTTCCTTATATTGTATTGCTGATTTCCTATGGCATCATTTACGTAACGATTGGGTGGCTTTTGAGGCGTCAGAGAACGCCTGACGGAATGCTTTATATGAAGGTTCGGGAACTTTGGGCAGTTCTGCTTATTGCAATTTCGGTGTTTGCCATGAGCAATTTGGGTTTTTTACAGATTGCAACGCCATTTAGCAGTCAGTATGGAGATGCGGTGAGTATTATCCGCACCATGATTGACTTTGCGGGGGTGGCCATGATGTATGCGTTTCATGCGCTGCGCAACGAAAACAGGGCAAGGCGGGAACTGGACATGATGCAGGATGTTTTAAGGAATCAATATCTGCAGTATCAGCAGTCCAAAGAAAGCATTGATTTGATTAACTATAAGTATCATGATTTAAAGCATCAGATAGAAATACTGCGCAGGGAACAGGATCAGGAAAAGCGCAATGCCTTTTTAAATCAGATGGAGGAAGAAATCCACCGGTATGAAGTGCAGAATAAAACAGGAAATCAGGTGGTGGATACGATTCTCACCAGCAAAAATATAGTCTGTGAACAATCCGGCATTTCCATGAATTGTGTGGCGGACGGAAAGCTGCTTGATTTTATGAATACAATGGATATCTGCAGTATTTTGGGAAATGCGCTGGATAATGCAATCGAGTATGAAAAGCAGGTAAAAGATCTTGAAAAAAGGCTGATTCATGTGGCAATCTTTGCACAGAAAAATTTTGTGATATTGCGGTTTGAAAATTATTTTGAAGGACATCTGGAATTAAAAGAAGGGATTCCCGTAACTACAAAAACCAAAAGAAAAGAGTTTCATGGTTTTGGAATCAGAAGTATTAAATACGTTGTTGATAAGTATGACGGTGCAGTCAGCATCAGCCAGAATGAAAACTGGTTTGAACTTAGGATTTTGATACCGGTGAAGCGGTAAAAGGCAATTTACACAATATTGTGGATGGGCATTCTGATGCTTTCGACATTTCTGAAAATTCAAAAAGCAATATAATGAAAGCTGGAAAAGAATGGCTTTCTGCTACTGGCCCTTTGAACATTCCTGTGACAAATGATTATTTGTTTCGGGCGCTTCTTCAACGGAATAATTATGTTTTAAAAGGGCTTATTTGTTCTTTGCTGCATTTGCCTTATGAGGAAGTAAAATCTGTAGATATTAATAATCCGATTATTTTGGGGGAATCTATTAATGACAAATCTTTCTTTCTGGACATTTCCATTACCTTAAATGATCATACGCTGATCAATTTGGAAATGCAGGTTATCAATGAACACAACTGGCCGGAACGCTCTTTAAGTTATTTGTGTCGTACTTTTGACAATCTTAATTCTGGCGCTGACTATATTTTGGTGAAACCTGCTGTTCAAATTGGACTTCTTAATTTTACCCTGTTCCCGGATTATCCGGAATTTTATTCTACATATCAATTTTTAAATGTAAAAAACAGTACGGTATATAGTGACAAAATACGCATTTGTGTGTTAAACTTAACTCGTATAGATTTAGCGTCTGAGGAGGACAAGCGTTATCACATTGATTATTGGGCGTCTCTTTTTAAAGCGAATACATGGGAGGAATTAAAAATGATTGCGAAACAGGATGAATTTATAAATGAAGCTTCCGCTACCATATTCCAGTTAAGTCAGGAGCAACTGATCCGTATGCAGTGTGCGGCAAGAGAGGATTATTACAAAAGGCAGAGAACTGTTCAGCATATGCTTGAAAATCAAAAGGAAAGTATAGAGCATTTGACGAAAGAAAATGCTTCTCTACAAAGTAAAGTAACCGATTTGCAGAATGAAATTAATATTTTGCAACAGAAATTATTTGAAAAATCAAAAGATTAGTATTTAGCAGGCGGCAAAGGAGCCGCCTGTTTTCGTACATTCCAAAATAACTGCCAAATGACATTTAGCAATCCTTTGAATCTTTGTGCAGTTCCACAAGTCTGCAAGCTTTAAGTTTCAACCGGCAAGCAACAACCAGCAACCGACAAGCAGCAGGGTGGCCGGGTGGCCTGGGCGGAAGCGAAGAAGTCTGCAGTTCGTGCAAAAATTCATACAGTTTGTGCAAACTATATAAGAGTGTGAAAAAACATGTTATCATGTGCCATAAAGAAAGACGTATGAGTGCACACATACTGCCAAAAACCAAGATACAAAATAATGGAAAAGACTGGGAGGGACCAAATGAAAAGGAAAACAGCTATTTTTCGTGGAATTGCCGGACTTTCGGCATTTCTATTAATGATTACTGTGACAGGAACCAATCTGCTTTTCACTTATGCAGGGGTAATCAATAATGCATTGAATGTACAGACCAGCAAGATTGTCCAGACAGGTGAAAGTGAACCGCAGGTTATTTATGACAACCCTTATGGAACAGATATAATGAATAAGCAGTCGGCTTTGAAAGTAGAGACAGCAGTTGCTTCTGAAAATATTGCACAGGCTGAGGAAGGCTGCGTGCTGTTAAAAAATGAAAATCAGGCGCTGCCCTTGTCGTCTGAAAGCCGGATAACCGTTTTTGGAAACGGATCTTTTCATACGCAGGGAACCACAAATACAACCGCATTTGAAGCAATTCCGGCAGTTACATATACGGATAGCCTGAAAGCGGCATTGGGTGAGGAAAATGTAAATCTGGAACTGGAAGCCGTATATGCTTCCCTGGGGGCGACCAGCAATACGGAAATTTCCGAGGCAGAAGTTTCAGAGGTAAAAGCCAAAGAAAACAGTTGGGCAGGCGGCTACAATGATGCAGCAGTGGTTATGTTGTCCCGGGTGGGCTCTGAGAGTAATGACAGTGCCATGATTACAGAGGAAGGAAGGCATTACCTGGGACTTTCTCAAAATGAGGAAGAACTGATGGCTTATCTGGCACAAGAGAAAGCAGAGGGGATTTTTGAACACATAATTGTGCTGATTAATGCAGACCAGATGATGGAATTGGACTGGCTTGAGGATTATGATGTGGATGCCTGTATGATTGTAGGGCTGCCGGGGGCTGTTGGATTTACGGGAGTGGCGAATGTTTTAACAGGTAAAACAGTTCCTTCCGGCCATTTGGTGGATACTTACGCAGCAGACTCTCTTTCCGCACCGGCAAATATTTATGCCGGAGATCATACGCAAAAATTTACAAACAGTGAATGGCTGAATGCAAATGCCACAGATAATACCAATGAAGGAGATAATATAGACTGGTATGTAATTTATGCGGAAGGTATTTATGCAGGCTATAAGTATTATGAAACGCGGTATGAAGATTTGGTGATGAAAACAGGAAATGCAGATTCAGTAAAAGGTTCCGGTACACAGTCTGCATGGAATTATCAAAATGAAGTCTGCTATCCTTTTGGCTATGGACTTTCTTATACTACATTTGAGAAAGAACTGCTTGGAGTGAACTATGATGAGACAGCCGATCAATATCTGGTAAATGTGAAAGTCAGCAATGCAGGAGATTATGCAGGCAAAACGGTTGTGCAGGTATATGCACAGACGCCTTACGGAGATTATGAAAAGGAAAATCTGGTTGAAAAGTCTGCGGTTAGTCTGGTTGGCTTTGAAAAAACAGATGTAATTGCTCCGGGAGAAAGCGTGGAACTGACGGTTCCGGTGGATGGTTATTTTTTAGCAAGTTATGATGCAAAAGGAGCAGAAGGATATATTTTAAGCGCAGGAGATTATTTTCTTTCAGTAGGAGAAAATGCACATGACGCCTTAAATAATATTCTGGCTGCCAAAGGCTACAGTGTGGCGGATGGCATGAATGCGGAAGGAAATTCTTCCATGACATATCAATGGAATCAGGCCGAGATGAATCAGGACAAATATAGAATGTCCAATGTAAATAATGAAGTGGAAGTGACAAATGCGTTTTCCTATGCAGATTTGAATTCCTATGATATAGATTTCACTTATCTTTCAAGAAAAGACTGGGATGCCACCTGGCCGGAGCAAATAGCATTGGAGGCAAATGAAAAAATCAAAGAAGCCCTTGATACGGATTGGTATACAATACCGGAAAATGCCCCTTCGGTAAATGATTTCAGACAGGGAGTGGAAAATGGAATTACATTTGCTGATATGGCCAATGTGGAGTGGGAAGATGAAGAAACATGGAATGCATTTATCGACCAGCTTACAGTGGAAGAAATGGCAGGTCTGATGCTGGATGCAGAAGGAACACAGGGAATTGACCATATAGGAATGCCATTTGCAGGACGAAATGATGATGGAAATGGGATTGGCTCTGCACTGACAGCAGTAGGCGGCAGCGGCATGGGATGGGTGTCGGAAGTGATGACTTCAAGGACATGGAACAAAGACCGTTTTCGCGCAAGAGGAGAAAATCTGGCATATGAAGCAGCTTATTGCGGACTTACTGAAATCTGGTACGGTGGAGGAAATGTTCACAGAACTGCCATAGCCGGAAGAAATAATCAATATTATTCAGAAGATGCCAATTTTGGATATTTTGTGGGTGCCGGTGAGGCAGAAGCAATGCAGGAGAATGGAATTATTTACTGTATTAAGCATTTTGCTCTTAATGATCAGGAAACGCACAGAGAAGGGCTAAATACTTTTTGCAATGAACAGGCTTTAAGGGAAACCTATTTAAGAGCTTTTGAAGGAGCAATTACAAAAGGCGGTGCAAATGGCGTTATGACTGCATTTTCCAGATTGGGTGCCCGTCAGAGTGCTACCTGTCCGGAACTGTTAAATGGCGTGCTGAAAAGCGAATGGGGATTTAAGGGGCATGTGACAACAGATGGATATTCAGGCTCCAGTGCATATAAGACGCATTATTTGGAAGAATTAGCTTCCGGTCTTGATTATAGCTGCCTGGATTCTACGGATCATGCGGCGGCAGTAATTGCTGCAATCAATGCAGGAGACGGATATGCCCTGGAACTTTTACGCAAAGCGGCAAAACACAATTTATACGCAATCAGCAGGACCGTGGCAGAAAACGGATTAAGCAGTGATTCAAAAGTAATCACTATAGTACCTGCATGGCAAATTGGAATTTTGGTGTGGACATTGTTTTTAATTATTGTATTTGGCGTTAGTATGATTTTAATGTTTACAGGTTTGTCTGCCGGAAAAAAGAAGGAGGGAACCAATGAAACTGAGAAGATTTAAAGATTTGCAGGGTGGGGAGAAAGAAAGCCGAATTGGATCTTTGACCGGAATTGTTACTCTTATTATTTTCTGTATCTATGGATTTATGTATCAGTATTTTGATACGGTGGTAGTGCTGGGAATGCTTTTGAGCATTGTCTGTTCGGAATTGTATCTGCATTGTAAGGCAAGGGCTGCCCAGTGCCTGAATGTAGTAAGTATTTTGTGCGCTTCCTTTGCAATGGGGTTGTTTTTTATGAACAGCTATCCGGTATGGGCTGACCGGTTGAACAATATTTCCATGTATTCTTCCAGAGGAACACTGTTTCCGGTTATAACAATTCTTGTACTCCAGACAGCAGCTATTTTGTGTGAAGTAGTTTCCTGCTTCCGCGTAAGAGAGGGGGAAATGTAATGAAAAGAAAGGCTTATCTTTTTACAGTTTCATTAATCGTATCGCTTCTTATTACCGGTTGTGGAACTACGGTGGTTGAAAATACGCAGAATTATTTTGCACAGGTAGGAAATGTAATGAATGCTTTGAAAAAAAGTGGAGGCGGGGAAGAGAAAGAAGCAGATTCAGCAAAGATTCCAAAGCTTGCTGCTCCGGCAGATTTTATGGTGGATGCAGATGGCAGTTTTTCTTTTGGCGCGGTGGAAGGTGCAGATCATTATCTGATTTATATGTGTGCACCGGATGCGGTAAAGGATGAGGATGATTTTATTTATTCCAGTGATGCTATTTATGACAATGGAAATGCAGAGTGCAGGGGAAAATTAAGTGATGTGATGAATTATGCTTACGGAGAATATCTGGTAAAGGTATTGGCATTTCCTGCATTGGATGATACGGGGCATGATTTTAGTCCGGCAGCAACTGCATCTTACAAAATTACCGGCAGAATGGACGATCCGGAAATTGCCTATTTCTGGAATGCATTTACCGACACAATAGATATTCAGATTTCCAATATTAACAGTTATCAGTATGAAGTATTTCCGGACCAGGTGGTGGTAACTTTTACAAATAAGGAAAATACTTCTGATGTTGTGAATGTGGAATTAACAGATATTTCATTGGATAATTTTTCTATAAAAACAGATGCGGTTTTACGGGGGAATACCTATGATGTTACCGCAGTAGCGGAAAGCAGCAGTGAATTTGTAAGCAATGCATCTTCTGAAGTGGTGCAGGTAGAACAGAATCTGGCTTTGGGAGAGAGAAATGTTTTAGTAGATGGTTATTCTTTCCCGGAAGGAAGCAATGGTTTTGCAAGAGGCGCAGGCCAGTTCCCGAATATTTGCGAGAGCTTTACGCCTGAGACGGGCGGTGTCTGTGGAGAAGCAATTGGAAGATCGCCTGGCGGTGCGGGAGATAAGATTGAATTAATCTATACTGCTACGCCGATTGATGGGGCGGATGGAGCAATTTACAGTTATAGTATTGAGGCACCGGGATTCTTCCCGTTTACAGGTTCCATGAGTCTGTATGCGGACAATTCATTGGTTATGCTGATGGATGGACCGGCAGGCCCGGTGCAGCCTACACAGATAGAAGGGCTTTGGTTTGAAAATGAAGATGGAACCTACACGCTGTGTTATAATCCGGATAGTGTGGCGGTAATTGCAACAGGGGAATAAAAGTATGCCCAAGCAGGTGGAGGGGAGCAGAATTGAAGCATCAGGATATCATACAAAAGATGACAATTGAAGAAAAAGCGGCAATCCTGAGTGGGAAGACAGTGTTTGAAACCAGGGATATTGAACGCCTTGGCATCCCTTCCCTGTTTTGTGCGGATGGTCCATGCGGCCTGCGAAAGCAGGCCGGCGCCGCCGACCACCTGGGGCTGAATGCTTCTACCCCGGCGACTTGTTTTCCGGCGGCCGCAGCGGTTGCAAACAGCTGGGATGAAGAGCTGGCGGAGCAGATCGGCAGCGCCCTTGGAAGGGAAGCAGCCTGGCAGGAAGTGGACATTCTTTTGGGGCCGGGGCTGAATATTAAAAGAAGCCCTCTGTGTGGAAGAAATTTTGAATATTTTTCAGAAGATCCCTATCTTTCAGGGAAAATGGCGGCAGCCTATGTGAGAGGAATTCAAAAAGAAGGGGTGTATGCCTGTTTGAAGCACTTTGCAGTGAATTCCCAGGAATTGCGGCGGATGGCAATGAATGCAGTGGTGGATGAGAGGACGCTGCGGGAAATTTATCTGACCGGATTTGAAATTGCAGTGAAAGAAGGCTGCCCGGGAGCAGTTATGACCAGTTATAATGAGGTTAACGGTACTTATGCAAATGAAAATCATCATCTTTTAAAGGAGATCTTAAGAGACGAGTGGGGATTTGAGGGCATTGTGGTTACTGACTGGGGCGGTGGGAACGATCCTGTGGAAGGCATCAGGGCAGGTTCAAATCTGGAAATGCCTTCTTCCGGTTTTGACTCTGCAAGAAGGATTCTAAAAGCGGTAGAGGAAAACAGATTATCAGAAAAAGAGCTGGACGAATGTGTTGACCAGTTGCTGGATGCAGTTTTAACCTTAAAAGAAAAGCGGATACATAGAAGTACAAAAACAGATGTAAAAGCCCATCATCTGCTTGCCAGAAAAGCAGCGGCAGAGAGTATGGTTCTTTTAAAAAATGAAGACAAAATCCTCCCCCTTCCTGCAGGAAAAAAGGTGGCAGTTATTGGTGATTTTGCATTTATGCCAAGATTCCAGGGAGCAGGTTCTTCGGTGGTTAATCCACTTAAGGTAGATTGTGTTGTCCAAATGATGAAGGAGTACGATTTGCAGGCAGCAGGATGCGCAAGAGGATATAGCCGCATGGGCAGGCCGGATGAGGATAAGGCGCAGGAAGCGGTAAAGCTGGCCGGAGAGGCGGATGTTGTTTTATATTTTTTTGGACTAAATGAAGCCAGCGAAGCGGAAGGGAAGGACAGAGAACATCTTGCGCTTCCTCTCAATCAAATAGAGCTTTTACAAAAAATGGCAAAGGTCAATCAGAATATTGTTGGAATTATAAGTGCAGGAAGTGTGATTGATTTATCCTGTGAAGTCTTATTTAAGGCAATTCTTCACAGCAGCCTTGCAGGGCAGGCCGGAGCCGGAGCAGTTTTGGATATTCTTACGGGAAAGGTGAACCCTTCCGGAAAACTGGCGGAGTCGTATCCTCTTAAATATGGGGATACGCCGGCTTACAGCTATTTCCCTTCTAAAAAGCGCAATTCGGAATACAGAGAAAATATTTACGTGGGCTATCGATATTATGATACGGTAAAAATGCCTGTCAGATATTCCTTTGGCTATGGATTGTCCTACACCAGCTTTGCCTATCAGGGGCTTAAAGTATCAGAAAAAGGCATTGTTTTTCACCTTAAAAACACAGGAAGCAGAGCTGGAGCAGAAATTGTACAGATGTATGCAGGTCTTGCCGGCGCCAGGGTATTTCGTCCGGAAAAGGAGCTTAAGGGATTTAAAAAGGTCTGGCTGGAGCCGGGAGAGGAAAAAGAGGTGTTTCTTCCTTTTGACAGCAGAACATTTCGCTATTGGAATGTGAATGCAGGCAGGTGGGAGCAGGAGGGCGGCGTCTATCAGATTATGGTGGGGGCAGGCAGCCGGGATATCCGCTTAAGGGCAGAATGGAAGATTGATGGAAGTACCGATAAACTGCCTTATAGAGAAAAAGACTTACCTTTTTGCTATTCCGGAAAAATTACGGATGTGAGCGACAGTGAATTTGAAGCCTTACTGGGGCGCAAATTGCCGGTTGAAAGTGTGGAAAAAGAGCTGAATGTAAATGATGCGGTCTGCCAGATGAAGGACGCAAAGAGTCTCTTGGCAAGACTTGTTTATCATATTCTTACCGGGATGAAAAACCGCAGTGAAAGAAAGGGCAGGCCGGATTTAAATATTTTGTTTATTTACAATATCCCTTTTCGGGGGATTGCAAAGATGACAGGTGGAGCGGTAAGCATGGAGATGGCAGAAGGACTGGTTATGGCAGTTAATGGACGTTTTTTTAAGGGAATGTCAAAAGTAATCAGAGGTTTTTTTGTGAACAGGAAGCAGAACAAAATTTATAAGGATAAGCTGAAATGAAAAAGGTATTAAGTTGGTGGAGTGGCAGATGGGGAATTTTTTCTGCAAGGCATCCTGAATTGGCAAAATGGATTTATCAGATTTTTCATTTTATTGTTTTCAGCATGGGAGTAACTGTTTTTCAATATCTGGTATTTACTTTTATGCCGGGGATGCTGGGAATTAAGCTTGCAGGAACGGAATTTATGTGGCCAAGGATTCCCATGAAATTGTTTGGGGTGGAGTTTGTCTGGAGTATTTTAGGATATAATGTTTTAAGGGATGGAGCAGGCTGTGTAATGATTGGGGGCGGTCTGGGATATTTTATCAGTTACGAGACCGGTTCCCTTCTGGCCCAGTGCATTAATTTCCCACTGCAGAGGAATATTACCTTTAAAAGCCACGGAAATCCTGTTTATCAGGCGCTTTGGTATCTGGCGGCGTGGGTGGTAATTTCCTTCATCTGCAATGGATTCAATAATTTGTGGATGCCTGTTGCTTCTGCCTATGTACCGCCTGCGGCGTATAATCTGCTGGTAGCTTTTGTCACAGGCGGCGTATCAATGGTTATTTTCTTTTTTGTATTTAAAATTATCTTTCCGGAAGAAAGGTCTGAAAAAAGCATTCCTGCTATAACCTGTTGTAAAGACTGAGAAGTTGAAAGCGAAAGCACAAAATCATAGCGGCAATTGCGCCGACTGCAGCCTGCAGAATCTGAAAAGGCAGCTTAAGAAGGGCGTATTCCGGTGTACTGTAGATAAAGGCTCTCCCTAGGGAATAACCAACAATCATAATGATTGCGCCAAGAAAAACGCCAAGGCCTGCGCCAAAGGCTTTGGTTTTGCAGCCGGAGAAGGCATGTCGGGTGCAGAGGGAGATCACCACCGCCTGTAAGCCATGTGTTGCCAAAGAAACAAACATGGGCGTGGGATAGAAGAAAAAATCTCCCAGAAAAGCACCGATTCCGCCTACCATAAATGCGCCAAAGGGATCAAGTAAAATGCCGGCTGTGCAGATAACAATATCGTTTAAATAAAGATGTCCGCCGGGAACAGGAACGCCAAAGGAACTTAAGGCAATATTCATTGCCATTAACATTGCAGTGACTGCCATCAGGCGTAAATGATTTTTATTTTTAGAAGATGATATTTTTTCTGTTGTCATAGTTTTCTCCATTTCCGCGCTGCTTTTGCGCATGATGTAATTGTAAGTGAACTGTTTATGGATTATATTACACATAATATGGAATGGATAACAGTGCCAAAATTGATATTTTTAACCATACCAGTTTGCGGTGAATATCAGAAATTTACACTTTAAATGAGAAATGAAAATATAACATTGATAAATAGCATTAAAAAAATCCATTATTTTGAAAAAAATCTTGACAAGCACACTAAAAAAATAGTATACTAGCAAAGCGGTCAGTCGATAAGACAGGCTCATGGGATCTTAGCTCAGCTGGGAGAGCATCTGC
>VSNT01000049.1 GCA_009774465.1 Lachnospiraceae bacterium
CTATGCAGGCAAATACACAGCATAAGGGGTTTTTAATTTTAATAGTAAAAATTATTTTTACTGAGGCACTCCGTCACTGTCATTTACGGGTGGCTGCGGATTTGCTGCAGCGGCTGCCTGTGCAGCGGCGTCAAGCTGCTGCTGTTGCAATGCCGCCTGTGCGGCTGCAATTTCGTTCCGTTGCTGCTCCACAAGAGCTTCCGCATTTGGCTGGGCAAAGAATTCCGCATTGTGCTGGCAGAGTCCTGTTTGATTTACAGGAACAGTAGTAACGCTGCCATCTTCGCCTACCACCTGCTGGGGAACGGTACCGGAACCCTGAAGCAGTGCCGGATGTTCCGGAGGAGTAAGTTCAAGTACACCAGCCACTTTAAAGGGACATTGCTCGCTTGCAGGAAGGTTGCTGTACTGACAGATCATGCCCTGATAATGGGCATCACAACTTTCCGTAGGAACTGTTCCCTCAGCAAAGTACTCTGACCTTAAAGTCCCATCACAAAGTCCTGCGATAGGCAGCTTGCCGGAACGGGCGCATACAGTTGCCTGAACGATGCCGGAAGGCATATGGAAAGATTCTCCCGGAAGGTTTTCATGTATTTTAGCCATTGTCATACGCCATAGCTTTTTGGCCAGATTTCGTTCGTCGCCTCTGCGAAGCTTCGTGTTATTGTCGTAACCCGTCCAGACTGTGGCGGTGTAATAAGGGGTATATCCGGAAAACCACACATCATTGTAATCGGAAGTTGTACCGGTTTTTCCTGCAATGGCCATATTGCCAAAATTAACGGAAGCGCCTGTTCCGCGGGTAACTACATCTGTCATTGCGCTTGTTAACAGCCATGCAGTCGTTTCTTTGATTACCTGTCTGGAATCGGGCAGTGTATTGTCAAGGATTACGTTGCCATCATGATCCACTACTTTTGTGTACAGCTTGGGCTTGATATAGGTGCCGCCATTGGCAATGGCAGCGTATGCGGCATTCAGTTCTTCATTTGTGACGCCATCGGTTAAGCCGCCCAGCGCAAGAGACTGCTGGATATCGGAGAAAATTTGGGTTTCACCATTTACAGTCACTTCTTTTCGGTCAACAACAGTGGTAAAGCCGAAGTTTTTAAGATAGTCAAATCCAAGCTGCGGGGTAATGATGGTGAGGGTTTTAACTGCAATAATATTCATGGAGTCAATAATTCCCTGACGCAGAGAATTTAATCCCCTGTATTCGGAACCCCACCAGTTGTTTACGGGCCTGCCGCTTGCATAATTGAAAGGTGCGTCATTCAGCATGGTGGCAAGTGTCAGCCCGGCGCTGTCTAAGGCCGGTGCATACGTAGAAACAATCTTAAAGGTTGATCCTGGCTGGCGGGTAGCGTCGGTGGCACGATTTAAGGTTTTGCTGCCTTCTTTGGTTCCACGACCTCCCACCATAGCAACTACATAGCCGGTATGCTGGTCCTGAATGGTAATTGACACCTGAGGCTGGGGAGTTAAGGAAATGCTTTCATCGAAGACTTCATCTCCCATGCCCAGTACAAAATTTTTGTATTCTTCGATCTGAGCATATGCTTCTTCCTGAGAATTATAAATCAGGTTAAAGGAAGGATTTTCTTCTTTAAAATGGTCCCGGAACATTTGGGTACTGTAATTTGCAAAGTCTCCATTTGCCTGTTTTACTGTCAGAGCATAGTTTAAATACCATCTGGTATCGGCAGGATAATTTTCCTCATTGGAAAAAACCTCATCACAAATAGCCTGAATATTTGGATCCTGCGTAGAATAAATTTGAAGGCCTCCGCTGTAAAGAAGAGTAAAAGCCTGAGTTTCGTTGTACCCTGCTGCCAGAAGATCATGCATCACATCATCGGTTAATGCGTCCACAAAATATGTATTAACCAAAGTTTCTTCTACTTCTTCATTGACAATCTGAATACGGGAGTAAACATCATCAGCCATAGCGGAATCATATTCTGTCTGCGTGATATACCCCTGCTCCAACATGTGGTTGAGAACCTTTGCCCGGCGTTCCTCATTTTTTTCCGGATGGGTAATTGGATTAAAACGGGAAGGATTCTGGGTAATGGCAGCAATTACAGCACATTCAGATAAGGTAAGGGTATTGACTGACTTATTAAAATAACGCAGGGAAGCAGCCTGTACACCAAGAGTATTCTGTCCCAAATTGATGGTGTTCATGTAATTTAAAAGAACCTCATCCTTGGGCATGGTTTTGGTTAATTCAATAGCCAGATACTGCTCCTGTATTTTTCTTTTTAAGCTGTCAGCAAAACCCTCCTCACTTGTCCAGTCTGTAAAAACATTGTTCTTAAGAAGCTGCTGTGTGATTGTGCTGGCGCCTTCCGTAAAATGAAAACCGTTTGAAATGCCTACATAAGCAGCTCGCAAAATACCCTGGATATCAATGCCGTTATGTTCATAGAAACGTTCATCTTCTATGGCTACAAAGGCGTGCGCAAGGTCTTCAGGAATCATGTCCTGAGTTACCGGAATACGGTTGGAATTCTGAGAGATCAGCTTAGCGGTCTGATTTCCCTCAAGATCATATACAAAAGTTGAAAAACCGGTAGGGGTAACGGAAACATTTTCAATGCTGGGTGAAGTGTCAATTACACCCTTGAAAATACCGATGCCCATACTGATGCCTATAATGCCTACTGCCAGTATGCCCAGCAGGGAAAGGTTTAAAACCGCAAGCAAAAGCTTTTTCCCGAGCCGGGTGGAAGTAGCATGCAGGGATTTTTGTTTGGCCTTGATCCCCTTTTTACTGTAGTTCATATATATGCCTCCATATAGATTAAGTTCACATCAAACGCTGCCATGTTTCGCGTGGCAGTTTATTGATCAAAAAATGCAACACTTTAAGTATACCAAAATGTGGGACTGAAATAAAGTTTTTTCATACTTTATTAAGAATTGTTCACAAATAGATACACTTTTATTCCCGTCTGTGATAAACTTCTTTCAGAGGTTTGTCCTGATATTTCAGAGATTAAAGGGGAAAATTTATGTCAGACAGGGAAACGGAATTTCCATCATATAAAGTTATATATCGGCAGGGAAAGGGACTTTATGAAGAAAAGAAATCCAGGTTTATTGCACAGATAGCGCCTGCAGATTCGGAAGAAGCGGCGCTTGGCTTTATTGAGTCGGTGAAAAAAAAGTATTATGATGCCAGGCACAATTGCACAGCATTTGTAATTGGAAATAACAGTCAGATTACCAGATGCAGTGATGATGGGGAACCAGGCGGAACAGCCGGAAAGCCGATTTTGGAGGTGCTTTTGGGCGCCCAGGTGACCAACGCAGCAGCGGTGGTCACCAGGTATTTTGGGGGAACACTGCTTGGAACAGGAGGCCTGGTTCGTGCTTATACCCAGGCAGCACAGGCCGCTTTGCAGGATGCAGGAATCGGTCTTATGCAGTATGGAGCAGAGATAACGGTAGAAGTGGATTATCCGGATGTGCCTAAAGTGCAGTATTTTTTCTCAAACAGGGAAATAGAAATTAAGGATGCAAGATATACGGATAAGGCGGCGTTTGATATCTGCATTCCGGCAGAGCAAAGGGAGCAGATAAGGGAAGAGATAATCAGTCTGACTGCTGCCAGAGCGCGTATAACAGTCACAAAGGAAGGGTATTATATGTGCAAAGCAGAGTAATACATTGACAAAAAAAGTCGAATGGTCTAAAGTAAAAAAGAGCATTTTCCAGAAAGGTGGTGGTTTTTATGAAGAAAAGTATAGCAAACAGTAATACTGACATTCCTCCTCATGAACGGAGCATAAAAATCACATATAAAGGAGAATTGCTATGGAAGAGATCAAAGAGTTCGAAATAATCAAGGAACTACTGGACACAAAGCAGTATACCCGGCTCCGCCAGAAGATTGCAGAAATGAATGAAGCAGATATTGCAGTGATCATGGAGGAGCTTAAGGAGGAGGATCTTTTGAAGATTTTCCGCATTCTGCCCAAAAATATTGCGGCAGATGTATTTTCCTATCTGGAGGTGGAAAGCCAGCAGTTCATTATTACCAGCCTGTCGGAAAAGGACGCGGCAGGAATTATCAATAATCTGATGGCGGATGATGCTACAGACCTTCTGGAAGAAATGCCTGCAAACGTTGTAAAGAAACTGCTGGCCAATGCGAATCCGGAGACCAGAAGAGACATTAACCATCTGCTCAGATATCCGGAAGATTCTGCCGGAAGTATTATGACGGTAGAGTACGTGGACTTAAAGGAAAATATGACGGTGGAAGATGCCATTGCCCGTATCAGAAAGATCGGCGTGGACAGCGAAACCATAAACATTTGCTATGTGCTGGATGCCAAAAGGACGCTGGTGGGTACGGTGGCGCTTCGGTATCTGCTGATCAGTTCAGGTGATGCGGTGATCGGGGATATCATGCATGAAAATGTTATTTATATTAATACCCTGATGGACCAGGAAGAGGTTGCCAGACAGTTCCAGAAATATGACTTTACCGCCATGCCGGTGGTAGATAATGAAAATCGTCTGGTGGGCATTATTACGGTAGATGATATTGTGGATATTCTCCAGGAAGAGGCTACGGAGGATATGGAAAAGATGGCGGCTATTGTGCCATCGGATAAGCCTTATATGAAAACAAGCGTGGTTGAAACATGGAAAAAACGTATGCCCTGGCTGCTGCTGCTTATGATATCGGCAACACTTACAGGAAGCGTGCTTACTACCTTTGAGGATGCGCTTTTGGCGTATGGCGCGCTGATTGCCTATATTCCCATGTTGATGGATACAGGCGGAAATGCCGGCGGACAGGCCAGTGTTACGATTATCCGCGGGCTTTCTTTAAATGAAATCGAATTTGGGGATGCGTTCAAGGTAGTTTGGAAGGAAATCCGTGTTGCATGCCTTTGTGGGATTACTTTGGCAGCAGCCAATTTTTTAAAACTCCTTTTGCTGGACAAAGTCAGCATCATGGTAGCCTTGGTGGTATGTCTGACACTGGTGGCAGCAGTGATCATTGCCAAGCTTGTGGGCTGCACGCTGCCAATGCTTGCCAAGAAGATTGGATTTGATCCTGCAGTTATGGCAAGCCCCTTTATTACAACTATTGTGGATGTGCTTTCGCTTTTGGTATATTTCCAGATAGCAACCCATTTACTGCATATATAACCAATTCAAAGTGAAACGGTAAGCCGGGCGGAGGTTTGGTACATTTACCTGGCCGGTGAATAAAAAGTAAAATACCCCATAGCGCTGATCCATGCAGGTGTACTGCTTTATCAGATGGCTATGGGGTATTTCATATAAGAATGTCCCGTGCGGTGCGGCATTTATTGAATCGTATAAAAATGTTCCGGCCCTGGGGCGCTCAAATTTTATGCTGTTTTAATACAAAAGGCAAAATATCCGATTCCCGTATCGAACAGCAGGCTATAGCTGGAATATTCGATACAGAATTCCTGCTGAAGCTGTTCCATAGTCATCAAATGACTGCTTTCCAGTTCGAAACCGGAAGAGGATGGGAGGTGGGCGGCAATCTGGTTTGTTGTCTGTTCAGAAAGCATTTTAAAAGTATTGCTGACCAGTTTGTCAACCTTTCGAAACTGCATATCCAACATAGAGTTTACAATATGCAGAACCAGTCCTTTCTCAAAAATCAGAAAAACCTGTATTCGTGTTCCTTCTTTCGAATGATAGATTAACCTGCTGATCACGCTGTCTCCGAAATTTTCTCCGCTGTAATGCTCACTGACTACATCTGCCTGTAGTTTAAAAATTTCTTCCACGGTGTCAGATATTGCGTTTTCCAATCCCAAAGCAGCTTTTCCCGAATGATCGTTTTTCCACTTATTTAAGCCTCTTCCTGTAATGGCGCGGTCTTCAATCATAATGTGTGCAGTCAGCCATCCAAGGCAGATGCCGAGAAAATGACGGATAGATTCCTGTGAATAATTTGATGTTTTCAGATCTTTTTCAAGTGCGGGGAGGGTTTTATCCCGCATATCGTCATGCAGGCGCTTGTGCATTTCATAGCCCCTGTAGCCAATCGACTGCATATAAGCTTCCTCTTCGGAAAAATGTTTTATTGCATAATTTTTAAAAAACTTGATTCCTTCAGCACATGCCCAGGGGCCATTATTTTCATTCTCGCTAAGATAAGTTAATTTGTGTACGATTGAAAAAAGTTTCCGGTGTGCTTTGTCAATGGAATCCACTCCGATATCAAACCGCTTGTTCCATTCTATTTCTTTAGCCATTTTTCTCCTTTATCATCGAAGAAGTATTCCCATATTTATAATGAAAGGAATACGTTTCGGTCACATAACTTTTTATTATTAATATATATTAAGAAGAATTGTTATGTGCCTGTTTAGGAGAAGCTATGCTGTTACAGATTAAAATGTATGTCCAGGTCAGCTTTGATTAAGGGAAGCGGAGCGCATTGCAGCACGCTTGCGCATGGTAGGATCTAAAATTTTTTTGCGGATGCGTAAGGAAATGGGGGTGACCTCTAAAAGCTCATCCGTATCAATAAATTCAAGCGCCTGTTCCAGGCTTAAAACTCTGGGCGGTGTTAAACGCAGCGCCTCGTCAGCGCTGGAGGAGCGGGTGTTGGTAAGCTGTTTCTTTTTGCATACATTCAGCTCAATATCTTCGCCTTTTCCATTTTGCCCCACTACCATGCCAGAGTAGACCTTTTCACCAGGACCGATAAAGAGAGTGCCGCGTTCCTGGGCATTGTACAGCCCATAAGTGATTGCTTCTCCCGCTTCAAATGCTATTAAAGAACCCTGCTTCCGATACTGAATATCTCCTTTATAAGGACCGTATCCGTCAAAAATACTGTTCATAATACCATTTCCCTTGGTATCTGTCATAAATTCACCACGGTAGCCGATTAAACCTCTGGAGGGAATGGAAAATGTAAGACGGGTGTAGCCGCCGGAGGAGGTGCCCATGCTCTGCAATTCCCCTTTTCTCTGGCTTAATTTTTCAATCACGGAACCGGAGAATTCTTCCGGTACGTCAATATAACAAAGCTCCATTGGCTCTAATTTCTTTCCATTTTCATCTGTTTTATAAAGAACCTCCGCTTTGCTTACTGCAAATTCATAGCCTTCCCTTCTCATATTTTCAATCAGTACGGACAAATGCAGTTCACCCCGTCCGGAAACCTTAAATGCTTCTGTAGTGTCTGTTTCTTCTACTCGCAGAGAAACGTCCGTATTCAGCTCCCGGAACAGTCTGTCTCTGATATGACGGCTGGTTACATATTTTCCTTCCTTCCCGGCAAGGGGAGAGTCATTGACAATAAAATGCATGGCAATGGTCGGCTCGGAGATTTTTTGAAAGGGAATGGGAACCGGGTTTTCCGGGGAGCAGAGGGTGTCTCCAATACGGATATCGGAAATACCGGAAATAGCTACGATAGAGCCCATATTAGCTTCGGAAACCTCAACCTTGTTCAGACCGTCAAATTCATAGAGCTTGCTGATTTTTACCTTTCTTGATTTTTCAGGATCGTGATGGTTTACGATCACTACCTCCTGATTTACCCGCACGCAGCCATTGTCTACCTTACCTACGCCGATTCTTCCCACATACTCATTGTAATCAATGGTGCTGATCAGAACCTGTGTGCCTGCGTCAGGATCTCCTTCCGGCGCAGGAATATAGTTCAGAATTGTTTCAAACAAAGGAACCATGCTTTTCCCCGGTTCCGTTAAATCTAAAGTGGCAGTTCCCGTTTTTGCCGAGGCAAAAACAAAAGGACAGTCAAGCTGGGATTCGTCTGCATCCAGATCCAGAAACAGTTCCAGAACTTCATCCACCACTTCATCAGGGCGGGCCTCCGGACGGTCAATTTTATTGACGCATACCACCACGGGAAGTTTAAGTTCCAGAGCTTTTCTAAGGACGAATTTTGTCTGAGGCATAGCGCCTTCAAAGGCATCTACCACTAAAATAACCCCATTGACCATTTTAAGAACGCGCTCCACTTCGCCGCCGAAGTCAGCATGTCCGGGGGTGTCAATAATATTGATTTTGGTATTCTTATAGGTTACAGCAGTATTTTTGGATAAAATAGTGATGCCACGTTCTCTTTCAATATCGTTGGAATCCATAACACGCTCGGCAACCTCCTGATTTGCACGGAATACGCCGCTTTGTTTTAAAAGCTCGTCTACCAGAGTGGTTTTGCCGTGATCTACGTGGGCAATAATTGCTATGTTTCGCACATCTTCTCTTTTCATTTTCATAATATCAGTTTCTCCTCCATGCATCTGCCGGGGGCGGCAGAAAACCTGCAACACAGCGCAAATGCAGTATTTATCATATTTCAAACTGTTTAAGTATAGCACCACTTTCAAGGGCTTGTAAACATAAATTTGTAGAATTATGCGGTAAATAAAAGGTCTTTTTTGGAAAAAATTTCATATAAATAGTAATACATGACAGGAAAAAATTCTTAAGGAGTAAGAAGGGAGAACAAAAATGACAGATAAGGTAATTGAAAACAACCAGGTGGTAATCATGGGGGAGATCGTAAGCGATTTCGTATTCAGCCATGAAATTTTCGGAGAAGGCTTTTATATGGTAGACGTAAATGTACCAAGGTTAAGCGATTCCAGTGATATTATTCCACTGATGGTATCGGAGCGGCTGATTGACGTAAATGAGGACTATAAAGGCTTAAATATTATGGTTCAGGGACAATTCCGTTCCTACAACAGGCATGAAGAGCGGAAGAACAGGCTTGTGCTTTCTGTATTTGCAAGGGAGATCGAGTTTGTGGATGAAACGCCGGAAAGCTCGAAAACCAATCAGATTTACCTGGATGGTTATATCTGTAAGGAACCTATTTACAGAAAAACGCCTCTGGGCAGAGAAATTGCCGATCTTTTGCTCGCAGTAAACAGGCCTTATGGAAAAAGCGATTATATTCCCTGCATCTGCTGGGGGAGGAACGCCCGCTTTGCCAGCAATTTTTCCGTGGGAACCAGATGTGAAATCTGGGGAAGAATCCAGAGCAGGGAGTACATGAAGAGGCTTTCGGAGGAAGATGCGGAAAAGAGAACTGCATATGAAGTTTCCGTAAGTAAACTGGAGCTTATGGAAGAGTAAAGAAATAATTCAGGTAACCCCTTTTTGATAAGGCAGGCCGCTGCATTTTCAGATGAGTGATCATTTGCAAAAGCAGCGGCTTTTTTGTGGCGTTTGCTGCCTGGAGGTAATGGCAGTTTATCCCGCATTGGCAGTTGCGGGGGGACGTGTTATAATTTGACAAGAATTCATCTTGTTAAGTAGTTATGTAAAAGAAAGGAGTTCCCATGAAATTAGGCGCATTGGAGGCCGGAGGCACGAAAATGGTGTGTGCGGTTGGAGATGAAAAAGGGAATATATTTAATCAGATTTCCATTCCCACGAAAACACCAAAGGAAACGATGCCCCAGGTGATGGCATATTTTAAAAAAGAAAAAGTGGAAGCTGTGGGAGTAGGCTGTTTTGGCCCTGTTGATCTGAATCAAAATTCAGATACCTATGGCTTTATAACATGTACCCCCAAGCTGGCATGGAAGAATTTTGATATGGCAGGCACACTGGAAAGGGCTCTTGGCTGTCCCATTGGTTTTGATACGGATGTAAACAGTTCTGTTTTGGGTGAAGTGACCTTTGGCCAAGCCAGAGGAAAAAGATGTGTGGTTTATGTGACAATCGGAACAGGGATTGGAGCAGGCATTTTGATAGAAGGAAGTCTTCTTCATGGCATGCTCCACCCGGAAGCAGGGCATGTGCTGGTGAAAAAAAGAAATGATGATCCCTACGAAGGCATTTGCCCTTATCATAAAGACTGCTTTGAAGGGCTGGCATCCGGCCCTGCTATCAAGAGTCGTTGGGGAAAGGAAGCAGCAGCTTTAGCAGACGAGAAAAGGGTATGGGAGCTGGAATCATATTATATTGCCCAGGCGCTTACCGGATATATTTTAACCCTTTCTCCGGAAATGATTATTTTAGGGGGAGGCGTCATGAATCAGGCACAGTTGTTTCCAATGATCCGGCAAAAGACGCTGGAACTTCTTAACGGATATATACGAACAGAAGAGATTGAACATATGGAAAATTATATTGTCCAGGCAAGTCTTAATGGTAATCAGGGAATTATGGGATGTCTGGAGTTGGCAAGAAGAAAATTGTGACATTTTTTAAAACCGTCTCATTGCATGAATGCCTTTTTTAGGTTATGCTTTTCCCAGGAGGGATTAAATTATGGCTAACGAAAATAAAAAAGACTTTAATGCAATGCTTCATGACAGCAAAGACATGCCCAAGTTCCAGATAATAACGGATGAAAAGAGCATAAAAAAATATGGCGGTGACAGAATGTATTTTGCGCCTCCCATTGCATATGATAAAATAATGAGACGCGTACCTTATGGAAAACTGCTTACAGTTGGGGAGATAAGAGAATATTTTGCAAAGCGAAGTGGAGCCGACTTTACGGAACCCATTACCGCAGGAATTTTTGTTTCAATTGCCGCATGGGCAAGCGAACAGCGGGAAAACGACAAGACTCCCTATTGGAGAACTCTTAAGGCAAATGGAGAATTAAATTCCAAGTATCCCGGCGGAATTAAGGCGCAGAAGGAAATGCTTGAAAAAGAAGGACATACCATCATTCAAAAGGGAAGGACAAATATAAAATATTATGTAAAAAATTATGAGGAGGCGTTGTTTTCCTTATGAAGATATTGTATTTATCTGAAAAAACAGGATATAACGTGAAATGGGATCTATTTGTTCTTTTTAAGCTGCTCTAAAGCATCAGCAAGCTGCTTTTGTAAAAGAGTATTCTCGTCAGTCAAATTTTGAATCGTCATTTTATCCTTTTCTATATCTGTATTCTGTTTTTTAATAGTTTCTTTTTGATTATTAATCATTTCTTCCTGGTTGTTAATCATTTCTGCTTGGCTGTCAATCATTACCTTTTGGTCATTAATCATTTCTTCTTGGTTGTTAATTATTTCCTTTTGGCCATTAATCATTTGCTCTTGATTTTTAATGGTATTCTCCTGAGTATCCAGCATATGCTGAACAGACCGCTGTCTGCGGTAGTAATCCTCTCTTGCCTGACATTGCAGGCGTATCATTTCTTCCTGACTAAGCTGGAATGCGGTGGCGGAAGCTTCGTTTATTAGTTCATCCTGTTTTGAGATCATTTTCAATTCCTCCCATGTGACAGCTTTGAAGAGAGAAGCCCACAAATCAAGATGGTAACGTTTATCTTCTTCATCAGCTAAATCTATACGAGTTAAGTTTAACACACAAAGGCGCAACTTGTCACTATATTTCGTATAATTTTTTGCATTTAAAAATTGATATGTAGAATAAAATTCAGGATACTCAGGAAAGAGAGTGAAGTTAAGCAGGCCGATTTGAATGGCCGGTTTCACTGATGAATACTCATCACCTGAATTAAGATTATCAAAAGTCCGGCACAGGTAGCTTAGAGACCGTTCCGGCCAGTTGTGTTCGTTAATGACCTGCATTTCCAAATTGATTAGAGTATGGTTATTTAATGTGATTGAGATGTCTAAAAAGAAAGTTTTATTATTGATGGACTCGCCCAGAATAATGGGATTATTGATTACGACAGAATCAACAGCATCTTTATCCAGATGCAGGAGAGAACAGATAAGACCTTTCAAAACACGGTTATTTCGCTGAAGAATCGCTCGAAACAGATAGTCATTTGTCATAGGAATGTTTAAGGGACCAGCAGCAGAAAGCCATTCTCTGTGAATAGCTGTAGATTTTGACTGAGACATGGGAAATCCTCCTTAGAATAATAGAATTTGTAAAAATAAAAAGTGATGTTACATAAAGAATGATAATAAAAGAATTTTATAGAATTTCTGTAAGAATGTTATAGCATGGATTTGACTGTAATACAAGAAATATTTAAAGAAATGGAAGTAGAAATATAATTGTTTTTTTCCTTGTTTTTCTTATTTTCAAATCAAGATCTTGTGGAAAAGAGGTGAAAAAAAGAAACTCAGTTACTAAATCTTGTATTGTGTAAATTGCACTTGTTGAACAAATGTTGCTTTTTATACACTTTTATGATACGATAAGTAACATATTTTAAATAAATTGCCAAAATGCGGCAGAAAGTATTCGTGTGAGGTGTATTATGAGGCAGGGAATTGTGCATATATACAGTGGGGACGGACATGGAAAATCACCGGCAGCGCTTGGAGAAGCGGTGATGATGGCAGCTTTGGGAAAGAGTGTAATGATCATTCAGTTTTTAAAGGGAAAAGGACTTGCTGATTCGGAATTTTTAGGAAGGCTGGAACCTGAGATTAAAATTTTTCGCTTTGAAAAGTCCGACTTAAACTTTGCGGAGCTTTCCGAGGAGAAAAAGACAGAGGAAATCATCAATATTAAAAACGGTATTAATTTTGCCAAAAAAGTTCTCTCTACCGGCGAATGCGACCTGCTGATTTTGGATGAACTGTTGGGACTGATTGATAACAGTATTATTACAGTGGAAGATTTAAAAAATCTTCTGGAAGCAAGGGATGAGGAAACTGACGTTATCTTAACCGGAATTTCTTTAAATGACGAGATTAGCCTGCTGGCAGATGAGATTTCCAGGATAGAGACGGTTAAGATAAAAGGATAACTGTTGTGGCAGCATTTTTTGCAATATGATAAGCATGAAATCATAGCATCTGTGCGTTGACAGTGCTTTGGCATAGTGCTATGATTATTTCATAAAAGATAATTACATAGGATTTTGAGGTAGAGGTTGCGTGTTTTATGAGTAGTTTTTTGGATGTGGCAGGCACAGAGGAAGGAAAATGAAAGGAAAAAACGCCGAAAGAATCTGAAGGCTGTGGTCAGGTTCTTGGGCATGCAGCAAATAGCTGTATGACTGTCATCAATAGTTCAGGAGACTAATGATGGGGCGCTATCCGATGAAGTGACATTTTATGTTAGTCGGTGCGCGCAGGGAAGCATCGATTTTTTTTAACAAAAAACAAGGAGGATAAATCCCCTCCTCGCCAAAGAGGCTCGGATTTTCCTTCGGAAAACAAGGAGGATTGGATATGGCTGTTTTTACGGGAGCTGGTGTTGCGATAGTTACACCTTTTAAGGCAAATGGGGAAGTGAACTATGAAAAATTTGGTGAATTGATTGAAGATCAGATTACAGGTGGAACGGATGCAATTATTGTATGCGGAACAACAGGGGAGTCATCCACATTAACTCATGAGGAGCATTTGGATGTGATCAAATATTGTGTGGAAAAGGTGGCAGGACGTATTCCGGTAGTGGCAGGTACAGGTTCAAATTGTACGGAAACTGCTGTTTATCTTTCCACCGAAGCGGAAAAATCCGGGGCGGATGCTTTGCTTCTGGTTACGCCTTATTACAATAAGGCAACCCAGAATGGCTTATACAAGCACTATAAGAGGATTGCGGATTCTGTTAAAATTCCATGTATTCTTTACAATGTACCCAGCCGCACCGGCTGTAATATTGCACCGGAAACTGTTGTGCGTCTGTGCACAGACGTTGAAAATATTGTTGGAGTTAAGGAAGCCAGCGGCAATATCGGCCAGATTGTAAAGCTGATGTCTCTTGCAAATGGAAAGGTGGATCTGTATTCTGGAAATGACGATCAGATCGTGCCCCTCCTTGTTCTTGGCGGAAAAGGCGTTATTTCCGTACTTTCCAATGTGGCGCCCAGGCAGACACATGAGATTTGTGCAAAATTTTTTGCAGGGGATATTGAGGGAAGCTGTGCGGAACAGCTCAGGGCAATTCCTCTTTGTAATGCGCTTTTTTGTGAGGTAAATCCCATTCCTGTCAAGATGGCGCTTAATCTGATGGGAAAAGAAGCTGGTTCCTTGAGACCGCCTCTTACGGATATGGAAGAGGAAAACAGGGCTAAACTTGAAAAGGCTATGAAGGAATATGGAATTTTGTGATTCTAAAGATAGTATTAAGTAAAAGTAATATAAGGTCTTTCCAGAAAAGGGGAAAGGCCTTATTATATATAGTAGGTATATATTTACTGGAAAATAAGGAGGCGTGAGTTATGACAAATGTAATTATGCATGGATGTAACGGAAAAATGGGACAGACCATTGCGAAGCTGATTGCAGATGACGATGAGATTACGTTAGCAGCCGGAGTGGATGCGTATGATGAAGGGAAAAATCCTTTTCCTGTATTTAAGAATATAAAGGACTGTGACGTTAAGGCGGATGTAATCATTGATTTCAGTGCGGCGCCGGCAGTAGACGGACTTCTGGATTATTGCGCAGAGCAGCAGATTCCCTGTGTGCTTTGCACCACAGGTCTTAGTGAGGAACAGCTGAAAAAAGTGGAGGAGACATCTAAAAAGACGGCAATCCTTAAATCTGCCAATATGTCTTTGGGAATCAATATGCTTATGAAGCTGTTAAAAGAGGCAGCTTCGGTTTTGGCGCCGGCAGGATTTGATGTTGAAATTGTAGAAAAGCACCATAAGCTTAAAGTGGACGCGCCCAGCGGTACGGCCCTTGCTCTGGGGGATTCTGTAAATGAAGCGTTAAATAAGGAATATACATATGTTTATGACAGGAGCGGAAGAAGAGAAAAGCGTCCTCAAAAGGAAATTGGTTTTTCGGCAGTGAGAGGAGGAACCATTGTGGGAGAACATGATGTGATTTTTGCAGGTGCAGATGAAGTGGTGACATTTTCCCATACCGCATATTCCAAGGCTGTTTTTGGAAAGGGTGCTGTTCAGGCTGCCAAGTTTTTAAAGGGAAAACCTGCAGGGCTTTATTGTATGAGTGATGTAATCGGATAAGTTTACATCAAGAGGAGAGAAAGGACGCAGTTTTAAATGAATGAACTTGAATTAATGGAGTTAAAATATTTAAAAAGTCTGGCAAATCAATACCGTAATATTGCCGCAGCATCTACGGAGATTATTAATCTGCAGGCAATTTTAAATCTGCCCAAGGGGACGGAGCATTTTCTGACAGACATTCATGGAGAGTATGAGCAGTTTAATCATGTACTGAAAAATGGTTCCGGCGCCATCAGAAGGCAGATTGATGAAGAATTTGGCAACACCTTAAGCAATAAAGATAAAAAGTCGCTGGCGACTCTGATTTACTATCCCCAGGAGAAGCTGGATATTGTATTAAGAGAAGAAGACAATATTGAAGACTGGTATAAGATTACTCTTCACAGACTGGTACAGATTACAAAAAAGGTGGCATCCAAATATACCAGATCCAAGGTAAGGAAGGCGCTGCCTAAGGATTTTGCCTATATTATAGAAGAGTTGATTACGGAGAAGGCCGATATTTCTGATAAGGAAGGTTATTATAATGAAATCATCCATACGATTATCAGAATAGGGCGTGCACCGGAATTTATTGTGGCATTGAGCAATCTGATTCAGCGTCTGGTAATTGACCATCTTCATATTGTAGGGGATATTTTTGACAGAGGACCGGGACCTCATGTGATTATGGATACTTTGATGAATTATCATTCGGTAGACATTCAGTGGGGAAATCATGATATTGTATGGATGGGCGCAGCGTGCGGGCATCTGGCATGTATTGCCACGGTGCTGCGGACAGCAGTCCGGTATGGAAATCTGGATACGCTGGAGGAAGGGTATGGAATCAACCTGATTCCGCTGGCCACTTTTGCACTGGATACTTACCAGAATGTAAACTGTGATGCTTTTGCCATTAAATATAATACGGACTATAACACAAAAGACTTAAGCATGGATATGAAGATTCATAAAGCAGTTTCCATTATTCAGTTTAAACTGGAGGGACAGATTATCAAAAAGCATCCTGAATTTGAGATGGAAGGGAGACTGCTTTTAGATAAAATAAATTATGAGAAAAAGACAGTAATGGTTTATGGAAAGGAATACCCTATGAAGGATACGGATTTTCCTACCGTAGATCCTGCTGATCCATACAATCTTACTCCTGATGAAGAACAGATGATGGCGCGAATCCAGCAGGCATTTTTAAAGTGTGAAAAACTGCAGCGCCATGTGCGGTTTTTATATTCCAATGGAGGACTTTATAAAATTCATAATTCCAATCTGCTTTATCATGGATGCGTACCTTTAGATGAAAAAGGGGACTTTAAGTCTGTCAATGTGGATGGAAAGCAGTACAGAGGCAGAGAACTGTATGACGTGCTGGACAACTATGCAAGAAAAGGATATTATGCAAAAAATGATCCGATT
Source organism: Lachnospiraceae bacterium (assembly GCA_009774465.1). Lineage (GTDB taxonomy): Bacteria > Bacillota > Clostridia > Lachnospirales > Lachnospiraceae > Suilimivivens. Next base: position 16,292 of record VSNT01000049.1, read on the forward strand.
GGTATGAGAAAAGCACAGGATTATATCTGGTATATCTGGGCCGGACCGAATTCTCCGGTATTTGGAAAAGATAAGATGACTACCTTTGAAAGATACTTTGTAGAGGATAAAGAAACCCATAAGGAGATTAAAAACAGCTATTATTCCATGCTGGATCAGGAAGAAGTTTTAAATAAAATTCTGGAAGAATTTGGTCTTGATAAAAAGAAGTCCCATATTATTAACGGACATGTACCGGTAGAACTGAAAAAGGGAGAGACGCCCATTAAATGTGATGGAAAGCTTCTTATTATAGATGGCGGATTTTCCAAGGCTTATCAGGGAAAAACAGGTATTGCAGGATATACCCTGGTAGCCAATTCCCACGGTATGCGTCTGGTAGCCCATGAGCCCTTTGAATCAACAGAAGCAGCTATTTTACATGAGTCTGATATCTTTTCAGATTCAACCGTAGTTGAGACAGCGCCTGTAAGGATCAGAGTTGCGGATACGGATGTAGGTGCGGAACTGAGGGAAAGCATTAAGCAGTTAGAGCAGCTCCTGCAGGCTTACAGGGATGGAACAATCATAGAAAAATAAAAGGAAACAAAAAGGATGCCGTAGAGGGTGCGGCATCCTTTTCTAACATAAGGATCAGCTTGCAAAAATTTTTCCCTGCATTGATGCTTAGCGGTTTGTTTTGGCGCTTGCAGTACCGTTATCGCTGCCTGGTGAGGCACTGGCATTTGCAGCGTTTGTGTTATTGTCGGTATTGCTGTTGTCATCATTTCCCACCAGATCATTTGTGATGTCGGATACACCGTCAGAAATGTCATCTACCACGTCTCCTACGGCATTACCTGCATCATCAAGAATGGAATCGCCATCATTATTGGTTCCTGTGGTGGCATTGTTTACATTTCCATTATTATTGCCTGTTGTGCCATTGATGCCGTTGGCATCATCAGTGCCGCCGGTCATATTTTCAGCCGCATCAGTTCCTGTAGTACCGGCGTTAGTTGTTCCACCGGCAGCAGTATTGTTTCCAGTAGTGCCATTATTTCCGGTGGTGCCATTTTCAGTGGTGGTGTTGGTATTTCCTGCCATATCGTTTGTGTCGTTTTTGGTTTTGGTTCCGCATGCAGAAAGAACACAAAGCATTGCAAGGACAAGAGATACCGCAATTAGTTTTCTCATATTTTTCATAATTTACCTCCTTATATAAGAACTGCATTATTGTCAGTTCTATTGCTATTATGCACAAAGAGAATAAAATCATACCTGAAACAAAAATAAAAATATGGTATACTTAAAAATAAAAAATAATAAAAAGGATAAAAATTTTATTATGAAATTCAGACCATGCATTGATATCCATAACGGAAAAGTAAAGCAGATTGTAGGCAGCAGCCTGAAAGATCAGGGAGATAAAGCGGCGGAAAACTTTGTTGCTTTACAGGATGCCGCTTTTTTTGCAAGTCTGTATCGGGAAAAAGGATTAAAAGGCGGACATATTATTTTGTTAAATCCTTCTGACAGTGAATATTATGAAAAAACCAGACAGCAGGCGCTTCTGGCACTTTCGGCATATCCTTTTGGACTGCAGGTGGGAGGAGGAATTCGTCTTTCTAATGCAGAATTTTTTTTAAAAAAAGGCGCATCCCATGTAATCGTAACTTCCTATGTTTTTAAGGATGGACAGCTTCACTTTAACAGGCTGAAAGAAATGGTAAACGCTGTTGGAAAAGAGCATTTGGTACTGGATTTAAGCTGCCGCAGGAAAGGGAAGGAATATTATATTGTGACCGACAGATGGCAGAACTATACGGACGTGAAGCTAAATGACGAAACCATAGAAAGGTTATCTGACTGTTGCAGCGAATTTTTGATTCATGCAGTGGATGTGGAGGGAAAAAGTCAGGGAATTGAGAAAGCACTTGTTTCCATGTTGGGCAATACGTGCAGAATTCCATGCACTTATGCAGGCGGCGTGCATGATTTTCAGGATCTTAAGCTGTTAAAGGAGCTGGGAAAGGGAAAGCTGGACGTGACAATTGGAAGCGCGCTGGATCTTTTTGGCGGGAAAATGAAGTTTGAGGATGTACTTGCCTGTATGGAATAGGGCAGATGAGCCTATGAAATAAAAGGGATGTGCAGCTTCGCGCGCGGAACAAAAGCAGCGCTTGCCAGAGAAGTTTGGCGCGGGAGTGTGTGAAGCGCACTTTTGATCCAAAAAAAACCTACCTCATATGAGATAGGTCATTTCCTTAATCTGATAAAACAATATTGCAAATTCTAAATAAAATGAAACATTTATATTTAAGAAAAGGCACATCGTGTTACTGATTAATACGCTATAAATAGACTTCTGCTAATTATAACTTTGTTACGTTTACAGCCTGAGGTCCTTTTTCGCCATTTACTACTTCGAATTCTACGGAAGCGCCTTCTTCAAGAGACTTGAAACCTTCCATATTAAGTCCTGAGTAATGTACGAAAACATCATTTCCTGACTCATCAGAGATGAAACCGTAACCTTTTTGGTTGTTAAACCACTTTACTGTACCTTTATTCATTATAGATACCTCCAAGAATAAATAATAATGCATATCACAGAAACCTGTAACATATTCAGAATAGCACAGACGTTGCCAAAAGTAAAGAAAATTCTGTAAAAACGTATGGGAAAGTTGCCCTATTTTATTCTGTGTGATAAAATGATAATAATTGACCGGAGGTGATAAGCAAATTATGGGACAGCGTCTTAAAAGAAAAAAGAAAGTCACAGTCATGCTGCTGATTGAAAAACAGGATGGCGCCTTAAGGCGGCGTACAATTGGGCCAACCCTGGTTCAGGCAGCTTCAATTGTTTTTTTTCTGCTGGCAGTAGTTGTTGTATGTAAGCTTACCTATGACACGATCACATTAAAACACATAAGAAAAGAAGTTGTAAACCAGACAGCTATAATTAATAATCTGACAGATGAAAATGAAGCCTTATCGGTGGAGAACTCCACCCTCAGTAATAAGGTGGCAGTTTTAAGTGAGACAGTTTCCAATAAGATGGCCACAGAAGATGCAATTTCCCAGGAGGTGATCGAGGATGCACTGCCTAAGGGATTTCCGCTAAGCGGATCTGCTACAATGAAGGAGGACGAGGGGGAAGAACCCATGCTGGTATTTTCAGCATTGAATGGAACCAATGTAATCACATCAGGAACCGGAACGGTAATCAGCGTGGATGCAGATGAAGTCTATGGAACCAGAATTGTGATTGATCATGGAAACGGATATAAATCTGTTTACAGGAACAGCGGCAATGCGCTGGTTAAAAATGGCGAAGATTTGGGAAAAGGATACATTTTATATTCAATCGGAGAAGAAAATCAGGAACTGGGTTATCAGATCATGCAGGATGATGCATATATTGATCCTATGCTGATTATAGAGATAAACGGATAATTCAAAAGAATTATCCGTTTATTTTTCGATTCGCTTAAATACCAGGTCATAACCATCATTGCCGTAATTTAAAGAACGGTTTACCCGGCTGATGGTAGCAGTGGAGGCACCGGTTTCCTCTGCAATTTCAAGATAAGTTTTGTGGTTTTTCAGCATGGAAGCAACTTCAAAACGCTGAGAAAGAGAAAGCAGTTCATTGACAGTGCATAAATCTTCGAAAAAACTATAGCATTCTTCTTTATTTTCCAGACATAAAATGGCTTCAAATAAGTGATCTACAATATTTGTCTGTATTTTTTTGTTCATAAATCTACCTCCGTGTATTAGGGTTATCCCTGCGGCAATGAGCCAGACGTTATTTTTTTGAATTTTTATCCGGTTTTTCCGAATCTTCTTTTGAAGTTGCAGCCTTAAAGCTGTCCACCATCTTTTCAATCAGAAGTCTTTTTACATAAGTATCATAGCTCAGTATGCTGATAAAGGAAAACAACTGCAGAATTTCCTGATCTTCTTTTGGCGCATCCTTAAAAGTTTCCTGTGAAAGGGCAAACTTTTTTATGATATCTTCCTTTAAATGTTCCACCTCTGTCTGTTCCAGACTGAACACCTCTTCATAAATGCTTTCCAAGTTAATGCTTTCATGTGTCTGGAAGTATTTTGTGGTAAGGGGAGTTAACAAGGTCTGAATATCATTTATGGAAAGAATTCCCTTGTAGTAATAAATAAAAATAAGCAGCAGAATGTGCTCTTTACTGTACTTTTTCCTGATAGGAGGAGGAAGCAGGTCGTTTTTGGCATAGTTATTGATCATGGTTTTGGTAAGAATTTTATCTTCAGGACTTCTTGTAGTGCTTTTCAGACGTTTTTCCATGAAGGTGGTAACCTGATCCATATATAAATCAATGTTGGGGATATCTTCAGCTTTAATGTGCTGAATCCTGCCAAGGCTTTCTAATATGCTGTTTAATAAGTCATCTCTGTTAATTGTCATGTGAATGCGCCTTCCAAATAATTCTGATATTTATTATATAGTATTTAAAACCCTATGACAAGTTATAGATTTTCAGGAATTCCATATCTTTCTAAAATTTTTAAAAAAATATATAATAATTGAAGACAAACAAAGAACAGTTCCGTTATAGTTTATGAAAGTAAGAAATCAGAAAGAGGGTGGAGAGGATAAGTACCGCGGTGAAAGAAAATAAATGTACCCAGGAAAAGCTGGCGGCATTGATCGACACATATGATAAACTTGTTTTTTCCATTTGCTATAAACTGACTGGTGATTACTTTGCAGCAGAGGATTTGATGCAGGAAACTTTCTTATCTGCATTTCAAAAATATCAGACTTTTGATGGAAATAATGAAAAGGCATGGATTTGCAGGATTGCAACCAATAAAAGCATTGATTACTTAAGAAGCGCCAGTCACAGAAGCGTGCCTACAGAAGATTCTTTTTTTGAAACAGCAGTGGAAAAGCGCGGTTCTCCCGAAGATATTTGCATTGAGGAAGAGGTAAAAAGTCAGCTTTCTCTGCGGTGTGAAAGCTTAAAGCCGCCCTATAATGAAGTGGCAAGAGACTATTACTTAAAGGAATTAAGCGCCAGGGAGATTGCCGCAAGACGCGGTCAGAGCCTGAAAACGATACAGACACAAATTTACAGGGCCAGAGAGATGCTTAAGAAGATGTATGGAAAGGAGGAACCGGCATGAATGGATATCCCACAGATGAAGAATTGGAGCGCATGATCAGACAACTGGAAGAGCAGGAACTGTATGCGCCAAAGCATATGAAAGAGCAGATTTTAAGTCAGGCATTTCCAAAACAAACCGTGAAGGAATTTCCCTTATCCGGGAGCGGAAAGCGAACGGTTCAGACTTTTACGTATCGTCTTAAAATTATAACGGGAATGGCGGCTGCAATCCTTATGTTAATGATTATCCCCACGATTACCAGCAATAAAGAGCCGGCATTTTATATGGAAGATAATCAGAGCAGAGTAGAGGAAAACATGGATGTAAACGAGCGCTTAGGTGAGAAAACAAGGGAAATTAATGAAAAATTTAATAACTGGTTTAACACAGTAAACAATTTCAGGCTGGATGCCTTATTTAGCACAAATAATGGAGGAAATTATTATGAAGACTAAGAAAAAGAGCAGATTTTTATCATTTTGTTTTTCGTTTTTGCCGGGAGCAGCAGAAATGTATATGGGGTTTATGAAGACAGGAATAAGCCTTATGCTGGTATTTTTTCTGCTGATTGCAGTGGGAGGATGGATGCAGCAGACAATTATTACACTGTTTGATGTAGTGGTCTGGGCGTATGGATTTTTCCATGCCAATCACCTTGCCAGCTTAAGTGATGAGGAGTTTGCACAGGTGGAGGATGAATATATTTTCGGAATGGATTCCGTTTTAGGAACAAAAGAATATGTGGAAAAATACCAGAAATGGATTGCCTATGGGTTGATTTTTATAGGGGCATGTTTCCTGTGGAATACAATGGCCAACCTGCTTCACAGCATACTGCCGGAGCAATATACCTTTATTTCTCGAATGATGTGGAGAATAGGAAGCTATGTTCCCAGCATAGTGATAGGCGCAGGTATTATCTTTCTGGGAGTGAGGCTGCTTAATGGGAAAAAAGTGGAAATAGTGCCGCAGGAAGAGAAGGAAGAGAAAATTTTGAAGGAAAATGTAATAGAAGAAAGCAGTAAGACAGACGGGCAGGAGGAGAAATAATGGAGAGACAGACGATTAGAATACGACGGGTAGGTTCTGTTACCTTTGGCATGGTGCTGGTTGTCACAGGCGTTTTGTTCCTGATACATTTATTTCTGCCAGGGCTGGATTTCAGAGTGTTCTTTCAATTCTGGCCGCTGATGCTGATTACATTAGGAATAGAAGTTCTTTTGGGAAGCAGGCAGAAAACCTATGAGGTAAGGAATGAAAAAGGGCAGATTATAGAGCAGAGCAAAGTGATTTATGATGTTTCGGCAATCGTACTCACCTTTGTACTTACCGGATTTTCCATGTTTATGGCATTACTTGACTTTGTATTTATGAATTCTTTAAGGGTGCATCTTTAACAGGCAGATAGATATAAAGGAGGCCGGTAAGTTAATTACCTGCCTCCTGAATGATTAACAAGGAGATAGCTCGCGAATCGCAGGAGCCTCATGTTTTACTTTGCCGCTTCTTCTGCAAAGGTAGTAGTGACAAGATCTTCATAGGGAACACGTTTTGGAAGCTCCCCTGATTCCTCTAAGATATTTTGAAGGAGAGTGAAAGCATCTTCTTCAAAAATCAAATCGGATTTCCAGGTGTCCTGTTCATAATATCTTGTAACAATGGTAGTGAGCGTTTCCAGGTCAGTTTCTTCAAATTGAGGCTGGATAACTTTTGCAATCTCTTCCGGAGTGTGGGAAGCTACATATTCCATTCCTTTCTGCAGCGCATTTGTAAATGCCTGAATGGTATCGGGATTTGCTTCAATGTAGCTCTTTTTTGCAGAGAAAGCAGTGTAGGGAACATAGCCGGAGTCTTCTCCTAAGGAAGCTACAACATAACCGTCGCCTTTTAATTCCAAAGAGGTTGCATGAGGTTCAAACTCAACCGAAAAATCTCCCTGTCCGCCTGAAAAGGCAGCGGCAGTGGAACCAAAATCAATGCTCTGGTCAATGGTAAGATCTGTTTTGGGATCAATGCCATTTTTCTTTAAAATAAATTCAAATACCATCTCCGGCATACCACCTGCCCGGCCGCCAAGCACATTGCTTCCCTTTATCATATCCCAACTGAAATTGTCAATGGGCTGCCTTGAAACAAGAAAATTGCCGGCACGCTGTGTTAACTGCGCAAAATTCACCACATAATCCTGGGTGCCGCCTGCATAGGTATAAATGGTGGACTCACTTCCCATAAAGCCGATATCTGCTTCGTCCGTAAGGACAGCGGTCATCGTTTTGTCTGCTCCAAAGCCAGTTATGAGCGTTAGTTCAATTCCTTCTTCCTTAAAGTATCCTTCTTCAATGGCCACATACATGGGAGCATAAAAAATGGAATGGGCGACTTCATTTAAAGTAACCTTTTTCAGGGAAGCGTCTGATGATGCATCATTTCCCTGTGCATTTTGTTTCCCACAGCCTGCAAGTGAACCGATAAGAAGCAGTGCAGTCAGCAAAAGAGCTACAGCTTTTTTCCTTCGTAAAGAAGGCACGCCTGGCGCGCCGGATGTTGGTATTTTCTTCATAATGACCTCCATTTTCATGATTGAGGCCGGCTTCGTTTTAGAAATTTAAGGCCGGCAGTTGATGCTTTATCATATGCCGGAATGAAGAAAAAGCGCATGTCCGATGGGAGGATATTTGATAAAAAGATATAACAACGGATGCCGCGCAAAGCGTGGCATCCGTTGTTATACATGCGATAAGGCCTAAATTGCCAGGCAGTTTTTTACCAATTTCTTACGGGACTACGAATAAAGAACTGCTCGTCCCTGCTGGGCAACACCGATATAGGTTTTACCGGTGTTTAGCTGAATTTCGTTGCCATTGTCATCATAGTATCTGGTGGGCGCATAGTCAGAGGTCTTTTTCCAGGTAATATGAATTCCTCTTCCTCTGGTAAAATAATATCCGTCACCGGTAGAATCAATGGTCTGGAAAGCAAGATACCCTTTGGCGTCACGCTGGGACCACTTGGTATTTTGAATGATTACATTTGAAAAAGTAAGCTGCACGCCGGTAAGACCATCTGTCTGAGGAGCGCCATGAATGCTCTTTGCATAAAGGCCGGTTTCCGGATTATATGTAAAATAGCTTCTGGTATAGGTAAAGATGTTGGACAGGTCAATTACATTACCGGGAATGGCAGCAGCATACTGCTCTAAGGTATTTGCTCCTTCTGCAAATCTGAAATGAGAGGCATTATAGTATTCCGGCCTTGTGGTAAGGGAATAACCTAAAGAATTACATGCATTTGTAATGCCTTCTCCATTGATATATGCATTGTGAGGCGCTTTTCTGTCAGCAGTGCGGAAAAAGTATGCAGATCCGGGCCTGTCCCCGCCGGTGCCATATTCGCTGGTTCCTGATAAGTTGTTGATATCCGGTGCACTGATCCTGTCTGCCATATAGTAAACGCCGCCGAAGTGAACCAGAATAGGATCCCATTCAGTTGCAAGGGAAATATAATAATCACGGCAGCTTCTGATATTCCCAATGCGGGTAAGTCCCTGCCAGTCATCAATAATTGCCATTTGACGGGAAATTTCGCCTTCCTCCATTACTTCGTATAAAACCTTGGCGTTGCCGATTCCATAAGATGGCTGCGCCTTTTTATCGGTAGGCATCATAACTGCAATGGGACGCAGGGAAGCCTGGGCAGCGGGAATCGGTTCATTGGTATATACGCTGCGTACCTGCTCGTCCGCCTGTACCTGATCATTTCCGGTGACAGAGGGGATAAAGAGTATGGAGGCAGCACATAGTCCCAATGCTAATGCTATGGCAGATAATTTCTTTATGATAGTTTTCTGCTTCATAATGTAACCC
>VSNT01000005.1 GCA_009774465.1 Lachnospiraceae bacterium
ATGTATCATTATTCCGCCATTTGTAGGTAAAAACATTATTCACGTGAAATGATGAGATTTTTTATATATAATTCATGTGATTTAGTGTAAAATATGTAATAAATTTTATTGAAAAATTCACGAATCTATTTTATATTGTAATTAGTACTTTTCGAAGGAGCAGATTATGTATAGAAAGATTATGGTTTTTTTAAAAGCGTGGAAGGATAGTGAACACCGTAAACCTCTTATTTTGCAGGGGGCAAGGCAGGTAGGAAAAACTTATTCTGTTCTGGAATTTGGGCGTACCTGTTATGAGAATGTGGCGTATTTTAATTTTGAAACCGATCCGGGGCTGAATAAAACTTTCGAGGAAAGCATCAGTCCTGAATATCTGATACCAATTTTGTCCCATATTGCAGGCCAGACGATTATACGGGAAAAAACATTGATTGTATTTGACGAAGTACAGCTTTGCGAAAGGGCGCTGACATCGCTGAAATATTTTTGTGAAGATGCTCCGGGGTATCATATAATTGTGGCAGGGAGTCTTCTTGGTGTTGCGGTAAGCAGGGCGGAGTTTTCTTTTCCTGTAGGCAGGGTAGAAATGAAAACCCTGTATCCTATGGATATGGAAGAATTTATGCTTGCAATGGGAGAGGAGACGCTTGTTGAGGAAATAAAAAGGTGTTTTGATGTGGACAGGCCGCTTCCTGCTGCGTTGCATGATATGGCAATGAAGCTATATCGTCAATATCTGGTAGTAGGAGGAATGCCGGAGTGTGTAATGCATTTTGCACATACAGGGGATTATATTTTTGTCCGTCACGTTCAGGATTCCATATTGACAGGTTATTTAAATGATATGAGCAAGTATAATCATTTAAATGAGATAAAAAAAACACGACTTGCCTATGATAATATCACTACCCAGCTTTCCAGAAAAAACACTCGCTTTCAATATAAACTCATAAAAAAAGGCGGGCGGGCTTCGGAGTTTGAAAATGCAATAGAATGGCTTTGTTTATCTGGTATTGTATCAAGAGTATATAAGGCAGAGCAAATTAAAAAGCCTCTTGAAAATTATCGGAACATAGATGCGTTTAAAATTTATGTATCTGATATGGGGCTTTTATGTGCAAAAAAAGATTTAGCGGCAGAAGATATTTTATATATGGTGGACGAACTGAATGATTTTAAAGGCGGTATGGTTGAAAATTATGTAAATGTGCAGCTTACCATAGGAGGATACAAAACTTATTATTGGGAGTCTGAGCGTGGGGCTGAGGTTGATTTCATTATTCAGCGCGGCGGAAAGCTGATACCTGTTGAGGTCAAAGCGGCTGATAACACCAAAGCCAAAAGTTTAAAAGTCTACATGGAAACTTACAAACCTGATTATGCAATTAAACTTTCCACAAAGAATTTTGGCTTCGAGGATGGAAAAAAGACGGTTCCGCTTTATGCGGCATTTTGTATCTAAGGTTAATCTGGTAAAGAAGTTATGTGCAGCTTAACGACAAAAGCCTCAGAGGATGCCGCTTCTGAGGCTTTGCTGCTAATAGGAAATATATGATTCGTGCTGCTTTTTTCAAATGCACTTAGCAGTCTCCGGCATAATAAGATACAATATTCATGTAATCTTCAGGAACAGGAATTTCCAGGGAAATGGGCAGGCATTTTTTGTTTTTACGATACTGTTCGGTTAAGCTGCCTTGGATTCTATACTGGCCTTTGATATTTGTTTTTCCTCCTTCGGGAAAGATCATGCGAACTTCTCCCTGACAGGCGTTAACAGTATCCAGAAATTTTTTCATGTTCATGATTTTTAATTTTAACATATGAACTCCTCCATTCTTGTAATTTGATTTGTTTTCTTTACAAGTATCATTATAGTGCGGATTTGTGGAGGTTAATATTTTATTTCTGCCTTTATGTATCACTATTCTGCCATTTGCTCCGGTACTCGGAAGGAGTACAATGCATGGTTTCCCGAAAGACTTTTCCAAAATAGCTGCTGCTTCCCAATCCGCAGGTATGGCTGATTGTGGTAATGGATTCCTGGCTTCTTGCAAGCATCTGACAGGCCATCTGCAGGCGGTAGCTTTGAATATAATCTACAGGCGTCATATGCAGACAATCACGAAATACCCGGAAACACTCCCGTTCACTAAGAAACGCCGCCGCCGAAAGTTCAGGGATGGAAATTTTTTCTGAGTAATGTTCATGGATGTAAATCATCATTAATTTTATTTTATCGTTATTCTTATTATATTTTTTGTTTTTATCCTGTATTAATTGAAATTGTTCAAAAATCATCAGCCATATTTGGGAAAGAGCTTCCCGCAGCCTAATTTCATATCCAAATTCCTGGCTGGATAACTGGAATGCTTCTACAATTTGTTTTAAGATTCTTTCCTGTGCCGGATCGTCCGGAAAAAGGGGGATTATTTCCACCTGTGGAACGGATACAATTGGAGTAATATACTTTTGTTCTATTCTGCTTCCCTGTACTCCGGAAAGCAGGGAGGGATCAAAAATATGAAGAAGCTGAATGGTTTTTTCTGTCTGTGAGACAGGATTTGTCATATGAAGCACGTTAGAGTTTACCATACCGCCGCTCCCGGCGGGAAATCTTATTTTTCCCTCAGGAGTGGAGTACTCAAGAGCACCACTCTTTATGTAGAAAAGTTCTACAGCTTTGTGCCAGTGCCAGGGCGCAAACTGCTCTTTGTATTTATCAAGTTCTGCACATGTTGCGATATAGGGGAAATCAGAAGCAAAGTCAGGAAGCAGTTCTTCCCGGGTTCCATTATGAAATTTTACGCCCTGAATATTTATCATCTTTATATTGATGTCCTTTCAAAATTCGCAGATTTTGTATTTATAAAAACACCCCGCATTGACAACAGGATCAATGCGAGGCAGATTTTAAACGTATAAATAAAGAATTTTATTCCTCTACAACATTGGCATCGGGAGCATTTTTACGAACGCTTTCAATACCATTTAAGCAGGAAGCCTTTGCTTTATAACCTTCAGAAGTGGCAATAATTTCTCCATTCCGAGCCTTCAGACGGAAACGGTATTCGCCCGCTTTGTCGGTATACATTTCGAATTTGGGGTTGGTAACGGTCTCATAGTTTTCGACAGTCTGGTCTTCCAGTTTCGCAGCAACAGCATTTTTGCGAACGCTTTCAATACCATTTTTACATGCACCTTCTGATGTGTAAACCTCAGAAGTAGCAATAACTTCGCCATTACCAGCTTTCAGGTCAAACTTAATGCCGGTTTTAACAGTCTTTATTACGAATTTACCCATTTGAAAAACCTCCTATTATTTCGTTGTTTTCTGTTGGATTTATTATAGCAGTCGCAGTAAGGCATGTCAATAAATCGACACAAAATGACACCTCCAAAGGTACAGCAACAGCAATTTCCCGATGGGAGGGTGCGGAAAAGATAAAGTGATTTCCTGCTGGAAAGTTTTTCTTAAAAATGCTACACTGAAAGCAATGGAGTGTGGAAAAATGGCAGCAGTTCTTACGGAAAATCTGATTTATGAAATCCTTTCAGTAGTGGAAGAAATACCGGAAGGCAAAGTGGCTTCTTATGGGCAGATTGCAAAGCTGATTGGAAGAGATAAAAATGCAAGGCTTGTAGGAAAGGTTTTAAGCATGTCAGAATACTATGGAGATTACCCATGTCATCGGGTGGTAAACCATATGGGGAGGCTGGCGCCTCATTTTTATGAGCAGAAAAATCTGCTGCTGAAGGAAAACGTGGAATTTAAAGATAATGTACATGTGAATATGCGAAAATGCCAGTGGGAATGTTAAATACAGGAGACGTGCTTATGAATGGAAGAGAAGATGTTAAAGAAAATGATCTTTTTTTACCTGCAGTCTGATTGAATATATAGCCCGTAAAACAAAAACAAAAGAAAAGTGGTAGTCAATATGCTTGGAAAGGCATTGATTACTAAAATATATGAGCTGGCGGATGTTTACCACAGTGACAATATAGAGCGCGTCAGTGATGACTTTATTATTTCCGCCCAAATTTCTCAGGGAAATTTTGATAATGTTGGTGAAGCAAATTATGCAGTTCCCAGTCATTGGGACATATGAAAAGTGTATAAACGTCTGATTCTTGGAATTGCAAGGGAAAGAGGAATCAGTGTGATTGATGCCCTGATTGCTGTATATAACTCCTTTGTAAGTGATAAAATAGATGATTATAACAGCAGTTTTTATTATGATGCGCCGCAGAATATTTTGAACGCATTTATTTATGGGGAAATTGAATGAATAAAGGCCGGTATTCCAATTTTTCGCAAGAGAAATCAAGCCGGCTTTTTTATTTGTTTTATAATATAAGCAGAGTGGTTGAAGTGAGGAAAATGAACGCATGTACGAGTGGAGACAGCAAATTCAGGCAATTGTTGACGAAATTGATAACTGTATCAAAAACAGGAAGGATGAGACTTTAACGCTGAAGGTTTTGTCAGACAAATCAGGATATTCTGAGTTTCATTTTACAAGAAAATTCAGAGAGATATCCGGTATGCAGCTTAAGGATTATTTAAGGTATCGAAAGTTGGCCTTTGCCTTAAAAGAGGTGCGTGATACGGAAAAAGGAATTCTGGAAATTGCGCTGGATTACGGATTTTCCTCTCATGAAGCATTTACCAGAGCATTTAAAGCAGCATATGGTATTACGCCCAGCAAATACAGGAAAAAGAATGTGCCGGTGATTCTTCGCACAAAAATAAACCCATTTGACCGCTACTTTTTAGGATTAGGAGAGATTGGAATGATTAAAACAACAGAGGATGTTAAAATTTATTTTGTAACGATTCCGGCTCACAAGTTTTTGCATATTAAAAATTATGAGAGCAATGGGTATTGGGATTTTTGGCAGAAGCAAAGCCTTATTCCGGGGCAGGATTGTGAAACCATCTGCGGATTATTAGACAGCATAAAGGGAAAGCTGGATGATGAAGGCGGAAGTGAAGCTAACAGTGGAAGCGGTCAGATTATGGCATATATCAATGATCCCAAAGGAAGACTTTGTGATTGGGGCATCCCACGCACAGAATGCTATGGGGTGAGGCTTCCTGTTGACTTTAAAGGAGAAATTCCGCCCCAAATGATTTTAATTGATATTCCCGAGGCAGAATACATTGTTTTTGAACACGGGCCTTTTGATTATGAGCAGGAAAATGCAAGTGCGGAGGAGAAGATTGAAAAAGCAATGACTGAATTTGATTTTAAAGCTGCGGGATGTCAGATTGATACTTCTCCGGGCAGGATTTCTTACCTTTATCATGATCCTGAACGATTCTTCAAATATATCAGACCGGTGAAAAGGAACTGCCTTTAGGGATGCAATATTTGGATGTGGATGAAGAAATATAATTGTGAGAGTGCAATTCCTTTTCCGGCATGTTAGAATATTAAATATAAAATTTAGTACATAAGAAGGACAGATAAAGCTTAAGGAGAGGATATATGCGCAGTGAAGCGGAAATGATGCAGTTGTTTTTAAGGATTGCCAATGCAGATGACAGAATTCTGGCTGTGTACATGAATGGTTCAAGAACCAATCCTAATGTGGAAAAGGATATTTTTCAGGACTATGATATTGTATTCGTGGTGACAAAGACAAGTCCCTTTATTTTGGAGAGCAGAGAACCGGAAAGAAGCTGGATTGGTCAGTTTGGAAATATTCTTTATATGCAGTACCCGGATGAACACCCGGATTTTCCAAGTGATAAAGAGAACTTCTACGGGTGGTTAATACAGTTTGATGACGGGAACAGAGTCGATCTTCATGTGGAGTCGGTTAACCATGCAAAGGAGCATATCCGGGACGATAAGCTTTGTAAAATTTTGCTGGATAAAGAAAAAATTCTGCCTGAAATTCCCAAATCTACGGATGAGGATTACCATATAAAGAAGCCTTCCAAGGCGCAGTTTTTTGCCTGTGCCAACGAATTCTGGTGGTGCAGCAATAATCTTGCAAAAGGACTGTGGAGAAAAGAAATGCCTTATGTGCAGGATATGGCCAACTTTATTGTTCGAAAACAGCTTGAGAAAATGCTGTCTTGGAAGGTTGGGATAAAGACCGGATTTTGCGTCAGTGTTGGGAAATCTGCAAAGTATTTGTATAAATGGCTTGAAAAGGAAGAATACCAAAATTATTTAAATACTTATTTTGGAGGGAAAATAGAAGAGGCATGGGAAGCAGTTTTTCTTATGTGCGATTTGTTTTCCTCTACTGCCAGATATGTGGCTGAAAATCTGGGATATTCCTATCATGTTGAGGAAGAAAAGGCAGCGGAGAGTTTTCTCAAAACTGTAAGGATTTTGCCGGAAGATGCGGAGGATATATCAATAATACTTGATTAAACAGTCAAAAATGCATATAATTATGGTATAATTTACCCATAAAGGAGGGACAAAAATGCCACAGATTATTCCAATCAAGGATTTGAAAAACACATCAGAAATATCTGATATGTGCCATAAAGCAGATGAACCAATTTATATTACGAAAAATGGATATGGAGATATGGTGATTATGAGCATGGAGATATATGAAAATACTATGAGACAACTATCTATGTATAAAGATATTGAACTGTCGGAGAAGCAAATGGAAAATGGTCAGACAAAAGATGCAAAGACTGCTTTGGCGGGAATGAGGACAAAATATGGCTTATAAGCTTATTATTACAGAGCATGCTGATGAATTGCTGGATAATCTTATTTACCATTTACTATACCGGTTAAAAAATGAACAAGCTGCCAGGCATTTGCTGGATGGAATAGAAAATGTATATAAACGGCTGGAAGAAAATCCGCTGCAATTTCCATCTTGCAGAGATATGTATTTGGCAGGTAAAGGATATCATGAAGCACTTGTACCACAGATGGATTATTTAGTTGTTTTTTGTGTAAAATCTGATATTGTGAGTGTGGTTGGTGTATTTCATCAGCTGGAGAATTATCAAAGGAAAACGCCATGAAAGTAAATTTCTACGAAGCTGTTGATGACCACCTTTTAAAATTTGCAGTTATCCTCTCAAAATATCAGGGGAAATGGGTATTCTGCAAACATAAGGAACGAAATACATATGAAGTGCCGGGTGGTCACAGAGAAGAAAATGAAAGCATATTGGAAACTGCAAAAAGAGAGCTTTACGAGGAGACCGGCGCATTGGATTTTGAAATGAAACCAGTCTGCATTTATTCCGTTACAGGAAAAACCAGAGAAAATGAAACAGTTGAGGAAACTTTTGGCGCATTATACTATGCAGAAATAAAACAGCTTGAGAAGGAACTGCACAGTGAAATAGAAAAGATCTGTTTTTTTGATGAGCCGCCCACAGAGCAGACCTACCCACAGATTCAACCGCTTTTGATGCAGGAGTATATAAGGCGGTTAAAAACAGGAGGGGAAGCTTTATCTGATGGAGGTAGATGACAGCATGAATGTAGAAGATATTCGATATGAACCTGCTGATATTAAAATTTTTGTCAGGGGAAAGGGAACTGTAATTGAAGAAAAATCCCTTGTTGCAATTAATAAATCAACCGGAAAAATCGCAGCATATGGAGTGGAAGCAGAGCGCATGGAGGGGAAAGAAAATATTCAGGTAATATCCCCTATGCGACAGGGAAAAGTTGCAGATCGTGTGGCTGCAGAAGAGATGTTTCGCGATTTATTTCGCAGGGTGTTTGGAAAGAAACCTTTGTTTAAGCCTGCCATTGCAATATCTATGCCTCAAAATATGACGGAAGCAGAAAAATGGATGATGGATGATGTTTTGATTAAGTGCGGTGCCAGAGAAATTATGGTGGTTGAATTTCCAATTGAGCAGTTTTTCGATGAAATGCCAAAGGTATTGCCCAAAGAGGCCAAAAGATTCAGAACGCTTATTCAAATCACAAAAGAAGAGCCCGAAAAATATATCAGGGAGGAACTTACAGACATTATGCAATATGCCAGGCATCAGAGAATTGATTTGGAAAGAGTTGCAGGACTGGTTCAAGAGCTTGTAAGTGAAAATCCTCCATTATAATAAGGTGTATTTATGAAACCCATATTTATTATTGAAGATGATGCCAACATACGTGAAATTGAAGAGTTTGCCCTGAAAAACAGCGGATACGAGACAGAAGCATTTGCGTGTGCCGGTGATTTTTTTAAAAGGCTGGGTAAAGTTGAGCCCTCCATTATCTTGCTGGATATTATGCTTCCGGATGAGGATGGCATGTCTGTCCTTAAAAAGCTGCGTTTACAGCCGGATACAGCGGAAATTCCTGTAATTATGGTAACCGCCAAAACGACAGAGATTGATAAGGTAAAAGGACTGGATTCCGGTGCAGATGACTACATAACAAAGCCTTTTGGGGTTATGGAGCTGATTTCCCGGGTGAAAGCGCTGCTTAGAAGAACCCGGTCTTCCAAATCAGAGGAAATATTGAGACTGGATGAGATTGAATTATGTCTGGCAAACCGTTCTCTAAAAGTTTCAGGCACGTCAATTGAACTGACCTATAAGGAATTTGAACTGTTAGCTCTTCTGATACAAAACAAAGGAGTTGTATTGACAAGGGACGTGCTCATGGAAAAGATATGGGGCATTGATTATCTGGGAGAGTCAAGGACTCTGGATATGCACATTAAGACACTTAGAAAAAAGCTGGGAGATCAGGGAGAACATATTAAAACAGTAAGAAATGTGGGGTATCTGGCAAAATATGACGAAAAGAATTAATCTGAATTTTATTTTTGTGATTGCAGCAGCGGTTCTTTTGTCAGTTTCTTTTTCTACAATTGTTTCCTACAGGCTGTTTCAAAAAGAAGTGTTTGCAGATTTGTCTTCCTTCGCCGGACTGCTGGAGGAGATGGATGTGCTGACGCAGATGAAGAAGGAGGGCTTTGCCTGGCCGGAAAACGAACTGCGGATTACATGGATTGCAGAGGATGGCATGGTAATCTATGACAGTTATACCAATGAGACTGTCTTGGAGAACCATATAGACAGGCCGGAAATTATAGAAGCAATGCAGGCAGGAGAAGGCACCAGCATCCGGAAGTCACAGACTATGGGACGGAGTATTTTCTTTTATGCAAAAAGAACAGCAGACGGGACTATGATTCGTATTGCAAAGGAAGCAGGAAGCATTTGGAATGTTTATAAAAATACACTGCCGGTTACACTTATTTCTGCGTTTTCTTCTTTCCTCATTTCCATTGTTATTGCCCGGCGTCTTACGAAAGCTTTCATAAAGCCCATTGAACAGATGGCGGAAGATATGGAGCATCCGGAAAATGTAACAGTATATGGGGAGCTGGCTCCTTTTGTGGAAAAAATACGTGCTCAGCATGAGGAAGTATTAAAAAATGCAAAAATCAGACAGGAGTTTACTGCCAATGTGAGCCATGAACTAAAGACGCCATTGACTTCCATATCAGGCTATGCGGAGCTGATTGCCAATGGAATGGCATCTAAGAAAGAAGGGCGGCATTTTGCCCGTGAGATCTATGAGAATGCCCAAAGACTCCTTGCCATGATTAACGATATATTACAATTATCGGAATTGGAGGATTCTGATGTAGGCAGCCTTTCCCTTGAAAGGATAGACTTGTCTGCACTTGTCAGTGACTGTATGAAGGTGATAAAACCAATGGCAGATCAGCATGGCGTCTGCGTTTCCTTAAAAGGAACACCTCTTTTTGTTTATGGGGATAAACGTCTTTTAGAAGAATTGATTTATAATTTATGCGACAATGCAATCCGCTATAATAAAAAAGGCGGGCATGTATGGGTGAGTGTTACGGATAAACTGATTGTTCAGGATGATGGAATCGGGATTCCGAAAAAATGTCAAAAGCAGGTGTTTGAACGGTTCTTCCGGGTGGACAAAAGCCGGTCAAAAAAGACCGGGGGAACCGGTCTTGGTCTGGCGATTGTAAAGCATATAGCACAGGTTCATAATGCAGATATTTCACTGGACAGTGATGAAGGGCTTGGAACTACAATCTGTGTAAAGTTTTCGGAAATTCTTCCTTAAATCTGATCTTACGCTCATAATGTTTTGCTATGCAGAATTTCTGCCGGAACGTTATGGCTGCATGGCATCAATAATCTGCAGACTGTGTTCCGATACCTTTTGAAGGCCGGAGAGGATGTCTGAAAGAATAAATCCCATATCTACACCGCATTTTCCTTTTTTAACACGGGCTTTATGATTTTTCATAATTTTCTTTTCCATACGGTTTAATTCATTTTTCAATTGCCATGCATCATTTGCAGTCAGCAGATCAGGATTTTCCCAATAACTTAATGCATCATTTACCATAGAACGGACAATGCTGCAGAGCTGTTCCAGCTCTTTTTTAGCTTCTTTTGAAAAAGACAGTTCTTTTTTTTCTATCTTTCGCACACTGATTGCAATTCCAAGCGCATAATCAGCAATTCTCTCAATATGTCCCACGCTGTGCTGTATGGCTGACAATTCTTTCAAACTTGCTTCTGACAGGGAAGACAGACTGATTTTAAGCATATAATCATTGATTTTTTCCTCATATTGGTCCACATAATCTTCTAAATTTTCCACATGGGCCGCGTTTTTTCCATTGTAATCAAAAATCAGAGAAAAAGAATCAAAAGCCGCCTCTTTCGCAAGATTCAGCATGGCGCTGGTGGTTTTTCTGCACTGGGCAAGGGCAAAAGGAGGGTTATCCAAAAAACGCTTATCCATGTTGGACAGCGGTGAAAGTACGGGCGGAAGCTTTTGCAGATCGGAAACCTCCTTTTCCGGTACGGAAAAACATGCAAGAGTAACCAGTTTATTGGAAAAAGGGAGCAGGATAATGGTTGCAAACAAATTAAAGCAGGTATGAATCACCGCAATCCCGGCAGGGGTGACGGTCTGTGTCAGGAAAGAAAAGGGGAAGAAACAGTTTATCAAATAAAAGCCTGACATAAACACTGCTGTACCAATCAGGTTAAAATATAAATGAATGAAGGCGGCCCGGCGTGCATTCACATTTGCGCCGATAGAAGATAAAAGAGCTGTAATGCAGGTTCCTATATTCTGCCCTAAAATCAGAGGGAAAACTGCAGAATAGGGGATACTTCCGGAGGCACAGAGTGCCTGGAGGATTCCAACAGATGCGGAGGAGCTTTGTAAGGCGGCAGTAAGCAGGGTACCGGCCAGCATTCCAAGAATCGGATTGGAAAAGGTGAGAAATAAACTGGTAAATTCAGGAACATCTTTTAAGGGTGCTACAGAAGAACTCATAGTATCCATGCCAAACATTAAAACAGCAAATCCCAACAGAATGTTTCCCATATCTTTTTTTCGTTCAGACTTGCAGAACATTAGAAAAACAATCCCCACCATTGCAAGTATGGGGGAAAAGGCTTTTGGTTTAAGAAGGGTAATAAAAAGATTGTCCCCCTGAATTCCGGATAGGCTTAAAATCCATGAGGTAATAGTTGTTCCGATATTGGCGCCCATAATAATGCCTACGGTCTGCCTTAGCTGCATGATTCCTGAGTTGACAAGACCGACTACCATTACAGTGGTGGCGGAGGAAGACTGTATGACAGCAGTAATTCCAGCTCCTAATAATACAGCCTTAAAAGGATTATCTGTCATTTTGGAAAGAACAGCTTCCATTCTGCCGCCGGAAAGCTTTGAAAGGCCTTCTCCTAGAACATGCATCCCGTAAAGAAAAAGAGCCAGTCCGCCAATTAATGTAAATATACTTAATAAATCCATAAAATCCTCCATTTCTGCTATTATCCTGTAGATTTTTATATATACGCTCATGAATTGCACAGCCATGATATATGCTGATTAAACAAGGCTGATTGCAACACAATAAGCATAGGATACTTCTGTAAAAGCAATGAGAGTTTTATGTAAAGTATATGTAAATTTTTAAAAAGTAACAGTCAGGCAGAATTTCATTAAAAAACTGCCTCAGAGACAGAATTAATCTGATTCCCCGGCAGTTTTTATGGCGGATGCGCCTGGTGGCGCACAATACTGTTTAATAAATTTATAAATATTGTTCAACAATAGCCTGCATTTGTTCCCATTTATTTTCCATGTCCTGTACCATAGTAAACTGAGTCCTGCAGCGGTCCAGATTGTGTTCCGGACGGTGAATCTTAAAATAGCAGTCGCCTTCCAGATAGTCTGTTAAAAAGCGTATACCGCATTCTAAGGTCATTAACTTAGCGCCCATAGGAAGCATTCGGATTTCCTTTTCGGTCAATGAACCTTCACAGCCTTCGGTAAATCCTCTGGTGAACAGAGAAAAGAGTTCCAGGTCACAGGATATTTTTGAAAGATCCTTTTCATCCTCTGCACCGGTATTGGCTCCAAAACGGATGGAATCACCATAATCATACAAAGCGGAGCCCGGCATTACTGTGTCAAGATCAATAACGCAGATTCCTTTTCCGGTTGCATTATCTATCATTATATTGTTAAGTTTTGTATCATTATGTGTTACACGTAAGGGCAGTTCGCCGGATGAAAGCATATCACAAAGTATGTGACAGTCGTCTGAGCGGTCCAGAACAAACTGGATTTCCTTTTGTACATCTTTGGCTCTTTTTAATACATCTTTTTCAACTGCAATTTTAAATTTTGCAAGACGGTCCACAGTATTGTGAAAGTTTGGTATAGTCTCATGGAGGTTTGCAGCAGGATAATCCTCTAAAAGCTTTTGAAAATGTCCAAATGCAACAGCGCTTTCATAAAAATCATTTTGATTTTCTACTGCATCATAGCTGGTTGCATCTTCAATAAACAGATACATTCTCCAATATGTGCCATCCTCAAGCCTGCAGTAGGATTCTCTTGACTGCGTACATACTACAGTTAAAGCCTCCCTTTCAGGATTACCGCCATTTTCAGTAATTTTTTTCTGCAGGAAAGTGGTTACGCCTATGATATTTTCCATAAGACCTTTGGGATCTTTAAAAACATCATGATTCATCCGCTGTAAAATATAATGCCTTTTCTTTGAATCAGAATGACAGGTTAAAAGGTAAGTGTCATTAATATGTCCATTTCCATGAGGCCTGATCTGCTCTATCATTCCATCTATTTGAAATTTTTCTGCAATCTGCATTAATTCTGTTATACTTCTGTCCATTCTTTTGCCCTTAACCTTTCACGCCGCCGCCGGTAATACCTGCAATAATTTTCTCTGACATGAAAACATACAGGATAAATGTAGGCAGGAATACAATAACTACAGATGCAAACATTCCCGCATAATCGCCGGTATATCTCATGGAGTTGATCATTCCATACAGTCCGATTGCCACCGGTTTAACTTTATCTGAATTGGCAAAAATCAAGGACATAAAATATTCATTCCATACATTGATGAAATTAAATATGGTAACCGTAATAATACCTGGCTGTGCCATTGGAAGCATGATTTTCCAGAATGTCTTCATGGGTGGACATCCGTCAATTGCTGCAGCCTCTTCAAAGGCTCTTGAAAGATTTCCGAAAAAGGTCAAAAGGAAAATCGTAGTATAGGGAACATTGATTCCCACATACAGGAAAATAAGAGCTGCCCGGTTGGCCAGGGAAATATTCAGAACATTCCACCCTGCAACCAGTCCAAATAAAGGAAGAACAATCATAGTTGCAGGAACGCCCATAGAAGCGACAAACCCGTTTTGAATGAGTTTGTTGCCAATAAAAGTAAAACGGGACAGTACATATGCTGCCGGAGCGCACACCAAAATCAGAAGCGCACAGGATATGGACGCATAAATCAGCGAATTAGTAAAAAATACGGAAACATTTGATGTGTTCCATGCCTTTGCATAGTTTTCAAAGTGAAGCCCGCTTGCAAATTTAAAAACATCTCCTGAGAAGATTTCTTTGGAGGTGGAGAAACTTGCTGCAATAACCCAGCCAAGAAGTACAAAGGTAAAAAGCACCCACAGGGACAATATTATGTAACCGGGAGCCAGATGAAGTTCTTTTCTCCAATTTACAGGCTCACGTACTTTCTTTTCTTTAGCCATTTTTTCTCCCTCCTTTAAAATTCGATGTCGTCATCTTTGAATATTTTGTTACAAACAATAAAAATGATTACTACGCATGCGCTGAGCAGTACACCGACTGCGGCTCCGATACCGGAGTTTCGTTCAGTTACGCTGTTGCCTGCACCAAAAATATTCTGATACATATAAACTACTGGTGTGATGGTCTGAGTATTGGATACTACCATAGAGAATAACTGCGACCAGAGGAAGAAACCTGCTGAACTGACACTCCACATGGTAATATTGGTTTTGGTCACGCCTTTTAAAAGTGGAAGGGTGATATAGCGGAACTGCTGGATTCGATTTGCACCATCTAAAGTAGCCGCTTCGAAGTAATCTGAGCCGATTCGTTCAATACCGCTGGCAAATATGAGCATATGATATCCAACCATACCAAAACAGTATGCCACTAACAAGGCAATAAACAGGTGGTCCGGATCCAGCCACTGGAACTTGGAAAGCCATTCCCAGTGCAGCATATCTCCAATAGACTTGAATAAGCCAAATTTGGGACTGAATACATACTGCAGCCACATAGTTGCAAGAGCTACCGCACTTACTACATTCGGCATATAGATAATTGCCCGGAATGTACTTTTAAAACGGATTCCGCTGGTCAGGATCGCCGCAAATAAAAGTGCAAGCCCCATAACAATCAACCCGCCAAAAAACCAGATACGGAAAATATTCCACATGGATATCCGGAAAAGCTGTGTGTTGAACAGCTTTATGTAGTTGGCAAGTCCGGAAAACTGCCATTTGGAAACTGCATCTGTTACCCCTTCGATCTTAAAAAAACTCATTGCGACAGTTCTGATAATCGGATAGACAAAAATGATGGCAAACATGATGACTGCCGGAGCCAGAAAAGCCACAATCATGGTCTTATTCTTTTTCAATCCAGAAACCTCCTTTCAATAACAGAAAGTGTAAAGTTGATAAAAACAAGGCGGCACCGTCTGATGCGATGCCGCCATAGTTATCTCATGCGATCAGTGCAGATGTTTATACACTTTTCTTACAGTTGATTAATTGCCGGCTGCCTTTAATGCATCTACAAATCCCTGTGCATCCAGAGAACCTCCACAAAGCTTGGTGAAATTCTCAACAATGATAGGAGTCATGTCAGCATTAGCTTCTGCACCTGCTGCCCAGGGATAACGGGTGGTCAGGCTTTCCATAACCGGTTTTACATTGGTAAGGAGTGCAGGCCATTCTGCATTATTAGAATCAGCAGGGATACCAACGGACATCTCAGAGAGAAGCTTATCAGCATCACCTGTGGTTAAATATGTAATCAACTGGAACGCCTGTTCAGCTTTTGTAGATTTTGCATTAATGGCAAATACCTGTGCACCATAGTTGGAAGCTTCAGTTCCGTCTACGCCGCCTTCTACTGCAGGATAGCTGAAGCATCCCCAGTTAAAGTCTTCGCCAGCAATATCTTTTACTTCGTTAGGAAGCCAGGAACCGTTTAAGTACATAGCAGCAGTTCCCATAGCCAGTTCAGTATTCTGTCCGGCAGGCCACTGATTACTTTCGATTGTTTCAGAGAAGAAACCTCTGCTTGCCAGTTCTTCATAAGCCTGTGCAGTTTTTAATACTGCCTCATTGTCCCAGTTGCCATTCTTTACTACTTCTTCCGTAGCGGGTTCACCGATCAGACGGCTCATATGATATCCAAATAAGCTGGCAATGTATGCGTTATCATTTGTGATCGGGGTATAACCTGCATCTTTGATCTTCTGGCATACATCAAGGAACTCATCCCATGTGGTGGGAACAGCGGTTACGCCTGCTTCTTCAAAAATATCTACATTGTAGAAATAAGCAAATACGTTGGGCTGGTAGGGGATGGACTTTAAGGTTCCTCCAGCAACCTCGCGGCATGCAGCCATGAGTCCTGCATTTGCAGTTGCTTCATAATTGTTGGCTGCAGCAAGATCTTCCAGATCAAGCAGATAACTGCCCCATGTAACATTTACACGGTCAATATCTTCGTCAAACAGGTCAATGTTGGTTCCTGCATCCAGTGCCGGCTGAAGTCCTTCACGGATACCGGTACGTCCTTTAAACTGTACATCTACTTCAATGCCGGTCTCAGCAGTAAATGCTTCAATAGACTGTGCAATCGCCTGTGCCTGTGGTTCTGCAGCGTCCCACATGGACCAATATACAAGCTTATCGCCGGTTGATTCTGCCGGTGCAGCTGCCTCTTCGGTTGTGCTGGCAGATGTTTCTGTACTGCTTTCAGCAGTAGTATCTTTAGAGCCGCAGCCTGCCAACAGTCCTGCTATCATGGTCACACAGAGCAGAACACTTAAAATCTTCTTTTTCATACTTTTTACCTCCTGGATTTTCAGTTATAGAGTTCAGTTGTTATGTTTTATTATAATGAGAGAAGACTTAAAAGTCTTTATCTTATCTGTCTCCCTTTTTGCACTATCGGCTTTGCGTTTGTGTATTCTATACAAAAAATATATCAAATATGATTGCTGATAGTAATTTTTGACAATTCAATATAAGGAAGTTGTGGTCAATATGCTTAAATCAAATAAATTTTGTCTTATTTTGTTATCAGTTTTTCCTTTTTTGTTTGCGTTGTTTGCATTTTTGTATTATGATAGTTTCAAAATAAGATGCAAAATTTATACAATTGGCTTATTAGACTTTTCCAGTAAGTGAAAGATAGCAGAAAGAGGTGGATAGCTGTGAATTATAAAAGTGTGCATTTAAATGAAGTATTAACTATAGATGATATTTTTTCAGTCCATTATTTTGAGTATAGGAGTGATTTTTCATTTCCGGGAGAATCTCATGATTTCTGGGAATTTTTATGCGTGGATAAAGGCGAAGTAAATGTATTTGCAGATGAATTATTTCATTCTTTGAAAAAAGGAGATGTGATTTTTCATAAACCCAACGAATTTCATGATGTGAAGTCTAATGGAATGATTGCCCCTAATCTGGTGGTAATTTCTTTTGCCTGTAATTCACCGGCTATGTCTTTTTTTGAAAAGAAGGTGCTGCAGATCAGCGAGCCGGAGAGAATTTTGCTTGCCCAGATCATTCAGGAAGCCAGGCATGTTTTTTCAGGGCGCTTGGATGATCCCTATCAGGAGCAGCTGGTCCGTGCTGACAGTCCGCGTTTTGCAGGAGAACAATTGATTAAGATTTATCTGCAGCAGTTTTTAATCCAGATGATCCGCCATTACATGGTTCATGCCGCGCCCCTGGCGCCTCCCCTTATAAAGTCTGTCAAGCAAAAGGCAGATGGAGTGTTGTTTTCACAGATACAGGAATTTATGGAAGTACATATTAACGAAAATATTTCGATTGAACAGATCTGCCGAAGCAATTCCATAGGCCGCTCCCAGTTACAGAAACTCTTCCGTTCCAGAAGCGGCTATGGCGCAATTGAATACTTTTCGCGTATGAAGATAGATCTTGCCAAACAAATGATACGGGAACGTCATTATAATTTTACACAGATAGCAGATGCCCTTGGTTTTCTTCTATCCATTATTTTTCCCGCCAGTTTAAGCAGATAACAGGTATGACGCCCTCAGAGTATGCTTCTTCAATAAAAGCACTGTCCGATCAGCCGATATAAATGGATTATTCCCAAAGCTTCTGGGGATAACGTCCTTCATCTTTTAAGGCCTGGATTGCTTTGACCACAGTGGGTTTATCTTCTTTGTAAGTTACACCGTACCAGCGGTCGCGGGATTTTAATACGGTAACCTCTGCTTTATTTTCCCGAATCAGTTCATCTACTACAAAGGGAAGGAAATATTCGCACTTAAGAGGATTTGCCGGCAGATTTTTCTTCAGAAAATCGGAAAATCTGTCATGGATTTCCGGCAGAATGCTTTGGGTAAAGCCCCACATATTCATAGAGACTACGGTATCTTCCGAAAGGGGCGTAAAGGTTTTTCCCTCATCTTCCGTGTAGGCAGGTCCGTCCGTATGCTTTTCAATGCGGACACGCTCTGTAATGGCGGTCAGTTTTCCGGCTTCATTTGTTTCACAGACGCCACGGGCAACATGGCCATTTTCAGTAAGTGTGTTTTTCAAAAGATAACCTACCATAGTAAACTGATATTTTTCATTATCTTCATGGGCGGCAAGAAAATCATAGATCATTTGAAATGCCTGCTGTCCATAATAATCGTCTGCATTAATCACTGCAAAAGGCCCGTCAATAACAGAAAGGCAGGATAAGACTGCATGGGCTGTGCCCCAGGGTTTGGTTCTTCCTTCAGGGACTTCAAATCCTTCCGGCAGGTTGTTTATATCCTGAAATACATATTCTACCTGGATGCGCTTTTCCATCCGGTCTCCGATACAGGATCTGAAATCCGCTTCGTTTTCCTTTTTAATAATAAATATCACTTTTTCAAATCCTGCTTTTACAGCATCATAGATGGAAAAATCCACAATAATATGCCCCTCAGCATCGATTGGATCAATCTGCTTTAATCCGCCATAGCGGCTTCCCATGCCTGCTGCCATAATGACAAGTACTGGTTTTTTCATATTCTTTGTTCCCTCCCTTGATAGTTATAACTTATATTTTAAGTATATATGTTTTTCCATTCCGGGACAATAGCACGATAGACACTTTTTTTTATCAAAAAAGATAAGATGCTTATGATGAGAAATTCACATAAAATTACGCGCCAGCTTCATACGGAATTCATATCCATATGTTACAATACTTTCATGCAGTAAAAATAGTTATGTTACGGAGGCATTCATGCGGATTTTATTTTTAGAAGATGAACCTACGATACGCGAGGTTTTGACGGAATACATGAAAATGCAGAAATATGATGTGATTTGTGCCAAAGACGGAGAAGAGGCTCTTGCGCTTATCAAAGAGCAGGTGTTTGATCTGGCAGTGCTTGATATTATGGTGCCTAAGGTAAGCGGTCTTGAAGTACTGGCTTACATTAAAAAACATAAGCCGATGATGGCTACCATCATGTTAACTGCGCTGGATGATGAAAAGACGCAGGTGCAGGCATTTAATCTTTATGCGGACGATTATGTGATTAAGCCGGTGTCGCCTATTATTTTATTGAAAAGAATGGAAACAATTCTGCGGCGGGTAAAACAAAGCGGGAAAAAAGAGGAAAAAGGGCTGGTGATTCATGAAGAATCCTATCAGGCATTTTTTGACGGGGAGCCTTTAGATTTGACTTTGAGCGAATTTCTACTTCTGCAGGTATTGGAAGGGGAGCCTAAGCGGGCTTTTACAAGGGAGCAGTTGATTTTACGGATTTTTAATGAGGATTATGTGGGCAATGACAGAATCATAGACGCCCATGTGAAAAATCTTCGAAAAAAGCTTCCGGGAAATTATATCAAAACAGTGATAGGGATTGGTTATCAGTTTTGGGAGGAGCCATAAATTATGAAACTGGCAAAAAAAACATTTGTGTACAGTATGATACTTGCAGTGCTTATGGTCGCCTTTGTGGTGGGATATTTTGTTTTCATGCTGCCTTCTTTGTATGTGGATTATGTGATGAAGAGTAATTTAAAAAGCGTGGCGGAAGTGCAAAGAGGATATATGGAAAGCAGAAGCTATGAAAATTTGACGGTGAAAAATCCTTCTGCGGTTTTTTCTCTGGAAGTGCCGGATACAGGAAATGAAATTTACGCGGCGGGGAAATTTTTTAAGGTAACGATAGAAGTTCTGGATGAAGAACTGCAGGGAATGCTTGACTTTATAAGAGAGCAAATGAATAACGGGCAGAAAATGGGAGAAACGAAGCAGGCGGGGGAAGAACTTCAAAATGATGTATGGACAGATGGAATGGAAGTTCTGGAAAAGATAAAAGAAAAGTTTGCAGGCAGAGAGCTGTTTCATGAAGATGATCCCATTGCAGTGCGGATGGAATGGAAAGCAGATCAGGAGGTTTATCAGGGGGAATACGAGAAATTCCACATAATAGCGGACGATTTGCTTATCTATGAAGCAGGCATTTCAGACGGAAACTACAGCTACACCACTTATACAGCTATGGCTCATGCCGACGGTGCTTATATTATTACCGTTTATCCAACGCTGACGCCTAAAATGGATGAAATTACGCCGGTGGTAATGGGAAGCCTTCCAATGATTATCGCAGTGGTATTTCTATTGATTCTGGTGTCATCAAGATTCTTTTCCGGAAAGATTGTAGATCCCATGATCCGGCTGGCTGCATATGCGGAAAGTGCAAAGCTGGCGGAATACTCGCAAATCGAGCCATTCGAGACAAAAGGGGAAGATGAAATTGCAGCCCTTGGAAGGACAATTCAGGAGCTGTATGAAAAGCTTCGAAGCAGTTATCTGGAACTGGAGGAAAAAAATCATGAGCTGGAAGAGGAAAATATCCGGCAGGAGGTTTTCCTTCGGGCTTCCTCCCACCAGCTAAAGACACCTATTTCAGCAGCCATGCTTCTGGTGGAGGGGATGATGAATGAAATAGGCAAATATAAGAATGTAAAAGAATACCTTCCCCAGGTAAAAGAGCAGCTTTTGTCCATGAGAAAAATCGTGGAAGATATTTTATATCTGGATTATCATGCAAAAAACATGGAAAGAGAAAAGACAGATGCAGCACAGTTAGTACAGGAGATTGTAAAGACTTATGCGGTTCAGTTAGAAGACAGGGAGATTTCCGTTTATGAGTCAGGAGACGCAGTTATCTTATCGGACAGGGAAATGCTGAAAAAAATTATTGATAATCTATTTTCCAATGCGGCAGGATATACTCCTAGGGGAGAAAAAATTGAAATTGAAATAAATGAGAAGGAGCTTTCCATGAAAAACTATGGAATTGTAATAGACGAAGCTCTTCTTCCCAATATTTACCAGCCTTTTGTCAGCAGCAATGAATCAGGCAGGGGAAAAGGTCTGGGGCTGTATGTGGCAGCTTATTACAGCAGGCTCTTAGGATACAGAATAAAAATTGAAAATATGGAAAATGGAGTGTGGGCAAGGATTATTTTTTCATAACGGGGAAAGGAATGGAGGAAAAAATGTTATTAACGATTGAAGGAATGCAGGTAAGGTATGGAAAGCAGACAGCCCTAAAAATTACATCCCCTGTTACGTTTGAAAAAGGGGAGCGCATTGGCGTGATCGGTTCAAACGGGGCAGGAAAAAGCACGCTGGTAAAGGCGCTTTTAGGACTGGTGCCATATGAGGGAAGGGTGGCCACCCGGCTTAAGCCGGAACAGATGGCGGTACATATGCAGTTTAATGAATATGTATCCACCATGCCGGTAAGATGTATCATGGAAACCATATTAAATACAAAGATAAAAGAAGATAAAGAGCTGCAGGATTTGATTTCATTTTTTGATTTTGAACAATGTCTGCTGAAGAAATACAATGTCCTTTCAGGAGGACAGAAGCAGAAATTTACAATTATTATGGTTATGATGCAGAAGGCGGAGTTGACCTTTTATGATGAGGTGACTTCGGGACTGGATTTTGAAACCAGACAAAAGTTAACGGAAAAGATGGTGGGATGGTATCGGGATAAGGAAGGTACTTTACTTGTGGTATCTCATTACTATGACGAGCTGGAGCAGCTTGCAGATAAGATTCTTGTGCTGGATCAGGGAAGCGTGGTGGCCTGTGGAAAAAAGGAAGAGCTGTTTCAAACTTATTGTGGACGGGTTATTTTTATCATGGATAATCATGAGGAAAACAGGAATTTGATGAATGGTTTTAAGTTGCTGAAAGCGCCGGAGCACTTACTTGCCATTGCAGCAGGTGATAAAGAAGAGGAAGAAAAAATTGTTTCAATCCTGATAGAAAATGATGTGAATTTTAAAAGAAGTAATTCAGATATTGAAATTATGTTTATGAATGCAAAGGAAAGATTTTACAAAAAAGCAGGGAGAAAAGAGTGAAAATGAAAAATAAGTGCAGTTTCAAGATGGTGTTATATGAATTAAGAAATATAAACGGAAATTTTATGACGCATTTTTTCGGGATAGTATTCCCTAATATTATGTGTCTGCTGCTTTCAAAAACAGTGGGAAGCCAGGTGCCGGATAATGTGCGGCAGGAAGTGCTTACTTCAATTACTCTGTCCATGTCCCTGGTAATGCCTATGGCCATTATGCTTTTAGGATATGGGGCTTTGTATTCCCGTGAAGTGGAGAGAGGAATACCTTTAAGAATGCGGCTCTTTGGCTACAGCGAAAAAAGTGAAATAACAGCAAAGTTAATTGCACATTTGATTTTTCTCACAATAGCTTTTATCATATTCAGCCTTGTTCAGATCATTGCAATGGACATTCCAAAACCTGCCTTTTCCTCGCTCATATGCCTGATTTTGTCCCTGTACCTGCTGGGAATTATTTTTCTGGTAATCGCCCATTCCTTTGCGCAGATTTTCAAAAAATTCAGTATTACCTTTGGGGTAAGCATGTTTCTTTATTTTATGATTATGATGATAACGGGAATGATGGGGATAGAGACAGAGCAATTGCCGCAAACGCTGCAGAAAATAGCCGGAATGTTTCCAATGACCTATGTGAGCAATGATTTTGCCTCCTTCTGGCAGGGAGGAAACTATAATTTTATGCCTTATATTCAGTCGCTTTTATTTTTGGGGGCGATTGCAGGGATTTTGCTTTTGTACTCCATGCATAAAAACCGGAGAGTGATTTAAAGGCAGAAACTAACTGCTGCATGAGTTCCGGCAGGAGAGAATTCTCCTGCCGGATAAATGGCTTTATGCTTCATTTTCAGGATAAAGGGAAATGACAGTGACCTCTTCCCGTTCCCGCAACTGCCTGTAGATTTCAGAGGAAACCTGTTTGTAAGCGTAAAACTCCCTGGCGCCGCTGTAGAAACTTATTTTATAAATCTTTTCATCGGATGTTATAAAATAATATGCCATGCTCATGGAAGTGATATAGCCATCTTCAGCGATATAGTGGCAGAATACATTTGAAAAATCTTCATAAATTCCAGCTTGCTCTTTTAAGATTTCCCGGGCGGTCCGGTAAGTTTCAGTTATCTGTAACCGGGCCTGGGATTCCGTAACAGGCGGTGAATCCATCAGGGAAGCAACATTTCTCTGGAAGGACATGACGGTGCCGTCTATGGTGCTGATGGAAAAATAGTAATAACAATTACTTTGAATATCGTAGGTGACATGGTAGGTGGGAATGTCAAAGCTGTCCTTATCCAGATAAATGGTTTCCTCCATCCCGTCTGTGGAGATTCCGAAAAGAGAATCTATCCATTTTTGTGCGATAGATGCGGCTTCTGCTTCACTGATACTGTTTTGCTGTTTTTCTATCTGGGCCTTTATTTCTTCCTGCTCTTTTTCCTGCATGGCAATTTCTGACTGAACCTGCGGATCAAGTGTGAGACTGTAATCCCTTTTGTAATTAAAATCTATGATTTGTAAAAGCTCCTCATCGGTAAGGTTCCGGTCAGGTAAATAAAAGCAGCCGGTGCTTTTTTCATAACAAAGAACATTTTCCGGAATTTCTGTATCTGCTTCTAAAAGAAGAAGCTGGCCTTCCGGGAATGTGCCATTTTGATAGGATTTAAAAAGCTCGGCCATCCGTTCCTTTTCCTGAATGGAATAGTCTCTTGAAAAACTGTCAACATTTACAGCCTGTGACGAGAGCATGGTGAGAGTAGATTCCATTTCTTCCCGGGGAATACTTTCCATCCGTTGTTTTACCAGATAACGGATGCCGGCCTGTACGGGGATGCTGACAGCGCCGATGACCAGAAGAATGGCGGCTGCACTTAAAAGCATTTTTGCTCTGTATTTTTTCTTATATTTATATTGATAATTTTCCTCTATGGTCTGCCGGCATAAATTTTTGATCAGTCTTTTCTGCATATCTTCGGGAATATTAATTTGCTCCATTGTGTTTTTCAGATTGGTTTCGTTCATTATTTTCAATCTTTGCCTCCTTCCATGCTGTGCGTAAGGACATTCTGCCCCGCTGCAGCCTTTTTTTCACTGCGCTTTCACTTACTTTCAAAATACCTGCAATTTCCTTTATGCTGTAGCCATCCACATAGTGAAGATAGATCACGATTTTCAGCTTTGGAGGAAGTCCCAGCAGTTCAATGAAAGTTTCTGTCTGTTCCGGAGCAGCAAGCCGGTGTGACAGGTCGTCAATAGCTATTTTTGGATGTCTTGCCTGAAAGCGCAGCATGTCCCGGCAGATATTGGTCGCCACCCGTATCAGCCATGCCTTTTCGTGCTCCGAGCTTTTAAATTCCGGCCTTTTTTCAAGATATCGGCAGAAGGTATCCTGAACAGCGTCCTGCGTATCCTGCTCATTACACAACATTACAATGCATATTTTATAAAGCATGTTACTGTGTTTTAGTACCGCCTTTTCTATGTTCATATGAATTCTCCTTTTATCATAAACGTATCAGGTTAAGATAAGGTGACATGAAGTGCAGAAATTCTTTGCTTTTTTGTATAATTATATTATAATAGAAAAGGTGGTGTCAGTGCTTATGTTTATAACAGACGTGAATTTGGACATTCATTCATAATGTGACTAAATGAGGAAGTTTGAAAGGAAGCAGAAATGGAAAGAAAAGTAGGAACGATATCAAGAGGAATCCGCTGCCCTATTATCAGGCAGGGCGACGATTTGGTGAAGATTGTTACGGACAGCGTATTAGAGGCGGCACAGGCGGAAGGGTTTGAAATCCGCGACAGGGATGTAATTGCAGTTACAGAATCAGTAGTTGCAAGGTCTCAGGGCAATTATGCATCAGTGGAAGCAATTGCAGAGGATGTGCGGACAAAGTTGGGAGGAGATACCATTGGGGTTATTTTTCCTATTTTGTCCAGAAATCGTTTTGCAATCTGTTTAAGAGGCATTGCAATGGGAGCCAAAAAGGTAGTGCTGATGCTCAGCTATCCCAGTGATGAAGTAGGAAATGAATTGGTTTCTTTAGATCAGTTGGATGAGGCAGGAATCAATCCTTACAGTGATGTTCTTACTCTGGAAAAATACAGAGAGCTTTTTGGAGAAAACAGGCATCCGTTCACAGGGGTGGATTATGTTGCCTATTATGGGGATTTGATTAAAGAAGCCGGAGCAGAGGTGGAGATTATTTTTGCAAATGACTGCCGCAGCATTCTTCCCTATACGAAAAAGGTGCTGAATTGTGATATTCACACAAGAGTGCGTACCAAGAGACTGTTAAAGGCAGCAGGCGCAGAGATTGTCATGGGAATGGATGATATTTTAACCAGCCCGGTAAATGGAAGCGGCTGTAATGAAAAGTACGGACTGCTTGGTTCCAATAAATCCACAGAGGATACCATTAAGCTTTTCCCCAGAGAATGTACGGATCTGGTAATGGATATTCAAAAGGAAATTTTAGACAGATGCGGAAAGCATGTGGAAGTTATGGTATATGGAGACGGTGCTTTTAAGGATCCGGTTGGCAAGATCTGGGAGTTGGCAGATCCTTGTGTATCTCCTGCCAGTACTCCCGGCCTTGATGGAACACCGAATGAAGTGAAATTAAAATATCTGGCGGATAATGACTTTAAGGATTTATCCGGTGAAGCGTTAAAGGAAGCGATTTCCAACCGCATCAGAGAAAAGAAAGATAATCTGGTGGGAGATATGGCTTCTCAGGGAACAACACCCAGAAGACTGACAGATTTAATTGGTTCTCTGTGCGACTTAACCAGTGGTTCCGGCGATAAGGGAACACCGGTGATACTGATTCAGGGTTATTTTGATAATTATGTAAGTTAATAGACAGATCATAAAAATAAAAATGCGGGGGTTCCCCGCATTTTTGTTTTTTATGAGCAGGGGAGAAGGTCATTCCCCCTGCTTGATTAAAGATGGACCGAAAAGTACAGCATCCGTTGTTTATCCTGTTATGACTACGGACTTTCGGATAATTCCCAATCCTATGGGATAAGGCCCGGTGTGAACGCCGATGGTTGCACCAATCTGATAAATGGGAAGCTCCTGTAAGCCATATTTCTCATTTAATATTTTGAAAACAGTATCGCGATAGGCCACTGCCTCTTCGTAGTCATATCCGTAACCGACAGCCACACTGAAATGGCAGATGGGTTCTCTTAATTCATCCAGATAATTTATAATGAGATTAATTGTTTTTTCCATAGATTTTTTTCTGCCGCGGGCAATTCCGGAAGGGAAAATTTCACCCTGCTTTAAGGTAATGATTGGCTTGATGCCAAGAACGCTTCCGGCAATTCCGGCTACTTTTCCTATTCTGCCTCCATGTTGAAGATATTCCATATTTCCCACGGTAAAGAAAATGCGTCCGGTTGACTTGATGGCTTCTAATCTGCTTATAGTCTTTTCATAACTGGCGCCGTTTTCCTGCATACGCACAGCTTCTAATACATACTGTCCCTGTAAAACGGTATTGACAGTAGCGTCAATTATTTTAATGCGTGCGTCCGGGTAGCTTTCCAGCAGCATATTTTTTGCATTGATGGCGGACTGCATGGAGCCGCTGAATTTCGTAGTAATACAAATACAGATGATAGGGATGCCCTTTTTAACTACAGGAAGAAATGCATCCACATAATCCTGTGTGGAAGGCATGGAAGATTTAGGGTATACATCAGGTTCATCCACCATTTTCTGATAAAAGTCCCGGATTCCGATTTCCACAATTTCCTTTTGATAATTAACATCATCAAAAGATACGTAAAAAGGCACTACGATTATATTTTTTTCTTTTGTAAGTTCCGGTGGCAGATCGCAGGAACCATCGCTGATAATTTGAAATACTTCACTCATACACGTATATTATCCTTCCTTATCATCATTATTTCAAAGCATTTGCTGATATGGTAATAATACATTATCACTTCTGGTAAAATTTATCAATATAAACTGGTGGCAGATTTTATATTTAATAACTATAAATACTCTGTTAGGTGGTTTTTGAAACTGTGTATTTCTTTTGACTTTAATTGGATAAATAGATATACTGTAAGCAGGAGGTCGCATTATGGCAAGAACGGTAAGTATTGGAAATCAGGATTTTGAGTCAATTCAAAAAGAAGGGTATTTTTATATTGATAAGACAAATTTTATACAGGAATGGTGGGAAAGCGGGGATAGTGTAACGCTGATTACAAGACCGAGGCGATTTGGCAAAACCCTGAATATGAGTATGGTGGAAAAGTTTTTTTCTACAAACTATAAAGACAGAGGGGATCTGTTTCAAAATCTAAGGATTTGGGAAAGCGAAAAATATAAAAAACTGCAGGGAACCTATCCGGTACTTTTCTTAAGTTTTGCCAGCATTAAGGACAGTTCTTATGCGGCAGCAAGAGAGACGATCTGCAGAATCATAGAGGAACAATATAATAACAATGATTTTCTGTTAAAAGGAAATCTGCTTAATGAAAAGGAGAAATCTTATTATCAAAAGGTCTGCGCAGATATGGAAGACAGTGTGGCTTCGGTAGCTTTACGGTCATTGGCCGGCTTCCTTGGCAGATATTATGGGAAAAAGGTAATTATCCTTTTGGATGAATATGACACTCCTATGCAGGAAGCCTATGTGAACGGATACTGGAGTGAAATGGTGGCATTTATAAGAAGTCTCTTTAATGCCACATTCAAGACCAATCCCTATCTGGAACGGGCGCTTATGACAGGGATTACAAGAATCAGTAAAGAAAGTATTTTTTCAGATTTGAATAATCTTGAGGTGGTGACTACTACTTCGGAGAAATATGCAGGCAGCTTTGGTTTTACGGAAGAAGAGGTTTTTGCAGCGCTGGATGAATTCGGGCTTTCAGATCAAAAGCAATTGGTAAAAGACTGGTATGACGGATTTAGGTTCGGTAATTGCAGGGATATTTACAATCCCTGGTCTATTATCAATTTTATTGATAAAGGAAAAGTAGGTGCCTACTGGGCAAACACCAGTTCCAACAGTCTTGTGGGAAAGCTGGTGCGTGAGGGCAGCAGGAATATCAAGGAGACCTTTGAGCGTCTGCTGCAGGGGGAATCCATCCGGACAGAAATTGACGAACAGATTGTATATGACCTGTTAGATGGAAGTGAACAGGCCCTTTGGAGTCTTTTGCTTGCCAGCGGTTATATGAAGGTGAAAAAGTATGAAGCCTATACTTCTGAATTTGGCGAGTGGAGAGAAGACTATGAACTGGAACTGACCAACTTTGAAGTAAAGGTGATGTTCCGAAATATGATCAGGAAATGGTTTGGCAGCGTGAGGGCGGACTATAACGATTTTATTAAGGCGTTGCTGCTGAATGATCTGAAAGCAATGAACAACTATATGAATAAAGTGACAGTGGAAATGTTTAGTTACTTTGATACGGGAAGGAGTTCTTCGGGAGCGGAGCCGGAACGCTTTTATCATGGATTTGTGCTGGGACTGATGGTGGAATTGACAGACAGATATAGCATCACCTCCAACAGGGAGAGCGGCTTTGGAAGGTATGATGTGATATTGGAGCCTCGAAGGATGAAAGATGCCATCATCAACGATGCCATCGTTATAGAATTCAAAGTGCAGGATACAGAGGAAAAGGAGCTTTCCGATACGGTACAGGAAGCCTTAAATCAGATCAGGGAGAAAAATTATCAGGCGGCTCTTGTGGCAAAGGGGATACCGGAAAAACGTATTCGGAAGTACGGATTTGCTTTTTGTGGAAAGAAAGTGCTGATTGGCAGTGAGTGCTAAAGGAGGTTGCAGGATGATTGTACTTTTGCTTTTCTTTTATTTTTTCCCTGTCCTTTTTACTATTATAGGAATTATTTGTATAGTGACCTATTATAAGACTCAAAAGAGGAACGAATTGTGTACCTGTCAAACAACAGGAAAAGTCATCAAGATAATTAAGAGTAGCCGCCGGTACGGACAATATGGTAATGGCTCTACATACCGCAGGTATTTTCGGGTGCCCTGCTTTCAGTATTTTGTAAATGGACGAGCATATACAGTCAGGGGATATAGTGCAAAATTACATCCACTGAATTCTTCAGCGCCAATCTATTACAATCCCTTTTCACCGGATATGGCGCATACAGGAGAAAAGGGGCCTGGTTTAAAAATTGGAATTTCTTCTATCCTGTCGGCGGTTCTTTATCTGATTTTTTTTGGCGTTATGTCAATAGTGCTTTTTTATTTACCATAACTATATGTATGAGGGGGAGAATATGCTTAAAAAAGGTGTAAACTGGCTGTGTATCTTTGCAGTAATGATGTTTTTTTCAGGCGGCTGTGCCGGATATAATAATTCATCAGTGCAGGCGGAGAAAGATTTTGCAGACGAAGATTACGAAATGACGGATGAAGAAAAGCAGTTTTTAAAAGGTATTTATGTAGATGAGGAACGGATAGAGAAAAGTCTGCTTTATTCCTACCAGAAAAGAATGCTTATGCATT
This sequence comes from Lachnospiraceae bacterium, assembly GCA_009774465.1. Classification (GTDB taxonomy): domain Bacteria; phylum Bacillota; class Clostridia; order Lachnospirales; family Lachnospiraceae; genus Suilimivivens. Next base: position 29,523 of record VSNT01000005.1, read on the forward strand.
ACAGGTTTGCTTTAAATTACCTGAATGAAAAGTATCCGAGTTACGATTTTAAAATTGAGTCAGGCACACCGATTAATAAGTTGAACACATATGCAACTTTCCAATTCAGGGAAGAAAGCACGGATGCCTGGTTTGACCTTCATCTTTATGAGGAAGAAGAATTGTTCTGCGAAGATAACTTTTATGGATACATTATAAGGGAAGCATATGATGATTACATATATAATCAATGTATAGACAGCGTTCCCACACTTTTAGGCACCTATTCTGTTATCTCATGTGCAAGGGGCATTGAATATGACGAGAATCTGACCATTGAAGAGATTGTTAATGGAGACAAGCCGCTGCATCCCTGGTCTCCTTGGACAGGGATTTATTTGGCCGGAGACCGTATCTCGGAAGAGGTATGGGAACAGACAGCAGAAAGGGTAGAAAAGATAATAAAAGATCTGGGATTATATGGCGCCTATAACATAGATTATTTTTATGATGGTTCCGTCTCTGAATTTGACGCTGCCCAATATTATTGTGATGCAGAATACCATCGCAGTTTGGAAGCAGAAGTTTTGTACGAGTATGATTTTCAAAATTTTGCCGACTGATTTGGCCTTTCACTGTTTCTGGACGTCAGGCAGCGTTACTTTTAATCAGTTTTTCCAAATAAAAATCACGCTTTATTTCCATGTTGGCTATTCCCTTTGCAATAGGTTTTTGCAACTAAACACAATTTTCTTTCGTAAAAAGCAATTTATAAAAAATCCTTGCCCTTTAGGAAATCTTGTGATACACTATGTAAAATTCAGAAATTTGAATGAAGGAGATTAGTGATATGTTTATTCGCAGCAACGTACTAGTCATTTCTATTATGCAGCAGTTTCAGATTTTTCAGTTTAAGGCCACAGCCGGATACCGGTAAACAACCGGCAGGACGCATGGCCATAGGATGAAAAGTCTTATTTGGCTATGCGGTAATCGGGATGATTGTGATAGATAGAAGCCGCATGGTATATGCATTTAGATGTGTGTAACATGAAGGCTTCTTTTTTTATGCGCAGGGGCGCACAGATGAAGTTGTTGACAGGAGGGACAGATAATGAAGGTAATTGAAGCAGAGGAATTATCCAAAAATTTCAAAGTAAAGCAGAAGGAAAAGGGGATGAAGGGCAGTATCAAAGCCATTTTGCATCCGCAGACAGAAGAAATCAAGGCGGTTGATGGAATTTCCTTTGGCGTGGAGAAAGGAGAAGTTCTTGCCTTTATCGGGCCTAATGGCGCCGGAAAAAGTACCACAATCAAGATGCTGACAGGTATTTTGTATCCTGATGGCGGCAGAATAGAGGTGCTTGGTATCGATCCGGTGAAAAAAAGAAAGCAGCTTGCTTATCAGATTGGTACTGTGTTTGGACAAAAGGAACAGCTCTGGACGCACCTGACGCCCTATGACAATTTCCGTTTCTTTGGTGCCATTTATGACCTTTCAGGAGGTGAGATAGAAAGGCGTATCGCAGAGCTTGCCGAAATCTTTGAGCTTGCGGATTTTATCAATACGCCGGTGCGGAATCTTTCACTGGGGCAGCGTATCCGCTGCGAGATTGTAGCGTCGCTGATTCATAAGCCAAAGGTATTGTTTTTAGACGAGCCTACAATCGGTCTTGACGTGGTTGTGAAGGAAAATATCCGTGGGCTGATTAAGCAGATGAACAGGGAACTTAATACGACAATCTTTTTAACCAGCCATGACGTTGGCGATATTGAAAAGCTCTGTAAGCGTATTGTTATTGTAAATTCCGGCCAGATTGTAATGGATGATTCTATGGAGCATTTAAAATACCATTATCTGAATAAGAAAATTGTGGAGGTAAAACTGCAGGAGGAGGCAGTACTTCCGGAGAGAAAGGGAATAACGATACTTAAGAGGAAAGGCGGCCACATTAAGCTTGAGGTGGATACTTCGGTAATGAAGATCAATGATGCACTCCGCAGTATTGACGCAGAATATGTGGAAGATATTAATATTTCCAATATTCCTTTGGAGGATATTATTATGGAAATATACAGATCAAAAGAAAGGACGGAAAGTTTATGAGAAAATATGCGGTTATATATCGCTCGGTTTTGATGGAAAATCTGCAATATGCTGCCAATATTGCAATGGGGTTTATCAGTTTTCTCATTATTATTTTTGTGTTTATCAGTCTTTGGGATTACATGTATGCATCACCTGACGACTTGATAGCAGGATATACGAAGGAGCAGATGATATGGTATGTTATGATTACGGAAATGATATGGTTTGGCGCCCGCTCAGCAACCATAACCCGGCAGGCGGCCGCAGACATCCGGGGCGGAAACATTGCATATCTGGTAAATAAACCTTATCGTTATCCTCTGTATGTTCTTGCAAAATATACGGGGGAATGGAATATACAACTTCCCATGTATGCGATGGCTACAGCAGTAATCGGATTGACAATGGTGGGACGGATTCCCAATTTCCACGTAACCACGCTTTTGCTGGCAGTTCCCTGCGTCTTGGCAGGAGTGACCATTCATGGAGTATTAAAACTTTGCATCAGTATGTTTTCCTTTTGGATTGAGGATTCCAATCCTTTTCAGTGGCTGTATGATAAGCTGATTCTGGTGGTGGGAACGATTTTTCCCATTGAAATTTTTCCGGCAGCGTTACAGCCTGTAATAAAGCTGACGCCCATCTATACAGTCTGCTATGGGCCGGCAAAGCTGATTGTGGACTTCAGTATGGAGAAGTATTTGGAGATTTTGCTGGTGCAGATGGTTTATCTCGGGGCTGGATGCGGAATATTGTTTTTGCTTTATGAAAAGGGAGGGAGGAAGCTGTATGTTAATGGCGGTTAAAAATCAGATTCGGGTATGCGCACTTTCTGTTAAATATAATATTATGCGTGAAATGCTGAATAAGGTTACATTTCTGACCAATATTTTATTTATGATGTTAAACAATGCCACCTTTATCATACAATGGATTATTTTGTTACGTCTTAAGGATAATGTGGGTGGGTACACCATGCGTGAAATTATGCTGCTGTGGGGGCTTGCTGCCAGCAGCTTCGGCTTATCCCACATTTTGTTTGCAAGGGTATTTTCACTGCCGGATTTGATTGTGAGCGGCAAGCTGGACGCGTACCTTGTGCAGCCCAAGAATGTACTGCTTGGCGTGATGACTTCCGGAACAGATACCTCAGCCATTGGAGATTTTCTCTATGGATTGCTGATTATGTGCATTTTCTGTTTCAGCGTGAAGCGGTTTTTCCTGTTTTTATTGTTTACAGTGACCGGGGCGGCGATTGTAACTGCATTTGCATTGCTGATGGGAAGTCTGTCCTTCTGGCTTATTCGCGCGGAAATGTTTGGAACCCATATGGTGGGCAGCATGACCAGTTTTTCCACTTACCCGGATGGAATCTTTAAGGGTGTAGTCAGGTTTGTGCTTTACAGCGTGATTCCGGTGGGTATGTCAATTTATCTTCCGGTACACATTATGATGGATTTTGACAGAGCAAGGCTGTTTGTGGTGCTGGGGTATACGCTTCTGCTCACAGCAGCGGCAGTAACGGTATTTTATCGGGGGCTGCGGCGGTATTCTTCCAGCAGCCTTATGGGGGCGAGGATGTGATTTTTACATTCTTTTTTCAGTACGCATAATTTGCTTTTCCCATGTTTTTTCAGTCTGGATTTTTAAAAAATCACGAAGCAGGTCAAGGTTCTGCATAGTGTCCCATGCTTCCAGTGCGGCGTAATACTCTTTACGGTCTTCTGCGTGAATGGTGATGGGCGGGTGATTGTGCATGACAAGAAAATAGTTCATTGCAAGCCGCCCGGTACGCCCATTTCCATCTGCAAATGGATGGATATTCTCAAACTTGGCATGAAAATATGCAGCAGCAGTTAAAGCGTTTCGGGCCGGTATATCTTCCAGCTCCTTTAGTAATTCAGAGAGTTCCTCCTGAACATCTTCCGCTGCAGCACCAATTTCATTTCTTCCGGTAACATAGTCATGATGTTTATATTCGCCAGGACGTTCGCCAAGCTTCCACCTGCGGATGTCGTAGGTGTTTTGTGTCAGAAGTCGTTGCAATTCTTTTATAAAAGTTTCATTAAGAGAGCTTTTTGCATGGAAGGATGTCAGGAAAAATTCATAGGCTTCTTTGGAATTGCGAATTTCAAACAGTGTTCGCAGGTCGCCGGTGTAAGACGTGACACCATCATGATCAAAAATTTCTCTCGTATCCTGATAGGTAATATTGGCATTTTCTATTTTACCGGAATGATATGCAAATAAAATACTATGCCCATTTAAAACTTCTGACAATTCGGCATCTGTTGTTATTTTTTTCTGCTGCCATAAGGCAATGGCTTTTTCATAATTTGTCATGGAATCACTTCTTTCCGGATGAAATTTTTTCACTTTTGGCTGGTTATTTTAATATAGCATACCGGGCAGGCATGCGCAACAAAACATTATTTTTCGATTTAAATGCATGTACAATTTTAATTGGCAATTGCTTATAGCAGATGATATCAGATATAATAATGGAAACAGATGGAAAGGGGAAAGACATGGGTAAGGTGCGGACGATAGAAAATTTGGTTTACCGGGAAAATGTAGGGAAGGCAGGGATGTTGGATCTTTACCTTCCTGAAACGGAAAAATGTAAAACGCTGCTGATCTTTTTTCATGGAGGCGGACTTGAAAATGGGGATAAAACTGACGACAGCATTATATGCAATGAGCTCGCCGCTTGTGGTATTGCAATAGTGAGTGCAAATTATCGTATGTATCCTGATGTAATATACCCCCAGTATATAGAAGATGCCGCGAAAGCTGTGGCATGGAGTCTGAAACATATTAAGGAATATATCATATTTGACCAGATATTTATCGGAGGAATTTCAGCCGGAGCATATTTATCGATGATGCTTCATTTCCAACCGGGATTTCTGGCAGGATATGACGTAAGCGAGAATCAGATTTCAGGCTATATTTTTGATGCAGGGCAGCCTACTGTTCATTACAATATTTTGAAAGAGAGGGGACAGGATCCTCGCTCAGTTCGTGTTGATGAAGCAGCGCCGATTTATTACTTGGAAGGGAAAAGGACGGTTGAACGGAAGCAGAGGTTTTTGATTCTTATTTCAGATCAGGATATTGTGGGCAGACGAGAGCAAAATGAATTATTAATAAGAACGATGGAAACACATGGATATGAGAAATCCCAGATTAATTATCAGGTAATAGAAGGTTATTATCATGCAGGATATGAAAATGTAAAAGATGCCGAAGGGGGATATCCATATGTCAGATTACTGTGTGAATTTATTGAGAGCGATAGAAAATAATTAAGGTGAAAAACAGTGAAAAGAATATTAATTGTAGAGGATGATAAAGGACTGCGGGAAGGAATTGAGCTTGCATTAAAGAGAGAGGATTTTTCTTTTGTCCTATGCGAAAGTATTGCCGGGGCCAGGGATGCGCTTGCAGGAATGGAAGAGTTTGACCTGATTCTTCTTGATCTTAATTTGCCGGACGGGAGCGGATATGACCTGCTTAAGGAAATAAAGAGCAAAGGCAGTGAGCCGGTGATTATATTGACAGCCAATGATCTTGAAATGGATGAAGTACGGGGGTTAGAGCTTGGCGCTGAGGATTATATTACCAAGCCTTTCAGCCTCATGGTGCTTCGGGCAAGGATTGACAAGGCTTTGAAAAATGCAGGAAAAGGTGAGTCCAGGGTTTATCAATTTGGAGACTTTTGCTTTTCCTTTGAACAGATGCAGGTGAAAAAGAAAGAGGAAGAAATTATTTTAAGTAAGACGGAATTAAAGCTTCTGCAGCTTCTGGTGGAAAATAAGAACAGGATACTTACCAGAGATAAACTGATTGACCGGATTTGGACGGAGGATGCGGAATTTGTGGATGAAAATGCGCTGTCTGTTACTGTGAACAGGCTGCGCAGTAAACTAAAAGAAGATGGAGAAGGACATTTACAGACGGTGTATGGGAAAGGATATGTTTGGAAGGCATAAGGAGAAAGAGAAGGATAAGAAAATTCCTTTCGGAACGATGGCGAAACTTGAAGCTATGCTGGATGACGCGTTAGATGGACGCTTTCATGAAGGGGATTATAATGAGAGCAGGCTTTCAAGGCTGGAAGTGAAATGGAGGCGTTTTTTGTCCTCCCAGATGAGCGCAAGGCAAAAGCTTTTGGAGGAGCAGGGCAGGATTAAAAGCCTTATTTCCGATATTTCCCATCAGACCAAAACGCCGCTGTCCAATATAATACTGTATTCTCAGCTTTTGGAGGAAAAGGAGAAAGATCCCGAGCTTATTTCTATGATCCAGGCAATCAGAGAACAGTCGGAAAAGCTTGATTTCCTTATACAATCTTTGATAAAAACCTCCCGTCTTGAAAATGAAGTGCTTATGCTGCATCCGGTGCGTCAGCCTATTATGCCAATGCTTCTTGCAGTGGTAAATGTGATGCAGGAGGAAGCCGCAAAAAAACAGATTAAAATCATATTGAATGATACAGATGTGCAGGCCTGTTTTGACAGAAAATGGACGGAGGAGGCAATCGGCAATCTGCTTGACAATGCAGTGAAATACAGTCCATCCGGTAGTGAGATACAAATTTCAGTCACAGAATATGAGATGTTTGCTACAGTAAGTGTAACTGATCAGGGCATGGGAATCAGGGAAGAAGAGCAGGCTAAAATTTTCCAGCGTTTTTACAGAAGTAAGGAAGTGGCACAGATGAAAGGCGTTGGAATCGGTCTGTATCTGGCAAGGGAAATTGCAGAAAGACAAAGCGGTTATTTAAAGGTAAAGTCAGGATGTGGGAAAGGAAGTACTTTTTCTTTTTATATGATAAAGAATGAGAGATAATAAAAGGTGTCGTAAAATCAGATGATTATTCGGCACCTTTCATTATTAAGTAAATCACAGGATTCTTGCGAAACTGTTAGATTTCAGAAAGAAGGCAGAAAGACTTACCTGCTATAGTAAAAGTAGAAAGCAGATGAAAATGGGCAGGTTACGCAGAAAGGCAGGTTATTTTAGATGACTATTTTGGAAACAAAAGGACTGAAAAAACATTATGGCGAGGGAGAGAGCCTTGTGAAAGCTTTGGATAACGTAAATCTAAAGGTGGAGCAGGGAGAGTTTGTTTCCATAGTGGGAACAAGTGGAAGCGGTAAATCCACGCTGCTCCATATGCTGGGAGGATTGGATTATCCTACCGAGGGCAGCGTGTTTGTGGATGGCAGAGACATTTCCACATTAAAAGAGGAAGCGCTTGCGATTTTCCGGCGCAGAAAGATCGGGTTCGTCTTTCAAAGTTATAATCTTGTTCCAGTTTTAAATGTTTATGAAAATATCGTGTTCCCCATTCAACTTGATGGAAATCGGATTGATCAGGATTATATTAACCGGATCATAAAGACATTGGGACTGGAAAGTAAGGTGAATGCACTTCCTTCCCAGCTTTCGGGAGGACAGCAGCAGAGAGTTGCCATTGCAAGGGCGCTGGCAGCAAAGCCGGCAATTATTCTGGCGGATGAGCCTACGGGAAATCTGGACACCAGCACCAGTCAGGACGTATTGGGGCTTTTAAAAGTGACAGCCAGGAAATTTGAACAGACCATTGTAATGATTACCCATAATGAAGAGATTGCACAGCTTGCCGACAGAATCATCAGAATTGAGGATGGAAAGATTGTGACAGAGGGAGGCCGGTCATGAGAAACGTATCTAATAAAAAAATTATCCGGGTTCTTTCCTTTAGAACGATGAAGGAAAAACGGTGGAAGAATCTGATTGCAGTATTGGCTATCGGGCTTACGACAGTGCTTTTTACCGCACTGTTTACCGCAGGCAGTTCCATGATGAGCTCTCTGGAGGAGGCAACTATGCGGCAGGTGGGAACCAGCGCGCACGGAGGCTATAAATATTTGTCTCTGGAAGAATATGAAAGAGTGAAAGCAGCAGGCGGCTATAAGGAAATCAGTTGTGATATTATTGCCGGATTTGGAAGTAATCCTGAATTAAATGGAATTCAGACAGAAGTGCGTTTTAGCGAAGACCAGCAGGCAAAGTGGAGTTTCAGTTATCCGGAAGAAGGAAAAATGCCGGAAAAAAGGAATGAGTGCGCTGCCAGCTCCAAAGTGCTGGAAGCCCTTGGCGTACCGCTTAAAGTAGGGGAAAAGGTGAATATTTCCATTACCAGTTATGATGCAGAGGGAAAGGAAGTTGTTTTTGAAGAAGAATTTATCTTAAGCGGCTTCTGGTACTCCAATGATGCTTCCCATGCACAGGAGTTTTGGGTGTCCAGAGAATGGCTGGATGAAAACATTTATCTTTTGTCAGAAAATTATAATCAGCGTATGAAAGAAAAAGGACTTTATCAGCCGACAGGTACTTTGCAGGCAGGAATTAACTTTGATTCCTCTTTTGATATAGAGTCTCAAATGGAAGCGCTTACCAGACGGGCAGGCTTTAATGAGGATGAGCTGCGAATCAGCGTGAACTGGGCGTATGGAACAGCCAGAATAGATGGATTTACGCTGCTTTTGGGAATGGGACTGCTGTTTTTAATTCTTCTGTCAGGATATTTGATTATTTATAATATCTTTTACATTAATGTTACCATTGATATCCGCTATTATGGACTTTTAAAGACCATAGGTGCCACTGGCAGACAGCTTCGGCGCATGGTGCGTACACAGGCGCTTATGCTTTCAGCAGTGGGAATCCCCATTGGACTTTTGACCGGATGGTTTGTGGGAAGGGGAGTGATGCCTGCGGTTTATAACGCCACAGCGACAGACGGAGTTACGAATATATCCTTAAATCCCTGGATTTTTATTGGTGCGGCGTTGTTTTCACTGGCAGTGGTATATGTAAGCTGTATCAAACCCTGTCATCTGGCAACAAAGGTGTCGCCCATAGAGGCGGTGCGTTACGTGGAAAGTATCACCTATAAGAAGAAAGAGAAAAAGGCGTCGAGGATTTCCATGTTTCATATGGCGGCTGCCAATATGGGAAGAAATAAAAAGAAGGCGGCAGCAGTGATTGCATCTTTATCCTTAAGTCTCATCCTCTTAAATGCCACTTATGCGCTGGTAAAAGGATTTTCTTTTGATGAGTATGTGAAAGATTATCTGCTTGCCGATATGCAGGTCAGCCATTATTCCATGCTGGATCTTTCGACAAATTGGCAGGACTATAAGGCGGTAACGCCGGAAGTTGTTTCGGCCATAGAAAAAATCCCCGGCGTAAATGATGTGCAGACCATAGAAAACAGGGCGGATATGGCAGCAATTGAGGATGAAACAATGGAACGATTTATTCATTATTTTGAGTCGGAAATGCCGGAGCGTATGGGAGTGAAAGAGATGATTGGAGAATTAAAGGAAACCGGTCAAATACCGGCAAATGCCTTTCACATCTCGGAAGACATGTATTCTTATCTGGAATCCTGGGAAGGGACCTTTGATAAGGAAAAATTTGAGCAGGGCGGAACTGCGGTTTTACTGGTAGACCATTTTTCGAAAAACTATGCTTCAATTGGAGATAAAATGGTTCTGGGGGGCAGCAAAGACACGCCTGGCAAAGAGGTGGAGATTGCTGCAGTTGCCCAGCTTCCTTATTCCATTGGCACACGCAGCATTGTTTTGGGAGGAATCAGTCTGCTTTTATGTGACAAAGATTTTGAGGAACTTTATGACGTAGAGGGCGCGTTACATGCCAGTATTGATGTGGATGAAGAAAAAGAGGAGCAGGTAATAACTCAAATACAGGAGCTGCTTAATACGGAATATCCGGAGCTTGTATTAAGCACCAAGGAAACCTTAAGAAAAGAGTTTGCAGCGGAAAACAGACTGTTTGGAGTGATAGGCGGTTTGCTTGGATTGATTCTTGGGCTGATTGGCATACTGAATTTAATCAATGCCATGATAACAGGTATTCTTACAAGAAAACAGGAGTTTGCCATGATGCAGGCGGTGGGAATGACTGGAAAGCAGCTTGAGCAGATGCTGATAATGGAAGGAATTCTGTATGGAGTATGGACGCTGGGAATTGCGGCAACCTTTGGAAATGTGGTCAGCTATGGACTGGTTTATTTATTTGGGAAAAATATGTCCTATTTTGTATGGGGATTTCATGTACTCCCGCTGGCGATCAGCATTCCTGTTATCGGACTTTTGTCAGTTATCCTTCCGGTGAGCTGTTACCATGCATTGTGTAAAAAAAGTATTATTGAACGTTTGCGGTTGGCGGAAGTGTAACGTAAAATGGATTTCCCCTGCAGCGGCCTGACAGACAGGTATGCTGCAGGGGAAAAATTTTGCGCAGATTCCTGACAATGTGTTATAATTTTATAAAACTTTGGGAATTGTTAAGAACTAACTTTGCAGATGACTCGGATAAATCTTCTTATGCCGCGTTGTCGATCTTACTTGGGGAGGTACAGATGTGTGTATAGTATGCGATAGAATTGAAATGATAAAAAAGGGGACAAATCCTTATTTTGTAAAAGAATTGGAAACCGGGTATGTTGTGATTGGAGATCATCAGCATTTTTATGGCTACACTCTTTTTCTTTACAAGGAGCATGGGCACAAAACAGAGCTGTTTCATCTTGAACAGGCGGAAAGATTAAAGTTTCTTGAAGAAATGTCAATTGTAGCAGAAGCTGTCTTTAAAGCCTTTACTCCCGAAAAAATAAATTATGAATTACTGGGAAATGGTGATACACATCTCCATTGGCATATATATCCAAGAGTGGGTGGCGATATAGAAAATTATGGAAACAATGGGAAAGGTCCCATCTGGTGCTATCCTATGGAAAAGATATATTGTGATGACAACCGCCCGGATGAAGGTCAACTGGCAGATATGAAGCAAAGGCTGCTTTCTGAACTGAATCAATTATTATGAATAAAAATTCACTTTTTTGGAATCGTGTATCCATTGAAAATGTTTGTAAAACTGGAAAAACAAAATTGGTTAAGGAGAAAAAAGATGAGTGAAAAAACAGTATTTAGCCGGGGCTCTTTTTTTCATGGGACAAGAGCAGATTTGAAAATGGGCGATTTGATAGTTACAGGAAAGAAAAAGAATTATAATGATGATAGAAAATCCAAATATGTTTATTTTGCCGGGACTTTGGATGCGGCAATTTGGGGAGCGGAACTGGCAGAGGGAGAAGGGGAGGAAAGGATATATGTTGTCGAGCCAACAGGTGATTTTGAAGATGATCCGAATGTTACAGACAGGAAATTTCCAGGAAATCCAACAAAATCGTATCGATCAAAACACCCTCTAAAGATTGTGGCTGAAGTAATCAAATGGGAAGGGCATTCTCCTGAAATATTGAATAATATGCTGGAAAATCTCAGGAAATTGTCTGAACAGGGGATAAAAGCAATTGACTGATTTTCAACCACGAGTTTGTGGGAGCCGCAAACACAATATCGCAGAGCAAAATTTGAAATTTGGATTGAGACTTTCGCAAAATCAGCTCCGGATGGAGGAGAAAATGGCTAAAAACAAAGAAATAAAAACCAACGCAATGCGCATTCTGGAAAGGGAAAAGATATCATTTACCTGTCACACCTATGAATGCGAAGAATTTACCGATGGCATGCAGATTGCTGACATGCTTTTTCTGCCTTATGAAAAGGTATACAAAACCCTGGTGACAATAGGAAGCAGTAAAAACTATTTTGTGTTTGTAATTCCTGTTGCAGGGGAGTTGGATTTAAAGAAAGCAGCAAAGTCAGTAGGGGAAAAATCCGTATCCATGATTCATGTAAAAGACATCAATCAGGTGACCGGATATATTAGAGGTGGCTGCACTGCCATTGGCATGAAAAAACAATATGTGACCAGACTGGATGAGTCAGCAAGAGATAAGGACAAAATTTTTGTCAGCGGCGGCAGGATTGGTTCGCAAATTGAGCTGAAGCCGGAGGATTTTCTTAAGGCCTGTAAGGGAGAATATGCAGAGCTTACTATGTGAGAAGGAAAGAATGTTCTGGATGTGCGTAAAGCGCAGCGTCCGTTGCTAACGTAAGGGTGGTTCGCAAAGTGCACAGGCAGAGCGGGAAAGGCATGGGTTAAATATGACACAAACGTCAAAACAGGAGAAAGCACAAAGAAAGCTGGAAAAGAAAAAGATAAAGCAGAAAATAAAAAGAAGAAAGCAAATCAATGCAAGAATTGACCGGATGGTATCTTTGCTTGCAGTGCTGGTATGCGTTGTTTTTTCTGTGCGGGAAGTGATGGATAACAGAAAAAATGAGAAATAACAATGGGGCTAGTGCGAATTTGATTTGAATTTTTTGAACATTTCTTCTAACTCCTGTTGTAAAAATGAGGCGGAAAATCCGCCTCACTGTTAAATTCGCACTTTGAGCGGCGAAACGCTCACTTGTAACTGTCTCGCTTGGGGCTGAGATATGCCCGCTTATAACTGTCTCTGTTAAAGGTCGAGATATACCTTCTGTTAAGCAAATGCGTTAACCTATATATAGTATACTCAGATTATGAAAAAATAGCAACTATTTTTGAAAAATATAATAAAAACCTGTTGATAAGCCAAAGTTAAAAACTATATAATAAAATCGAAAAAAATGATAAGATATAGTCCCAGGAAAGGAACCCATAGAAATGAACAAAAACATTATGGAATATGAAACAGTAGCTTTGGACGATAATGACAACAGCGTCATAATCATTGACCAAACCAGACTACCCGGAAAAACGCAAATGATAAGGCTCCATACCGCTCAGGAAATCTGGGATGCCATTTATCTGCTAAAGGTGCGTGGAGCGCCTGCTATCGGCGTGGCAGCCGCTATGGGAATTTATATTTTGGCCAAAGAAATTGCCAGGCAGCAGGCAGAAGCAGGGAAGATTGATTTTGACTGCTTTTATGAAAAGTTTAAGGAGCAGAAGGACTATCTCAATTCTGCAAGACCTACTGCAGTCAATCTTTCCTGGGCTTTAAACAGAATGGAGCAGGTATGCGTAAAGGCCCGTGAAGAAGGAAAAACAGTTCCTGAAATCATAGAGATTCTTGGCAGAGAAGCCAGAGAAATCAAGGAGGAAGACATTCGTGTCTGCAAGGCAATTGGTGAAAATGGTTTGTCTCTGGTAAAGCCCGGGGATGGAATCCTGACACACTGTAATGCGGGGCAGCTTGCAACCTGCAGATATGGGACAGCCACCGCTCCCATTTATTTGGGACAGGAGCGGGGATATCATTTTCGTGTATTTGCAGATGAGACCAGACCGCTTTTACAGGGGGCCAGGCTGACCGCCTATGAGCTGAAAAGCGCCGGAGTGGATGTGACGCTGATTTGTGACAATATGTCTGCTATGGTGATGAAAAATGGCTGGGTAAATGCAGTGTTTGTAGGATGTGACCGGGTGGCAGCCAATGGAGATACAGCTAACAAGATCGGAACAAGCGTGGTAGCAACAGTGGCAAAGCGGTATGGAGTGCCTTTTTATGTATGCGCACCCATGTCTACCATTGATTTTAATACGCCTGCCGGTGCAGAAATTGAGATTGAACAGCGGCCGGCGGAGGAAGTGACGCAAATGTGGTATAAAGAGCGTATGGCGCCAGAAGGGGTAAAGGTATTTAATCCTGCTTTTGATGTGACAGACAATGAACTGATTACTGCCATAGTGACGGAACACGGAATCGCCAGAGCGCCCTTTAGGGAATCTCTTGAAAAAATGAGAGAAAAACATTTGTAATCTCTTTGCACAAGGCGACAGCCAAAGCGCGCAGATGGCAGTGAGAGTAAATATCGAAAAAGGAGTCACTATGGAACTGGCGGTATTATCGGATATTCACGGAAATTATATAGCCCTTTCAGAGTGCATTTCATATGCACGAAAACGGGGAATCACAACCTTTCTTTTTTTGGGGGATTATCTGGGAGAGCTGGCTTATCCCGAGAAGACAATGAAGTTAATTTACCAGATGAAGGAGCAGTATACTTGTTACTTTATTAAGGGAAATAAAGAAGACTACTGGATAAATCATCGTGCCGGCGGCGGTCAGGAGTGGAAAGAGTACGATTCCACAACAGGTTCGCTTTTTTATACATACAGCCATTTAACCTCTGAAGATTTTGCATTTTATGAAAGCCTTCCCATGAAGCGGGAACTGACTTTCCCGGAGATGCCGCCTGTGACGATCTGTCATGGTTCTCCTGAAAAAATAAATGATAATATGTTTTCTGACCGGAAGGAAACCTGTGAGATTATAGACAGAGAGAAAAATTTACTTCTTTTATGCGGACATACTCATGTACAGGATAAAATAGAGTATAAGGGAAAAACAGCGCTCAATCCCGGTTCAGTGGGAGTGCCCCTTTTAAGCGGCGGAAAATCCCAGTTTATGATATTACATGAAAAGGAAAAGCGGTGGAAAGAAGAATTTATCAGTCTTTCCTATGATGTGGAAAAAGTAATTTTTGAATTGCATGAGTGCGGGCTGGATGTGAAAGCCCCCTGCTGGTGCAGGGTTACGGAGCAGTTGCTTCGAAATGGAAGCATTTGTCATGCCCAGGTGCTGTCAAGGGCAATGGAACTTTGCAGGCAGGAGAATGGCTTCTGCAACTGGCCCCAGATTCCGGAAAAATGCTGGGAAAAGGCAGTGAACGAACTGCTGTAGAGGAGCAGTTGTAGAAGAACTGCTGCAACAGAAATGTGATTGTTAAAATCCCATTTCTTTCAGTTCTGATACGATTTCCACATAAGCTTCAATTACATCAAACCCTTTATAATCTTCCCGTTTCAAATCAATCATGTCTCCGTGGGAGATGCCCCGTCTTCCCGTGCTTGAAAAAGTTTTTTTGAAATTTCCCCATTTGGCGGATTCCGTGGTGACAAGACCGTCATTTTTAGGCGCACCAGCCAGATACATTAGTAAATTTGGAATACTTAACAGGTTGTCCCCTAAGGTATGCTTTACAATGGAAGCATAGCTTTGATAGTAAACTTTAGGAGAATCAGGGTATTTTTCATTAAATTCCTGACAGAATTCGGAGGAAAGCTGTTTGCTGGCATGGTAACAGTCAGGATGCTGATCTCCCATCCGGCGGTAGGTTAAGTCAAACAGGGAAGAAACCATTCGGTAGATACTATCCGGAAGTTTATTTAAAATGTTTAAAAGTTCGGAACCTCTGTGGGGAGTGGATATGGTGGTCAAAGATGCCACCTGGTCCTCCATATGAAGGCCGCTGATCAGGTAGCGGGCGTCCAGGCCGCCTTTGGAATGGGCAATGATATTTACCTTATCACAATGATTTTCTTCCAGTACTTTATGGATGGTTTCTTTTATGATTGCAGCATTATTTTCAATGGTTCCCCATGCCTCCTGATGGCCATAGTACACAATAGCGCCATTTCGCACCAGCTCTTTGGGAATTCGTCCCCAGTAATTAAAATATTGAAGATCCCGAAAGCCGATTCCATGAAGCATAATAATAGGATACCTGGAAGCGCAGAGCATAGCTCCATCCCGCAGTTTTCTGTTTTCAAAGCGGCAGCATTCCGCATCATATTCGATCTTTGCTTTTCTGCGCAGGTATTTTAAAGGAAACAGGTGTAGAACAGGTATCAGTACCCAGCAGAAAAAGAGCACTCTTTTCCATACCCCAAGGCTGCGGCAGGTGCACAAAATACGAATGCTTCCGTTTAAAACCAGATAATAGAAAAAAAGAAAAGTCAAAAGCCCGTCAAGGATAAGAGAAGGCAGAAGACTTCCACTTATATGAGAAAGAGGATAAAGGTACAGCCTGAAAAGGTATAAAAAAGGCTGTGCCAAAATACCCCAGAAGCAGAGATGTATGATTTTTCTGCCGCCTTCCATAATTTTAAGGCGTGGGGAGAGCTTCTCCCCATCTAGGGAATTAGAATACGTGCCGGAATGGGAAGGCTGTTTTTTCCCGGAAGGCATGAAATGCAAAAGGCATAAAACTCCAAAGTAAATGCAAAGAAGCAGAATGCTTGTTAACATATTAACAATTCGTATGTATGGATAGGAAGCAGAACCATACATAGAAAAGAAAAAATCAAAAATAAGATCATGCTTCCAGTTCATTAAAAGATAAATATGCGGCAGAAAGATCATAGCTTACAACCCCAGCACTTCCTCAACAACCTCAACCCCGCATTTGATGCAGTCCGGGCAGGAGCAGAGCATTTTTCCTGTTTCAATTCCCTTTAGTTCTTTACATACGGTACTTCCTGTTTTTTCCTGAAACCGCTTTACCAATTCCCTGGAAAGCTTATAAGTAGCTGCTTTGGTAGCAGGATCACTTAGATTTCCGTCACTGTTTTTAAAACCTGCCAGCATAACCCCTGCTGACAGTGCACCGCAGGTTCCCTCCATGCCGCCCATGCCAAGGCCGAAGGCTTCGCCTGCTTTAAATAAAGTTTCCTTATCAATGCCTGTTTCATCAGCAAAACAGCAGGCTACTGCCTGGCAGCAATTATATTTTTGATCGTGATAGAAAATGGCAAGTTCTTTTTTATCCATAATAATTCACTCCTTAAATGTATTTGTCTTATTTTATCACAAATTTCCTTTTATTTCGAGAAAATTTCGAACCTGAGCAGGGAAATCGTAGCAGCCATGCCATTCATAAATCACCAGAATATACACTTTGCCTGACAATATAGTTAATTGACTGGTGACTTATGAGAAATCAATTTTCATAACCGGAGGAATGAACAAAAAAAGTCAAATTATCACATGAATGGCAATACCGGAAAAATCAAGTCAAAGATATAATGAAACTAGTATATAATCCGTGTATCCAAGAAGGAGGAGGTATTTAAAAATGCAATACGGACATTTTGATGACGACAGGAGAGAGTATGTAATTGACAGGGTGGATCTGCCTACATCATGGACAAACTATCTGGGAGTGGAAAATACATGTGTGGTAGTAAACCATACTGCAGGCGGCTATATGTTTTATAAAACACCCGAATATCATAGAGTTACCAGATTTCGCGGAAATGCAGTGCCTATGGACCGTCCTGGCCACTATGTATATCTTAGGGACGCAGAAAGCGGGGACTATTGGAGTATTTCATGGCAGCCGGTGGGGAAACCTCTGGATCAGGCAAAATATATCTGCAGACATGGACTTTCCTATAGCATTTATGAGTGTGATTATGGTAAGATTAAAGCAAGCCAGACACTTTCCGTTCCCATTGGGGATGATCTGGAATTATGGGATGTGAAGATTAAAAATGAAGACCAGGTGCCCAGAAAGCTGCAGGTGTTTTCTTACTGTGAGTTTTCTTTCCACCACATTATGATTGATAATCAGAATTTCCAGATGAGCTTATACTGTGCCGGAAGCAGCTATGAAGATGGAATCATAGAACACGATCTGTTTTATGAAGAGTTTGGATATCAGTATTTTACCATGAGCGAGACACCGGATGGATTTGACTGTTTAAGGGATAAGTTTTTAGGCCTTTATCACACGGAAGATAATCCCCAGGCTGTGATGAACGGAAAATGCAGCGGCTCCTTTGAAAAAGGAAATAACCACTGTGGCTCTTTGCAGAAGGATATTGTGTTACAGCCCGGTGAAGAAAAGAGAATTATATTTATTCTGGGGGAAGGAAACCGGGCAGCCGGAAAAAAAGCCAGAGAAAAATACAGTGATTTTAAGGCAGTGGATGGAGTTTATGAAAAACTGCGCGCCTATTGGAATAAAAAGATAGAAAAGCTCCAGATTGATACGCCCAATCAGGGAATGAATACCCTGATTAATACATGGACTTTATATCAGGCGGAAATTAATGTTATGTTTTCAAGATTTGCTTCCTTTATTGAAGTGGGAGGAAGAACCGGGCTTGGCTATAGGGATACAGCGCAGGATGCCATGACCATTCCGCACTCCAATCCTGAAAAATGCCGCCAGAGGATTGTAGAGCTTTTGCGGGGGCTGGTATCCGCAGGTTACGGACTGCATTTATTCCAGCCGGAGTGGTTTGAACCGGATACGGAAGTGAAGCCTTTTAAATCACCTACCGTAATTCCTGAGTTTGACAGGAGCAATATGATTCATGGTCTTAAGGATGCATGTTCAGACGATGCATTATGGCTGGTTTCCTCCATTGTTGAATTTGTGAAGGAAACAGGGGATATGGATTTCCTTGATCAGGTAATTACTTATGCAGATGGCGGGGAAGGCACTGTTTATGAGCATATGACCAGAATCCTTGATTTTTCCAATGAACAGGTGGGACAGACAGGAATCTGTAAAGGCCTTCGGGCTGACTGGAATGACTGCCTGAATTTAGGCGGCGGCGAGAGCGCTATGGTATCTTTCCTTCATTACTGGGCATTGCAGAATTTCCTGCAGATTGCGGCATATCTTGGAAGAGAAGAGGATGTGCAGAAATACACTGTTATGGCGGATAAGGTTAAGAAGGTATGCGATGAGCAGCTTTGGGATAAAGAATGGTTTATCAGAGGCATCACAAAGAATGGAAAGAAAATCGGTACTTCGGAAGATAAAGAAGGCAAGGTTCATTTAGAGTCCAATGCATGGGCGGTTTTGTCCGGCGCAGCTTCCAGAGAAAAAGGATTGAAGGCAATGGACAGTGTAAAGGAATATTTGTTTACTCCCTATGGAATCATGTTGAATGCGCCTTCCTATACAGTGCCGGATGATGATATTGGATTTGTTACAAGGGTTTATCCGGGCGTAAAAGAAAATGGGGCAATCTTCTCTCATCCCAATCCCTGGGCATGGGCGGCGGAATGTGAGCTGGGAAGAGGCGACCGGGCAATGGAGCTTTATAATGCGCTGTGCCCGTATAACCAAAATGATATGATTGAGATCCGGGAGGCGGAGCCTTATTCTTACTGTCAGTTTGTTATGGGAAAAGACCATACTGCATTCGGACGAGCAAGACATCCTTTTATGACAGGAACCGGCGGCTGGGCATATTTTAGCGCAACCCGTTACATATTGGGAATCAAGCCTCAACTGGATTATCTTGAGATCAACCCGTGTATTCCTGCTGACTGGAAGGGCTTTAAAGCGCAGAGAGTGTGGCGGGGAGCAACATTCCGGATTCAGGTGGAAAATCCTGATGGTGTGATGAAAGGTGTCAAGGAAATATGGCTTGATGGCGAAAAGGTAGAAAAAATACCTGTAATGGAAAGTGGTACGGAGCATCAGGTAAAAATAATCATGGGAAACGGAGGTAATTAAAGTGATTAAATTTGGTACAGGTGGTTGGAGAGCAGTAATTGGAGATGAGTTTACCAAAGAAAACATTCAGATATTAGCCAGGGCATTGGTTGATAAGATGCGTGTGGAAGGAGTGGCAGATAAGGGCATTGTACTTGGCTATGACAGAAGATTTCTTTCCAAGGAAGCCATGCAGTGGGCAGGGCAGGTATTTGCAAAGGAAGGGATTACAGCCTACCTGATCAATAAGTCAGCGCCTACACCCCTTGTTATGTTTTATGTGATGAAGCATGAATTCCCTTATGGAATGATGATTACCGCAAGCCATAATCCGGCGATTTACAATGGAATTAAGGTATTTACAGCCGGAGGACGGGACGCAGACGAAAAGCAGACGGAAGATATTGAAAGCTACATCAGGGATGTAACAGATATTCCCACAGAAGAAATGGAGTATGAAGAGGCGCTGGAAAAGGGACTGATTAAGGAAATTTACCCTTTAAATGAGTATCTTGATAACATCATTGCGGCAGTAAATATGGAAAAAATCAGGGAAGCCGGACTTAAGGTGGCATTAGATCCCATGTATGGGGTAAGTGAAACTTCTTTAAAGACGATTCTGCTTACCGCAAGGTGTGATGTGGAGACTATTCATGAAAGACATGACACTTTATTTGGAGGAAAGCTGCCGGCGCCTACTGCATCCACTCTTCGGACGCTTCAAAATTATGTGATGGATAAAAAATGTGATATCGGCGTAGCTACCGACGGGGACGCGGACAGAATCGGCGTGATTGACGATACAGGAAGATTTTTGCATCCCAATGATATTTTAGTACTGCTTTATTATTATCTTGTAAAATATAAAGGCTGGCAGGGGCCTGTTGTCCGCAATATCTGTACCACTCATATGCTGGATAAGGTGGCGGAAAAATTTGGAGAAAAATGTTATGAGGTGCCGGTAGGATTTAAACATATTTCTGCAAAAATGTATGCAACAAATGCGGTAATCGGCGGCGAATCATCAGGCGGACTTACGGTGCGGGGGCATATCAAAGGCAAAGATGGCATTTACGCAGCCGCCCTTTTGGTGGAGATGATCGCAGTTACAGGAAAGAAGCTTTCACAGATTTTTAATGATATAGAAGCTGAATGCGGCAAGATTTATATGGAAGAGAGAGATTATAAATTTAACCAGGAAAAGAAAGACCGCATCAGGAAAGTTCTTTTGGAGGATAAAAAGCTGCCTGAACTTCCATTTAAGATAGACAGATTTTCTTATCTGGATGGCAGCAAGGTTTATTTTGAAAATGGCGGATGGGTGACAGCCAGGTTTTCCGGTACGGAACCCCTTCTTCGAATTTTCTGTGAAATGCCGGAGGCTTCCCAGGCGGCGGAGGTATGCAGGATTTACGAGGAGTTCTTAGGATTGTAAGAAACAGTGGGAATAGTTCAGCCCTGGGTATTCACGCACCTTTATCATTATTTTATGGCTGAACGAAGCAGGAAAAATAGCAGGAGAGGATTGCGCACAGCAGTTCTTTCCTGCTATACTTATATAAGGAAAATACGAAATGAGAAAGGGTACGTTTATGGAGAGAATTAAAGAAAGGAAAGAACTGCGGTGGAGCATGATACTGATGCTGGTAACATGCTGGTTTTTGCCGCTTTTATTAACCTTTTTTATTATATTCTTTTTTATATCGGACAGGATGAACAGCCAGGTTAAAAATACAATTATTACATCCGCGGACAAAAGCATTGAAATCTGCCAGATTCGTTTAAATCTGGCAATAGGTGATTCAAAGGATGCTTCTTATATGGCGCAGATTAAGCAAAGCTATGCAAATTATTTAAAGGATGGAGACAAGCAGTATCTGGATAGAGAAGTCAGTTTGTTCATTCAGCAGCAATATCGTTATAATCCGTATTTTAACATGACGCTTTTATATTTTGTTGATGCTCCTGATAAATACTGCGTTACTTATCAGGGGGTAAATACTTATGCGAATGTGACTGCATATGAGACTTACGCGAAGGAAGAAATTGCGCGGATAAGCGAAGAGCTTGGCACTGCAATTGCGTTTGTCAATATAAATAACAGACTTTATATGGTAAGAAATATTGTAGACAGTTCCAATGAATTTCGTACCTTTGCAGTTCTTGTAATGGAGCTGAATGTGGAAAATGTGTTTGGAGGACTTGAGGGAATCTGGGGGTATGACAGGGGAGATGTATTTATAGATGGAATATCTATTTTTCATGTTTATGAGGAAGATGCCCGTGAAGATATAAGCAACAGCAAACCTATGGGGAGATCTGCTTATTATAAAGGGAAGGATGGCACCTATGTGTACAAGTATCTTGAAATTGACAAGCACAGGGTAGAATACATTATATCCATTGATGAATCCAAAATTGTGAGTGAAACCATAATTGTGAAATATTTTCTTGGACTGTTGATTGCATTTATGGTGCCTTTGATTATCATAATTTTCGTATTTTTCCATCAAAGGGTTAACAGGCCAATTAAATCTTTGAGAATGGCATATCGGGAGATTGAAAAGGAAAATTACGGGTATCATGTTGAAGCCATTGCCCAGCATGAAGAACTGGCGGATCTGGGAGAAGCCTTTAACGCCATGTCAGACAAGCTGAAATATCAGTTTGAAAAAATTTATTTGGAGGAGCTGGCGCTGAGGGATGCCAATATTATGGCGCTGCAGTCTCAGATTAATCCCCACTTCCTAAATAATACGCTGGAGATCATTAACTGGGAAGTGAGAATGGCGGGAAATTATAAAGTCAGCGCAATGATAGAAGCCCTTTCCACTATGATGGAGGGTACCATGAACCGGAAAAGTGAGCAGTTGATTCCTCTTTCCGAGGAGATGGGATATGCAGATGCCTATTTATATATTATGTCCCAGCGCTTTGGAGAAATGCTTGAGGTGACCAAGGAAATTGATGAGAGGTATCTGTATGTCCGCGTGCCCAGACTGATTATACAGCCTATTTTGGAAAATGCCATAGAGCATGGACTGAATTTCCGTAAGAGAGGAAAACTGCAGATCTCCATATTTGCCAGGGAGGATAAGCTTTACATTGAAGTGGTAAATAACGGGATGCTGACAGAGAAAGATAAACGTAAGATAGAGGAGCTTTTGAATACTGATACAAAAGAAATCCATTCTGTAAGCCTTGGCATTCGCAATGTTAACAAGAGAATTAAAATGATTTGCGGCCCGGACTGCGGACTTACCATCAAAAGTAACAATGAAAATCATACAGTCAGCACAATTATAGTCAAAATAGACAATTCAGAAAGACAATAAAAGACAAATAACCACAACTCTAGTCATTAACCTTCTGCCTTAAATATTATATGATAGGTACAGATGAAACACACACATACATCTCAAACCAAATAATAAGGGAGGAACAAAAGGTATGAAGAAAAGAGTTTTAGCACTCGTTTTAGCATCTGCTATGGTATTTTCTTTAGCAGCATGCGGAAGCAAAGAAACCGGTAATGATCAGCCGGCGGAAGAGACAACACAGGAAGAAGCGGCAGCACCTGAAGAAGCAGCAGCGCCTGAAGAGGAAGCACCGGCAGAGGCCAATCCTGTTGAACTGAATGTAACAACAACATATGCAGGTGAAGACGGAAATGCACAGAACTTCAAAACAGCAGTTGAGGCATGGTGCGCAGAAACAGGCAACACAGTAGCAGATACTTCAGCTACATCTGATGAAACATTTAAGACAAGAGTTATCACTGACTTTGAGACAGGTTCAGAACCGGATGTATTGTTCTTCTTCAACGGAGCAGACGCTAACAGCTTTATTGAAGCAGGCAAGGTAGTTTCCATTGACGATATCCGCGCAGAATATCCTGATTATGCAAGCAACATGAATGATGATCTGATTGTAGATTCATTAGTAGATGGCAAGAAATATGCAGTACCTGTAAACGGATTCTGGGAGGCAATGTTTGTTAACACAGAAGTTCTCGACGCAGCAGGCGTTTCAATGCCCGGCGCAGATTACACATGGGATATGTTCCTGGCAGACTGCCAGAAGATCAAAGATGCAGGTTATGCACCAATTGCATGTGCACTTGGCAATGTACCTCATTACTGGTGGGAGTTTGCAATCTTTAATCACACCTCACCGGCAACTCACTTAAATGTTCCTGATTCTGTAGACAGCGAGCAGGGCCAGGCATGGGTAGCAGGTATGGAAGATATCAAGGCTTTATATGAAGCTGGATATTTCCCGGATAACACATTGTCAGCAACTGATGACGAAACATTTGCAATGTTCATGGATGGAAAAGCAGCATTCTTAATTGATGGTTCCTGGAAAGTTGGCGGTATCGTAAATGCATGCCAGACTGACGCAGAAGATGCTTCCACACTTGATGCAGAAAAACTTGCAAAATTTGATGTAACTTATGTACCTGGACAGGGCGACAGAAAAGCAACTGATTTAGTTGGCGGTCTTTCAATGGGTTACTATATCACAACCAAGGCCTGGGAAGATCCTGACAAGAGAGCAGCAGCAGTAAGCTTCGTATCTTACATGACTTCTGATGAAGTAGTACCTGTTTTTGCACAGCACACAGCATCTGCACTTAAGAGTGCACCTGCAGTTGACGAATCTGTATTCAATCCTTTACAGATTAAGGCTATGGCTATGATGTCCGGCGCAACTTCCTTAACAGGAGCAGTACAGGATATCTTCCAGGGTGACTGTAGAGTATCTACATTCGACGGAATGCCTGAAATCGTAACTGGCAGAGTTTCAGCAGTTGATGCAGTAGCAGAAGGTCTTGAAGCATATCAGGACGCACAGTAATAAGTAATATTGAAACCAAATGGGCCGGAGGTCAAAAATCTCTGGCCCTATTTATCAAAGAGAGGTAGCTGTTATGGGCGCAAATATATATAAGAATAAAAAACCTTTGATTGTTTTCCTGTTTCCGGCATTCCTTTTTATGTTGGTATACCTGTTTTATCCATTTTTCATGAATATCATAAACAGCTTCCAGCACATTAAGAATTTAGGGCAGTCTACCGGAAGATGGAATGATCCCTGGTATACAAATTATGTAGAATTGATACAGGATCCAGTTGTATTAACATCACTTAAAAACACATTGATTATGACGGTTGTGACAATTGTAGGTCAGGTAGGAATTGCGTTAATATTGGCACTTTTAGTAGATAATATTAAAGCAGGAGCTAAATTTTTCAGAACGGTATATTTCTTTCCTATCGTAATTTCAGCAACTGCATTAGGTCTTATGTTTAACCTGATTTTCCTTTATGACAAGGGTATGTTAAATCAAATTTTAGAATCATTGGGTAAAACGAGTCTTACCGACTGGAAGGGAGAAGGGCTCGCATTATTTACAATGATGCTGCCGGTTATGTGGCAGTATGTAGGGTTTTACTTTGTAATACTGATTACAGGACTAAACAATATTTCTGAGGAGCTTTATGAATCGGCTTCAATTGACGGGGCAACAAGATTTCAGAGAGTAAGATATATTTCACTTCCTCTGCTGCATAATGTTATTTGTACTTGTGTGGTACTGGCTGTAACCGGGGCCTTGAAGGTATTCGATTTACCCTGGACCATGTTCCCGAAGGGGATGCCTATGAAAACCACTTTCTTAACTGGTACCTATATGTATTACCAGACAATGGAAGCTAAAAATGTGGATTATGGTTCTACGCTTGCAATTATGCTGGTTGTGCTTGGTATTGTAACATCCAAGATCGTAAACGTTATTTTCAAAGAGAAAGACTATTAAAGGAGGAAGGAAAAAATGAAAAAGAAAAAATTTGAAGTATCCTCCATTTTTATATATATTGTACTGATTTTTTGGTCGCTTACCACAATATATCCTATTATCTGGGTAATACAAAACTCTTTTAAGGCAAAAGATAAAATCCTGGCAAATTCCTTTTCACTGCCTATAGGAGAATTGTTTACACTTGCAAATTACAAAAAGGCATTTGGCAATTTAAATATATTCGGGGCATATAGAAACAGCATTTTTATTTCAACGGTAGTTGCGCTGTCAGTGGTTGTTCTGGCAGGTATGGCTTCCTTTGCACTGGTTCGCTACAGCTTTAAATTAAAGGGGACGCTGCAGTCTATGGTAATGGCAGCTATGATGTTTCCAGTATTTGCAACTATTATTCCGGTATTCAGTATGGAAGCTAAATGGGGAATTACCAATACCAGCAGTTGGGGGCTTACAATGCTTTCCGTGATTCTGCCTCAGATAGCAGGAAATCTTGCTTTTGCAATTGTGGTATTAACAGGATTTATTCGCGGGCTTCCCATTGAATTGGAAGAGGCGGCATACCTGGAAGGATGTAATGTATTCCAGATTTTCTTTAAAGTAGTAGTACCGCTTACCAAACCGTCCTTTGCAACAGTAGCAATCTTTTCTTTCCTGTGGAGCTACAATGATTTGTTTACTCAGATGTTCTTCTTAAGAAGACCGGAAATGAGAGCAATCACAAGACTGTTAAATGAATTGACTTCTCAGGAGGGAACCAACTATGGTTTGATGGCAGCGGCAGTTACACTGGTAGTTGTACCGGTACTTATCGTATATATTTTCCTGCAGAAATACATAATAAAGGGTATGACGGCAGGAGCAGTAAAGGGCTAAGTAAGACAGCTAGGGAAGGCAGCGAAGGCGGCCTTCCTTTTGGCATTTGTTGTTTAGATGTGAGGGGGAATGTTATGTACAAAGTGGTTATTATTGATGACGAGCCAATTATCGTGGAAGGACTGAAAAAAACCGTTAATTGGGGAAATTTCCAGTGCCAGGTTGTGGGAGTGGCTTTCAGCGGAGAGGAAGGGCTTACACTGATCAGAAATGAAAAGCCGGATATTATTTTTACTGATATTCAAATGCCGCGCCTGGATGGGCTTACCATGATTGCGGCAATTAAGTCTGAATTTCCCAATACGCAGGTTACAATACTAACCGGATACAGGGATTTTGATTATGCGCAGAAAGCAATTCGACTGGGAGTTGCAAGATTTCTGTTAAAGCCTTCTAAGATGGATGAACTGATGGAGGCTTTGGAAGCAATGACTGGAAAGCTTAAAGAACTGGGCAGAGATGAGGAGGAAAAAGGGAGAGAAAGTACGCTTGCTGGTGCAGGAAAAGAACAGGTTCAATTAAGTGAAAAAGGCACAGATTCGAAAATAGGGGGGGCATTTAGCAGTAAAACAGAAGATGCTGATGCTCCAGCAGGAGAGGAACTGATTGACAGTACAGCCAGCAGTTTTATTGTAAAAAATGCGGTGGCTTATATTGAAGAAAATTACAGGGAAAAATTAAAATTATCTGATGTGGCGGACCAGGTTTATGTGAGCCAGTGGCATTTAAGCAAGCTTTTAAATCGTTATTTAGGACAGAATTTTTCAGAAATATTAAACGGAATCAGAATCAATAAAGCCAAGGAACTGCTCAAAGATCCGGCACTGCGAATCGGCGATATTGCAGATGAAGTGGGATTTTTGGATATGGCACACTTTTCCAGAGTGTTTAAAAAACAGGTGGGGATTTCTGCTAATGAATATAGGAATCAATTGTAAATAGTAATAAAACATTTAAAAAGGGCTGAAGTGGAAATAAATTTTTCACTTCAGCCCTGCTATTTGTAAATAAAATATACACTTGGTATTGTGGAAGAATCCACTAAACTATGCTATAATGCTATATCATTGCTAAGCAGGACTTAGTGGTCTATGATAGACCATATGATTTTAGATATTTTATGTAAAGATTACCAGTAATCAAGAATGAAGTCTGTTTAAAGGAGTGACACTTAATGATTGATATATATACAGAAAAAAAAGATTCAAAAGACTGGATACTTCAAAATGATTTGTATTTCAATTTGAATACAGGTAATGAAGAAATGTCCCAAAATGATACAAATCTTATTTGGCAGGTGGATGAGGCTAAGCTGATAAAAGATAAGCGCATTGAAACAAAATATGGATTGGGCACAATCCGTAATCTGTCTTCTGGTTGTAAGACATTACTTAATATTGTTAAACATCCTGACAAAGTGGTGTGTGTAGAGGAATGTGGTCCTAATGTGCTTAAAATTATCTTTACGATGGATAATATAAAGATTTATATGTCAAGGCCAACTCTTGTTGACATTCCGGATGATGCGAAAATAAGATTTAATGATTCAGATATAGTGATTGGAAGCAAAGGATATAATGCTTGGTGGAGCAAGGAGTATGAAAGGAGAGAAGCAGATGATTTATAAGAATATTACATTTAAAGCAGATCCGTTTTCATACGATTTAGTGTTTGATGATAGAATAACTCTTGTTGGTGGAGACAGCGGTACCGGTAAAACAGTTCTTTATGAAATGCTGGCGGACTTAAGGTTAACTGACGAATATAAGGCTATAAAATTGTTTAATTATAAATCAGATAATCTTTTAGAATTGATAAAGCAATGTAG